>NZ_JADKYL010000003.1:0-539881 GCF_019633785.1 Bacteroides sp. FSHCM14E1
AAGCTACTACTACCACTTCATCAAGTGCCTTAGAATCAGTCTTTAATATCACTTTAATATTAGGTGCAATTGCTACCTCAGCAGTCTGCATACCGATATACGAAATCTGCAAAGTCTTTGCAGAACTTGGTATACCAGATAACGTAAATTTACCATTTAGATCAGTAATAACACCTACAGTGGTGCCCTTAGCTAATACAGAGGCTCCAACAACTGGTTGCCCATCTTCTTCAGAAATAACAACACCTGTTACCTTCTGAGTTTGGGCGGTTACTAGACCTATACCTATAAAAAGGCAAGTCAATAACAGCATTAATTTTCTTTTCATAAATTCTCTCTTAAAGTTTAACTTTACATTAATTGTTTCTTTACTCTAACAAAATGCAAATATATTAAGAAATATGAAACGAACAATTATTTCTATAAAAAAACCTTGCAAATATAACAAATCGTTATCTAAATGCGCAATTTTATGTCTAATAACATAGAAATATGCCTTAAAAAACGTAAACGAGGTTTGTATTGCTAACATGTTGCAGGTGCTAATAATATGTATTTTGGTCCATTTTTGTATATTCAAGGCTTAATATGAGCAAAAATAGTGCTCGTTTTTCTGTTAAGGAAGTTTTTATAAATATAAATTAGCCACTTTTTAAAAATACAAATTAGTTATTTCTATATAAAAAATAGCAGGTTTTAGCAGATATTAAATCTTATTCAATTCTAATATTGAGTCTATGCACGTCTTATTTGTCCATAGTATTAATTAAAAATAAAGGAAATGGATAAAATTATTTACAGTTTAGTGTATAATAGAAAAAAGAGCCTGAACAAAAAAGGGATGGCGTTGGTACAGGTTGAGGCTTACTTAAACAGGAAGAAGAAATATTTTTCTACCAAGGTTTACTTGAGTCCTGACCAATGGGATTTCAAGAAAAGGATGGTTAAAAACCACCCTAATGCGGATGCTATCAATCACATGCTCTATGAGTTCATGGCAGAAATAGAGAAGAAAGAACTGGGATTGTGGCAACAGGGAAAACAAATTTCATTGGATTCACTAAAAAATTCAATGGAAAGTCAGGATGATGGAACTTCGTTTATTGCGTTCTTCCGCAACGAAATAGCCAAATCTTCATTGAAGGAGAGTACCAAACGTAACCATTTATCAACTTTGGAGTTATTGAGAGGCTATAAGAAAGATGTGTCATTCTCAGATCTGACATTTGAATTTATATCCTCATTTGATCATTACCTCCAGCAAAAAGGGTATCACACCAATACCATTGCGAAGCACATGAAACATTTGAAAAGACATATCAATGTAGCCATAAATAAAGAATATATGGAGATACAGAAATATGCCTTTAGAAAATATAAAATTAAAAGTATCGAAAACAGCCATACTCACCTTTCTCCAGAAGAATTAGGAAAGATTGAAAGTTTGGAATTGGATGGTCGGTTTATGAAACTGGAAAAGACAAAAGATGCTTTCCTCTTTTGTTGTTATGCAGGATTACGATATTCTGACTTCACCAACTTATCCCCTGAAAACATAGTGAAAATGCATCAGGAAACCTGGCTTATTTATAAATCTGTGAAAACGAATACGGAAGTACGCCTTCCGCTTTATCTTTTATTTGAGGGAAAAGGAATAGAAGTCTTGAATAAATATCAGGATAATCTTGCTGATTTTTTTAAGCTTAGAGATAATTCAAATGTGAATAAGGAATTATTGATCATAGCAAAATTATCAGGGTTGAATAAACGTATTTCGTTCCATACCGCTCGCCATACCAATGCTACATTATTAATATACAGTGGAGTCAATATTACTACTGTACAAAAGCTATTGGGACATAAAAGCGTGAAGACAACTCAAGTTTATACTAATATAATGGACATAACTATTGTACGAGACTTAGAAAAGTCTAAAAATAATCGCAAAGTATCTTACATGTAACAGAGATTTGTGCCTTACGTAGATGTATTGGCTATTAACATTGTTAACACGAATCACAGTTCGCAAGTACCGCTTCTATAAAGAACTTGTTTTCTGATTGAAAATCACTAATTCTTTGCATGTAGGAAGTTAGTTTTAACATGATGTTAAAACTAACTTCCTACATGCAAAATGTGAACGGTTTAATTGGCTGTTTATTAAATATATAAGTTTATTAATCCTATTATAAGGAAATTTAGGTTGGCATTCTCTGTTTTTATATAAATATCAAATTAGTAATTATCCTTTTTCATTTCTAAACCGTTTATGTAAAATAATAATAGACTGCTTTATGACTTTTTTTTTCGTTTGGAACTATTGAGTATAACATTCTTTTTTCAATCGTATACTTTTTAATCTATATTTCACTTACAATAAGCGGATTACGTGTACAATAGTGGGAGATCGATATAGGAATCATTCAGCTTTTATTGTTAGTACTGTTATCATATATATTTGATATTCAAACATATAACCATTGATATCGTAGTATAAGCACAAGTTCTCTGTATCTTTTATAAAATACTGATAATAAACAGTTTATAGTACAATTATAGTTCTGCAAAGACTTTGCAAATTTCGTATATTGGTATGCAAACTGTTGAGGTAGCAATTAAACCAGTTGTGAAAATTATATTAAAATCAGATACCGAAATTCTCGATGAGGTAGTGGTGACAGGATATGGTACATTTAAAAAATCGACTTTCACAGGTGCAGCATCCACAATGGCCACTGAAAAATTGCAAGATATCCCCACTATGGCTGTAGAAGATAAACTTGCAGGTTCTATCCCGGGAGTACAAATCAGTTCCTATTCAGGTGCACCGGGAGCTACAACATCCGTGCGTATTCGTGGAATGGGTTCTATGAATGCAGGGAATGATCCTTTATATGTAATTGATGGCACCCCAGTACAATCAGGAAATATTAGCGCTTTTAATACTCCCAATACAGGTGAAGGATATAATAGTACCGGTACCAACGTATTGGCTACCTTAAATAGTAATGATATAGAGTCAATTACGGTCATCAAAGATGCAGCGGCTGCCTCACTTTACGGTTCACGTGCTGCTAATGGTGTTATTGTGATCACAACTAAGAGGGGATCCACAGGAAAAACTCAATTTAATTTTCGTAGTGACTGGGGATTCTCCAATATAGCAGTCAATTACCGTCCGACTCTTAGTGGAGATGATCGTCGTGAATTGATTAAGTTTGGTCTAAAGAATTATTATATGGATGAAGAGGGTATGACTGCAGCCCAGGCTGAAGTTGCTTTAGAAGATGATATTGATACTTTTGCTGCAAAACCAGTTGGCGGTTGGACAAATTGGAAAGATATCTTGTTCAAAAATGGTAGTCACCAGAATTATGAAATCAGTGCTCAAGGTGGAACAGAGAAGACGAAATTTTATACATCTTTGGCTTACACTAAACAAGAAGGAATTACTGAACGTTCGGGTTTAGAACGCATGACAGGTAATGCAAATCTATCTCATGAAACAGGACGTGTAAGATTAGAAGCTTCTACTTTATTTTCACGTATTCATCAGAATATGACTAACGAAGGAACTTCTTTTGCCAGTCCTATTATGAATGCTTTTTGGACAGCGTCACCTTCTGTCGTTCCCTATAATGAAGATGGAACCTTCAGTTCTAATTTTCCTTTGACGAATGGCGCAAACCCGGTCCAAACACGTACTTATAATTATGATCGTAATGATATTACACGTTCATTTAATACATTGACAGCTACTGTTACTCTTTGGGATGAGTTAAAGTTACGTGAAAAAATAGCCTTTGATTATACTTCTTCAATTGAATCTGTATGGTGGGATCCTCGTAGTATGGACGGACGTTCTTCCAATGGAGTATTTCAGCGTTATAATCGTACACTGGAAACATTGACAACCCAGACCCAGCTAACTTACATCAAGACATTTGGCCAAAAACATAACTTGGATGCTTTATTGGGGTTTGAAACAGAAGACTTCACGGATATTTGGGTGTATACTCATGGTTCTCAATATCCTGGTTACAAGAATGAAATTGCAAATGCAGGAGAAACCTCTTCTAATAGTAACCGTGATAAATCGCGTTTAACTTCTTTTTTGGGGCGTGTGAATTATAATTTTGATAATAAGTATTATGCAGGGGTCAGTTACCGCCGTGATGGAAGTTCCCGTTTAGCAAGAAATAATCGTTGGGGAGACTTTTGGTCTGTATCCGGATCTTGGAGATTTATGCAAGAGTCATTTATGGAATCTATCAGAAATGTAATAACTGATGGTAAACTTCGTTTGTCGTATGGGGTAAATGGGACACAACCCAGTACTTATTATAGTTATATGACTAATATGTATAGGGCTGGACAAATTTATAATGGACAATCGGGTATGGGAATTATTGGCATCGGGAGTCCTAATTTGAAATGGGAAAAGAATAAAGCTTTTAACCTTGGATTAGACGTGACTTTATGGGAACGTCTGAGTCTAACTGTGGATTATTATACACGTAAAACAAGTGATTTGTTAATGAATAAACGGATCTCTTATGTTCCAGGTTATTATGATCCAATCAGTTTTGCTCCGACAGCTTTGCAGAATGTAGGTTCTCTGGAAAATGAGGGTATCGAGTTTAGTTTATCCTCAACTAATCTGCAGACTCAGGATCTGATCTGGACAACGACCTTTAACATTGGGCATAATAAGAATAAATTGGTTAAACTGGATGGTATCCAAACGGATGAAATAGACGGTGCGTTGATACATCGTGTAGGTGAACCATACTATTCCTATTATATGTTCGAATATGCAGGTGTCGATCCCAAAACAGGTAATGAAATGTATTATAAAAACAACGGCACTAATGAAACCACAACCCTGACTTCTGAAGCTCAGAAAGTCATTGTTGGACATCATGATCCGAAAGTAGAAGGCGGATTAACAAATTTCTTAAAATGGAAATTTATTGATCTTAATCTGACACTAACTTATTCTTTAGGGGGTAAAGCCGTAGATTATGCAACCTGGTTACATGACAACGGTGGCACTTATACATCTTATGGGGCTATTCCTTCATACTATAAATTGGAAGATATGTGGAAAAAAGAGGGAGATAATGCTAAATTGCCTAAATTCAAATATGGGAACTCACGCGTACTTTCATCGCGTTGGTTAATGCCTACTGACTATCTTCGTTTGAAAAATCTGTCATTAGGATTTTCTGCACCCAAGAATCTTTTATCTAAAATGGGAATTTCCAAGGCGAGAGTTTATTTCTCTGCTAACAACTTGCTAACTTGGAAATCAAAGGACTTGTTAGTTGATCCGGAAATGCCTGTAGATGGCTTGTGTACGTTCGAAATGCCTGCATTAAGAACGTATACATTCGGTATAGAAATTGGTTTTTAATAATTAAAAAAGAAAATAAATATGAAGAATATAATATATAAAGCATTAATAGCTATTACTTTAACGGTTGGCATGTCTTCGTGTGTCAATAATTGGCTGGACGTAGAACCAGGCAACCAGGTGGAAGCAGATGAAGCTGTTACTACGAGTGCTGACCTCTCTTCTGTACGTGCTGGAATGTATCAAATGATTAAGGGAACTAGCGATTTCAACGATTATTATGCTGCTCGTATGTTATATTATGGAGAGGTAAGAGGCGAAGATATGCAGACAGAAAAATCCGGCAGCCGTTCTCAATTGAGTTATGACATGACTTATTCAACTGCGGACAATGCACCTGATATCTGGCAAACGCCTTATGTTATTATTGGACGTGCCAACCGAATTATTGAAGCAGCAGAAAGTGGAAAACTGACTGATAAGGAAGAAGCAGCGGATATCATTGCTCAGTATGCAGCAGAAGCAAAAGTAGCCCGGGCTATGGCACATTTTGATTTGGTACGTGTGTATGGTAAAACCTATACTGCTCCTGGAGCACCTGCTTCATTGGGTGTTCCTGTAGTTACTATGGTATTGGATTCAGATAGCAAATTGCCCCGAAATACAGTAGAAGAGGTTTATACGCAAGCTATCAAAGACTTGGTTGATGCTATTAACTCAGGATATCTTGCTAAAGATAAGACTCAGGGGTATATCAATGAATGGGCAGCAAAAGCCTTGCTCACCAGAATCTATCTGACTAAAGGTGATAACGAGAATGCACTCAAAGTTGCTGAAGATATTATAACCAATTCTCCATATAAACTTTGGACTAATGAAGAATATGTTGCCGCATGGAGCAAAATCAGTGGAGTTCATTCTAACGAAATGCTTTTTGAAATAGCTATTACTGGTTCTACAGACTGGACAGATCGTGAGGGTATCGCCTACCTATATAATGAGGATGGATATGCAGACGTAATTGCAACTAAAAAGTTTCTCGATTTGTTAAATGAAGATCCGAAGGATGTACGCTTAGGTGTATTTTTAGCTCCAACAACTAAGGATTTCCAGAAGTTGTATGGGACAAATACAGTCTTTTTAAATAAATATCCTGCAGATGGGTTAAGTGATTTACGTTATAACAATGTTCCGTTGCTTCGTTTGTCAGAAGTATACTTAAATGCAGCTGAGGCTGCTGCCAAATTAGGCAATCAGAATGATAAAGCTATAAAGTATTTAGATGCTATTGTAAAACGTGCTAATCCGGCTAACACAGTGCAGGGTACAATTGTTACGGTTGATAGGGTTTTATCGGAAAGAAGAAAAGAATTGATAGGCGAAGGACACCGTTTTTTTGATGCGATGCGTAATAATGAAACTATAGTTCGTTATACATCTAAAGAAGATCAGGGATGGCAACAAGCATTAAAAGAGGAAGTACGCAGTTTTAACCGTGATTTCTACAAGACTTTATTACCAATCCCACAAAATGAAATAGATGCCAATCCAGCAATGAAAGATCAACAAAATATCGGATATTAATCTAAAGTAGTAAAATTTATACAATGAACCCACTACGAGTGAAACTACTTGTAGTGGGTTTGTTATTTGTATCTGTCATTCAAGAATCTAAAAGGATAATACAGGAAAAAATTAAACTTATCTTTTATCTGGAAAGTGATTAAAAAACAAAAAATGATATTTTGAGGATTTAGATCAAAAATATGTACATACAAAAAACGGAATTTACTTGGAGAAGCGAAATGGTAGAATAACGACCAAAGCTTATTGCTTATATAACACTGATTGACATTATCTTATATGCTTATTATGAGGGAGATATAATAAAACATATAATAACTTTGGCTTCTTAGTATTTTTATATTTGACTGATTATTAAATTATTGATATAGAGAACAGACATGTATACCAAGTTCATGCACTGTTTATAACACGCACATTATAAGCGTTTTAGCAAACACTACAGTTCTGCAAAGACTTTGCAGATTTCGTATATTGGTATGCAAACTGTTGAGGTGGCGATTAAGCCTGTTATGAAGATTACGCTAAAACCTGATACGGAAGTGTTGGACGAAGTCGTTGTAACAGGATATGGTACATTTAAAAAATCATCTTTTACGGGAGCGGCATCAAGTATTACGACGGAGAAACTTCAGGATGTTCCTTCTTTAAGTGTACAAGATAAATTAGCCGGTTCTGTTGCCGGTGTACAGATTACGTCTACTTCCGGACAACCGGGTGCTGTTGAATCTGTACGTATTCGTGGAATGGGGTCAATTAATGCCGGCAATGATCCGTTATACGTCATTGATGGAGTACCTGTAATGACTGGTGACGCAAGTCAATTCACTTATTCTCAGTCAGGTAATAGCTTATTGTCCACCATCAACAGTAATGATATCGAATCAATGACGGTAATTAAAGATGCAGCGGCTGCCTCACTTTACGGTTCACGCGCAGCAAACGGTGTTATTGTAATTACTACTAAAAAGGGAGCTTCAGGAAAATTGAAACTCAATGTGAGGGCAGACTGGGGATTCTCCAACAAAGCTATTGATTATCGTCCCATTCTGAATGGTGAAGATAGACGCGATATCCTATATATGGGTCTTAAAAACTATGCTTTAAATTCTGGAAAGGATGAAGCTTATGCCACGAACTATGCAGATAATAATATTGATAAATATGCTGCAAAACCTTGGAGCGGATATACTGATTGGGAAGATATTCTTTTCAGAAACGGTTCTCACCAAAATTATGAAGTAAATGCTCAAGGAGGAAATGAGCGGACTAAATTCTATACCTCTTTTGGATACACCAAACAGGAAGGTATTACACTACAGTCTGGATACGAGCGTATCACCGGACGTGCAAATATGAGTCATACGGCAGACCGCGTTACAATTGAGGCAAGTACGATGTTTACAAATTCAAATCAAAAAGTAAACTCGGAAGGGACTAGTTTCTCAAGCCCCATCATGTGTCTGGCTATGACAGCTTCTCCCTCTACATTCCCATATAATGAAGATGGTACATTTAGTACGAGTTTCCCTGCTTTGAATGGTGCCAATCCTCTTCAGACTGCAACGTATAATTATGATCGTAGTACAATTGTGCGTACTTTGAATACATTGGCCGCAACATGGAATATCTGGGATAATTTGAATATAAAAGAAACTTTGGGTTATGATTTTAACCAGACAAACAATCGTGTATGGTGGGATCCTCGTTCCAATGATGGTCGTTCTTCAAAAGGGGTATTTCAACGCTATATGATGAACAGAAGCAAGTTGAATACTCAAACTCAGTTAACTTACAACAAGACATTTGCAGAACACCATAATATCGATGTACTGTTGGGATTTGAAACGGAGGATTACAAATACGATTATACCTATACTAATGGTAATACTTATCCATCCTACTTACCGGAGATTACAAATGCAGGTGTTTCAAGAGGTGCCAGTAACATTAATAGTTATCGAATGACTTCCTATTTAGGACGTTTGAATTATGATTATGCCGGAAGATATTATGTAAGTGGTAGTTTCCGTCGTGATGGAAGTTCGCGTTTATCAAGAGATAGTCGTTGGGGCAATTTCTGGTCTGTATCAGGTTCATGGAGACTTTCACAGGAAGCATTTATGGAATCATTATCCAATGTTATTACTGATGCTAAGATCCGTGCTTCTTACGGTGTAAATGGTACACAGCCCAAAGACTATTACGGATATATGGGGGTATATGAATTTGGATATAATTATAATGGAAATGGTGGTTCGTCAGAAGCTCGTTTCTATAATCCGAATCTGAAATGGGAAAAGAATTATGCCACAAATATCGGTATTGACCTTACACTACTCAATAGGTTGACTATTTCTGCTGAGTGGTATAACCGTGAGACAAAAGATCTCTTAATGGATAAACCGATTTCTGCTGCAGTCGGTGTAATCAATAGTGCGGGTACTGCTAATATGCTTGTGAATGTTGGCTCAATGAGAAATCGTGGTTTTGAATTGGAATTGAAGTCTACCAACATCCAGAACAAGGACCTTTTCTGGACTACTTCCTTGAACTTAGGACATAATAAGAATAAGCTGACCAAGTTGGATGGCGAACAACAGGAAATCATTGATGGGGTTTCTATCCACCGTGTGGGTGAACCATATTATTCTATCTATGCCTATGAATATGCAGGTGTTGATCCTCAAACAGGTAAAGAACTGTATTATATAAACGGTGAAGATGGTAGCCGTGAAACAACAACAAATTCTGCTGCTGCTAATAAAACGATTATCGGTTCTATCGAACCTAAAGTACAAGGTGGTTTGACCAATTATATCAGTTGGAAGTTTATTGATTTCAATTTAACCCTGACTTACTCTTTAGGCGGACATGCTTATGATTATGCTACCTGGCTACAATCTAATGGAGGTACTTATAATTATGTGGGTAATGTTCCTGCTTATTACAAGATGGAAGATACCTGGCAGAAAACAGGTGATAATGCCAAATTGCCACAATTTGCATACGGTAACACTAATAAAGCCTCTTCGCGTTGGCTGATGTCTACAGATCATTTACGTGTGAAGAATATGACTTTGGGATTCACTTTACCGCAAAACTGGTCGTCTAAAGCAGGTATCAGTAAATTAAGAGCTTATGTTTCAGGAAACAACCTGCTAACTTGGAAGAAAAAGAGTTTGTATGTTGACCCGGAAGTTCCGGTTGACGGATTGTGTACATTCGAGACTCCGGCTCTTCGAACTGTTACATTTGGTATTGAAATCGGTTTTTAATCAAGTAGAAACAATTTATGAAAAAAGAATTTATGAAAAAGATATATAAATCAATAACACTGGTTGCTACTATCCTAAGTTTGTCTTCCTGCGGGAATGATTGGCTGGATAGAAAACCTGCTGACGGAATTCCATCAGAAGATGCAATTACAAACTATAATGATGCTCTGACTGCACGTACAGGTATGTATGATGGTATTCAGGGAAACTCTAATAGCACCAGCTATTACGGTGCCCGTATGTTTTATTATGGAGATGTCCGTGCTGAGGATATGCAAGCCAGAACTCAGGGTATGCGTTCGTCATCATGCTATGAGATGCGCTATACTGTGGATGATGCTCCTAATATGTGGAATATACCTTATAATGTAGTTCGCCGTGCCAATCGTCTGATTCAAGCAATTAACGAAAAAAAGGTGACTGACGCAACAGAAGCACAAATAGGTAAAATATATTCAGAAGCATTGGTTGTCAGGGCATTGGTTCATTTTGACTTAGTGAGAATCTATGGTATGCCTTATACAGCCGATAACGGAGCTTCTTTGGGTGTCCCGGTTATCTTGAAACCTTTGGAACGAAATGATTTGCCTTCCAGAAATACAGTAGCAGAAGTTTATACGCAAGTCATCAGAGACTTGACTGACGCTATTAATTCTGGATATCTTGCTAAAGATAAGACTCAGGGATATATTAATGAATGGGCAGCAAAAGCCTTGCTTACCAGAGTCTATCTGACTAAAGGTGATAACGAGAATGCACTTAAAGTTGCTGAAGATATTATAACCAACTCTCCATATAAACTTTGGACTAATGAAGAATATGTAGATGCATGGTATAAAAACAATGGAGCACATACGAACGAAATGATTTTCGAAGTTATAAATGCAAGTAATGATGACTGGACTGACCGTAATGGTATTGCTTATTTGCTGAACGAGAACGGATATGCGGATGCAATAGTTACAAAAAACTTTATGGCTATGCTGAGTCAGGATCCTAAAGATGTTCGTATAGGTATGGTATTGCCGGCTCAGTATGATAAGGATCTTAAAGAAGAATATGGCGATGCAAAAATCTTCATTAATAAATTCCCGGCTGATAAGGACGATGTAGGTGAAATGCGTTTAAATAATCTGCCTTTACTTCGTCTTTCGGAAGTATATTTGAGCGCTGCAGAAGCGGCGGCTAAGCTTGGGGGACACCAGGATAAAGCTGCTAAATACCTGAATGAAATTATTCTGAGAGCGAATCCGGAAGCTAAGGCTGTTTCGGAAGCAGATGCTACAGTAGAAAGAATCATTCTTGAAAGAAGAAAAGAAATGATTGGTGAAGGTCAACGTTACTTTGATGCATTACGCAATAATGAAACAATCGTTCGCTATAAAGATGAAGCAGATAAGGGGTATCATTATTCACTAATTAAAGAATCGCAAAGCTTTGACCGAACTTACTTTAGAGCTATACTCCCGATTCCTGTTGATGAAACAAATGTAAATCCAAACTTGAGAGCTCAACAAAATCCCGGATATTAATAGTGGATTAATCATGTAATTAAAAGGCTGCTTTCTTTAAAGGGAGTGGCCTTTTTTATTTCACAATAATGGAACTTCCTATTGAGTTTCATTATGACATTTGTTGTATATTAGCCAAAAGTAATTCAAACTGTTTTTCAAAGAAAAAATGTCGTTTATTTCAAGATACAAATGAAAGACACATTAAAAAATATTTATCTTATATGCGATCTGTGAATGTGACACTACTCTAAATTTCGACTATTGATAGGTGAATAAAATATCTATATAAAGCAAATAGTCAATTAGTACAAAGGAAAAATGTAGTAGAATAGGAAATAGAATGCAGAATCTTATTCGTACTGATAATCAATGTATTATCTGATTATTGTAAGATATATGAAGTGTTTCATTTTGAGCTTCTCAATAAAATAGAAGATTTGTAGTATTTTGATAATAAGCGTTTTAATAAATCTTTTTTTCTTTTTACTAAGTTCAATATCGTTGTATAATACGCACATTATAAGCGTTTTAGCAAACACTACAGTTCTGCAAAGACTTTGCAGATTTCGTATATCGGTATGCAGACTGCTGAGGTAGCAATTGCACCGATAATCAAAGTGATATTAAAGACTGATGCTAAGGCACTTGACGAAGTCGTAGTAACAGCAATGGGTATCTCAAAAGAGAAAAAAGCGTTAGGGTATGCCGTACAAGATGTGAAAGGAGATAAGCTGACTCAAGCATCAAGTAGTAACCTTTCCAGCGCTTTACAAGGTAAAGTTTCAGGAGTGGAGATCTCACCGTCATCAGGTATGCCGGGTGCCTCTTCCAAAATGACTATTCGCGGATCACGCTCGTTTACAGGAGATAACACTCCCCTGTATGTTGTGGATGGTATGCCTATCTCATCATCTACAGACTTGGATACTTTCAACTCTGTTACAGGCTCTGACTATGCAAACCGTGCAGTAGATATCGACCCGAATGACATTGAAAGCATCAACATCCTGAAAGGTCAAGCTGCTTCTGCTCTGTATGGTATGCGCGCATCAAATGGTGTGGTAGTAATCACTACCAAGAGCGGTAAAGGTGCACGTAAAGGTAAACCGGAAGTTACCATCAACACTGGTTTATCATTCGATAAGGTTTCTACTATGCCGAATTTCCAAAAAGAATTCGCACAAGGATTTAATGGTGCTTTTAGCCCATCAGATTCTCGTTCTTGGGGTCCTTTGATCTCAGAACTGGCTAACGATCCCAAATATGGTGGCAATACGGATAATACCTATACCCAGAAATACGGTAAACATCAGGGGCAATACTATGTAGACCAGCGTGCCAAAGCAGGACTGGACCCATGGGCTACTCCTCGTGCATATGACAATGCTAAAGATTTCTTTAATACAGGTGTAACGTGGAACAGCAGTGCAAACGTGGCACAAAGCCTCGATAAAGGAAGTTACTCTTTGTCTTTAGGAAGTACTACTGCAAACGGTATTGTACCTTCTACAGGTATGGATCGTTATAATGCAAAACTAACTGCACAAGCTCAATTGAACAAGAATTGGTCTACCGGTTTCAATGGAAACTTCGTTTATTCTAAAATCAAAAAGCAAACCGGTGCCAACAATGGTATCCTGGCAACTGTATATGGTGCACCGTCCAGCTACGATTTAGCCGGTATCCCATCACACATTGATGGAGATCCTTATACACAAAACACGTATCGTTCAACAGGCGGTTTTGATGGTGCTTATTGGGCCGTTGAAAATAACTCTTTTAAAGAACGTACTCAACGTTTTTTTGGAAATGCATTTGCTAAATATTCTACTGATTTCGGTACAGAAAATCATAAACTGGATGTAAAATACCAGTTAGGTACCGATGCTTATACCACTAACTATACCGATACATGGGGATATGGACACTCCAACGGAACAGGTAGCATTGAAGAGCAGAGCGTTACAAACAATGAAATAAATTCATTGTTAACTGTTACTTATGACTGGAAAATCACTCCGGAACTTGACTTAAATGTATTATATGGTAATGAATTAGTCGATAATTCTTCAAAATACAAATACAACCTCGGAAATAACTTCAATTTCCCAGGATGGAACCATATAGCTAACGCATCAATCTATTCGTCTACAGGAACCTACCATCGCGAGCGTACCGTTGGTAACTTCGGTAACATTTCATTAGCATATCGTAGCATGTTGTATTTGAATGCTACTGTTCGTAATGATATTGTTTCATCCATGCCACGCAACAACCGTTCATTCACTTACCCTTCCGTTTCTCTTGGTTTCATCTTTACCGAATTGGAAGCACTGAAGAATGATGTTCTGACTTATGGTAAAATTCGCGCTTCTTATGCAGAAGTAGGGCAGGCAGGTACTTACTATCCTTCTTACTATAAAACTCCGGTCTATGGTGGCGGATTCTCTTCAGGAACTCCTATCCAGTATCCTATTGGATCGATCAGCTCATATATTCCATATTACAAAATTTATGATCCTAATCTGAAACCTCAGAACACCAAATCATACGAAATCGGTGCAGACTTCAGTTTCTGGAACGGTTTAGTTTCATTGAACTATACATATTCACGCCAGAATGTAAAGGATCAGATATTCGAGGTGCCTTTGGCTACTTCTACCGGATATAGCGAATTGATCACAAATGGTGGATCGGTACATACAAACTCACACGAAATCACTTTGAGTGTAAATCCGATCCAAACTAAGAACTTCAACTGGGATTTTGCATTCAATTTCTCTAAAATCGACAACTATGTCGATAAATTAGCTCCGGGTGTATCAAGCATCATGTTAGGAGGTTTTGTTGATCCGCAAGTACGTCTGAGTGCCGGTGATAAATTCCCGGTTATCTATGGTACAAGCTATCAAAGAAACGAAGATGGTCAGATTGTCGTAGATGAAAACGGTATGCCGACATTAGGTGAAAACAGAGTGTTGGGAAGTGTATCTCCTGACTTCAGACTGGGCTTCAATACTACTTTTGAATTTTATAAGTTCCGCCTCTCTGCAGTACTTGACTGGAAGCAAGGTGGATGTATGTATGCCGGTACTGTGTCAACACTCGACTATTATGGTGTAACCCAGAAATCAGCAGACTATCGTAAAGCTGATTACTTCTACTTCAATAAACCGGCTGTAAAACAGTTGGCAGATGGTTCTTACGCACCTAATGACATCAAAATCAGCGGTGAGAACGCTTATAATTACTTCGACAGATTGAGTACGATCTCTGAAGCCGGAGTATACGGTTCTTCATTCCTGAAACTACGCGAAATCGCTTTAAGTTATCCGGTACTGGATAAGTCATACTTAGGCGTAACAGTAAACGTCTTTGCACGTAACTTATTGCTTTGGTCAGAAATGGATAATGGTATTGACCCTGAATCATCACAGGGAAATAACAACATGGCCGGTGCTTTCGAACGCTTCTCGCTCCCGGGAACATCAAGCTATGGTTTTGGTATTACAGTTAAATTCTAAAAAGGACAAAAATGAAATCAATATTTAATTTATCAAAAGGCATATTGTCTGTGGCATTGATTTCCGTTGCATTTGCTTCCTGTTCGGAAGATACAATGGATCGTATTAATGAAGACAAAGACCACACAACCAGTGTACCTGCCAAATTCATCTTGGCTGACGTAATCACTGCAACTGCATTTAGCAATATCGGAGGCGACTTTAATACATATTATTCTACCTACGTAGAGCATATGGTTGGAGTAGACAATCAATTGGCAAATGCGGAGAAACGTAACGGAGAGCCCTCGGCATCCTCTACTTTTAACAATGTATGGGGCAATTTATACTCTACACTGAAAAACGCACGTATCGCCATTAATATCAGCTCTGATGAATTGAAAGGCAACTATACAACTAAAGGTATCGCCGAAGTATTGGCGGCAATCAATGCAGGACTGATCGCAGACTCTTTTGGAGATGCACCTTTCAGTCAGGCTGCTCTTCCGGAATTAGTCAATGGACAACCCCAGTTTATGACCCCGGAATTAGATAAGCAAGAAGCTATTTATACTACCATTATGGAATATTTGGATGCAGCAATCACTGATCTTCCCAAAGGTGACAAAAGCAATGAAATTGGTGAGTATGACTTCATATATAAAGGTGACGGAGAAGCATGGTTAAAACTAGCATACGGCTTGAAAGCTCGTTATACAATGCGTCTGTTAGCTCGTTCTTCTTCAAAAGAAGCTGATTTACAAAAAATTTTAGAGTACATAGAGAAATCATATACATCTATTCAGGATCAGGCTGCTTTCTCTATTTATAGTGCAACAAACTTAAACCCGTTATTTGACTTCCAGTGGAGCCGTGACGGATTGGCTGCAAGTAAAAGCTACGCTGATAAACTAATAGAACGTAAGGATCCGAGATTACGCCGTATCTTTTGCATTGGACAAGGTAAGGTAACTGGAGAAGAAAAAGCTGTGTCCATCCAAGTAACCGGTGCAGATGACCCAAGATTCCTAATGGCCGATAACGGTACGGCAGAGTCTGTTAAATATGAATATAATACTCCTATATTCGTATATTCGCAAACATGCCCAACTTTATTAATGAGCTATCATGAATTACTTTTCCTGAAAGCTGAAGCATTGGCTCGCTTGAATAAGACCAATGATGCAGCAGATGCTCTGAAAGATGCTATTGTTGCAGCCATTGCAAATGCAGAAACAGGTGTAACAGCTGCACTTAACGCTCCTACAGTAAAAAGTTACGGAGGCGTTAAAGAGACTACTAAAGCTATCACAACTGCTGAAGCAGAAGAGTATTTCACCAACAACGTAAAACCATTATTCGATGCCAATCCTGTAAAAGAGGTAATGGTACAGAAATATATTGCATTCCTTGGAGCCTTCGGTGAGACAACAGAATGCTATAACGATGTACGCCGCCTCAAAGCAATGGGTGAGGAATATATCAAACTGGACAACCCTTACAAGTTCCCACTTCGCGCACCTTATGGAGCAGATGATGTAAGTGCAAACCCGAACGTAGAATCTGCATTCGGAAACGGCCAGTATGTATATACCGATCCGGTTTGGTGGGCCGGTGGCAGCCGCTAATCAGCATAATGCTTTCTAAAGTATTTATCAAACAATAAAGAGAATGCCCGGATTTACATATAAAACGTATCCGGGCATTCTTCTTTTTCTGAACGAATCAGTATCTGATTTATAGCAACCCTTCTTTCAAGATACCTACCAATATCGGATGCAATCCACTAACAAAACATTCAACAGCAATCACCATCAAAATAAGTCCCATCAAACGCATCATCACGTTATTTCCGGTCTCCCCCAGCACTTTAACTAATCGGGTAGACGCACGCAGAATCAAGAAGGTAATAAAATAGATCAAAGCAATAATGCCAATTAACGTTCCTTTCATTTCAATGGTATGGGCATCCTCCATCAAAACAATGGCATTAGCTATCGCCCCCGGACCACAAAGCATAGGTATGGCAAGTGGAGTGATCGAAATATCGTCAGCATAGGTTTTAATCTCTTCATCTTTCAATTTCATCGGAGTGTACCGTGCCTGCAACATATCAAAGCCTATCTTGAAAATAATCACTCCACCTGCAATACGAAATCCGTTGGTCGAAATACCGAAGAATTTAAAAAGGAATTGCCCTGCAAAAACAAATACCATTAAAGTGATAAACGAGACGAAAGTGGCACGGCGAACAACCGCTTGCCGCTCTTTATCAGTCATACCATGAGTCATGGTCAGAAAAACGGGCATTGTACCCAACGGATTAGTCAATGTAAAGAAAGAAGTGAAACAGAGTAAAGCAAAAGGCAAGAGAGTGTCCATAGTTGTATTTTTATGCGTTCTATATTGAACGCAAAAATACAATATATCTATAAATGTTACAACAGTTCCACCAACTCTTTCAAATCAGTCATTGAATAAGTAGGACGGAAAGGAAAATCAGTGCGTCCGGACACATTATAATAAGCCTGATGCATTCCCACTCCATGGGCACCAACAATATCAGCTTCCCAACTATCCCCAATCATTAATGATTCACGTAGTTCGGATTGTGTAGCCGACAAAGCAAAATGAAAAATTTCCGGCCAAGGCTTCATCACTCCCAGATCTTCCGAAAGAATTATTTTATCAAAATATGTATCAATGCCTGCCGAACGCATTTTACAGGATTGCAATTCCCTGAAACCATTTGAAAGAATATACAAATTATATTTAGGTGCCAAATACGAAAGTACCTCTTCCGCATACGGCATTAGCCTCCTTTTAGTAGGAACTATCAAAAAGAAATCGTCAGAATAACGTTTTGCAAGCATTTCATCGTCAACGCCAACAGCTTTCAAAGGATATAAAAAACGCTGTCGATTCAACTCTTCTTTAGTCACCTCCCCGTTTCCATATTCTACCCACAACTCCGCATTCCTCTTTTGGTAAAGAGAATAAAAATGGGAAAACGAATCGAAATACCTTCCCAATCCATATTTATCGTAAACTTCTTCAAACGTATCATACGCATTTTGGGAAAAGGCCCAGAGAGTATCATCTAAATCAAAAAACAGGTTTCTATATTTCATATTAATATATCAAGTACATTTCAAAAAAGAGAGCACGGATTACATACTGTGTAGTCCGTGCCCTTATCAGTTACGTTTGTTTTATACTACTTATTTGACCTGGATTACCAGATATTTAGATACACTCCAGAATTCTTTCGGATTCGTGATCTTCAAAGTCAGCTGACCTTTATCATCTTTAACCAGCTCGTAAGATTTAGCCGGATGAGTAGTGAGCAAATCAGCACGTTTAGAATATAATTTAATCTCTTTAGTAGTACGGATATCGATCTGAGTAAAATAATCCTTGTTGAAATCCGCACTCTTCAGCACATCCCCTTTTTCAAGAATCTTCTGAGATTTAAGTTCCGATTTAGTACCAAACACAAACCATGCACTATTGATGGCCTTATCCTGTTCTGCTACGGTCTTTGCCTTGGCTTCATTTTCAGCAGCCAATGACTCTTTATCGGCAGTCAGTCCGGTTACTGCAGCATCCAACTCCTGAATACGGATATTCTTAGAAGCTAATTCAGCCTGAAGTTCTTCGATACGCTGAGTTTTAGCAACCAACTCCTGAGTCAAAGATTCAACGGCTTTTTTCAATTGTGCCGAATTATTCTTACTATTCTTCAGCATAGCCTGCAACTTAGCGATCTGTGCCTTGTTTTCTTCCATCTGTTTCGTGATGAATTCAATATCAGATGCTATTTGTTGTTTTGCGGTTGCAGAATTCTCAGAGATAGTGCCACGGGTCAAGTCAACACGGCTTTCAGCTGCGTTTATTCTACGAAATCCTTCCTGAACTTCGTTGAAAGTACCCATCATTTCGTCCAATTCGGCATTGCGCTGGGTCAACTCCATCAAAAGAGAATCATTTTCTGCCTTCAGGTCCTTACTTCCACCACCCAGGCCGTTACACGAAGCCAACATAGCTGCGCATACTAATAAAACTACTAACTTTTTCATACGATTACGTTTTACGTTTTTAAATGAAGTTATTATTAATCGTCTATTCCTGCAAGTACAATCACAATCTCGCCCCGGGGTTCGGTAACGGTAAAGTGTTCTATCAATTCACTCAAAGTCCCGCGAACCGTTTCCTCATGAATCTTTGAAATTTCACGGGACACAGATACCTGACGTCCGGGACCGAAATATTCGGCAAACTGTGTCAATGTTTTCAGCAAACGATGTGGGGATTCATAAAACACCATTGTTCTGTGTTCATCCACCAACGATTTCAATTTTGTCATACGCCCCTTTTTCTGAGGGAGAAAACCTTCGAAACAAAACTTTTCGTTAGGCAATCCCGATGCTACCAACGCCGGAACAAAAGCTGTCGCTCCGGGCAGGCATTGTACTTCGATACCATTGCGCACACATTCACGAACTACCAGAAAACCCGGATCAGAAATTCCCGGTGTTCCGGCATCCGAAATCAAAGCAATGGTTTCTCCTGCCTTTATTCTATTAACAACACTCTCCACCGTTTTATGTTCATTAAACTTATGGTGGGATTGCATCGCGTTTTTAATCTCAAAATGTTTCAGCAAGATTCCGGAAGTACGGGTATCCTCCGCCAGAATCAAGTCGACCTCCTTCAGGACTTTAATAGCCCTGAATGTCATGTCCTCCAAATTCCCGACCGGCGTCGGTACCACATATAGTTTTCCCATATCCTAATAATCACGTTTTTATATAAAGTACTTTTTGAGAAGTTCCACTAAATCAACTTTAGCTTCATTTTCCTCTTCCACCTTTATTTTAGAAGATAAGAAAACAAGAGCCGCATCCAGTGAATGCATCTCCCCAATCTGTTGCAATACATGATTCATTTGCTCCATGCTTCCCCCAAACAGTTCACGGGAAAAGCGAAACGAATCATTCAGACTGATTGAACGGCGTAAATCTCCGGCTGTTTTAATCCGCTCGGCCAAAATAGGTGTAGAAGCCGTATTGGTTTCAATCTTCATAGATACTTCAGCCGATTGTGCCGGTTCTACGGTCACTTCAGGCAACTCCAATTGTTCAGGTTCCGGCATCTCCGGAGCCTCCGGAACTATTACCGGCTCTTCATCTTTCTCCGGGTTACCCACAACTATTTCTTCTTCTTCTTCTTCTGCTGCTGCTGCAGACACAGGTTCCGGCATTGGATTTATAATCCGGTCAGGAAGTTCGTTTTCCGGTATTGCTCCCCGATCCAACTGTTCCAGTAAGATGTCCAACCGGCCACGCATTTGCACAATATTTCTCTTTGCCACTTCACGCAAAGCAGAATCCGGTTTACGCGAAACGGCCTCCATCAGGCATTTAAGTTCCTGAATATCCAATTCTATATCGTTCAACAATGCTTGCATATCTACATCTGAATTTCTTCTTGAATGACTTCGCAAATGTAGAAATAAATAATGAAAAAACACCGAGAAGCCAATAAAACTATTACTTTTGCAACCAATTATAACATACATCAGCATGGTATTATTTTCAGAAGATCATATACAAGAGACGAGAAGAAGAGGAAGAATTGAAGTAATTTGCGGTTCCATGTTTTCAGGAAAAACCGAAGAACTGATCCGTCGCATGAAGCGGGCCAAATTTGCCCGCCAACGCGTAGAGATATTCAAACCTGCCATTGACACACGCTATTCTGAGGGGGACGTTGTTTCACATGACAGTAATACCATTTCCTCCACCCCCATCGACTCTTCAGCCAGCATACTGCTTTTCACATCCGAAATTGATGTGGTAGGCATTGACGAGGCACAGTTCTTCGACAGTGGATTAATAGATGTATGCAATCAATTGGCAAACAACGGGGTACGTGTCATCATAGCCGGATTGGACATGGACTTCAAAGGCATACCGTTTGGTCCGATGCCAGCTTTGTGTGCCATTGCCGACGAAGTATCCAAGGTACATGCCATTTGTGTAAAATGTGGACAATTAGCCTCTTTTTCACACCGTACGGTGAAAAACGACAAACAGGTGCTATTGGGTGAAACAGCCGAATACGAACCTTTATGTCGGGAGTGTTACCAGAAAGCCCTGCAAGAGGACAAAGAAAAATCATAATGACCTCACGGTAGCAAAGCCCGGACATTTCCGGTGAGGTCGCACATCAAACGTCAGATTATTATGGAAAGGAAAAAGATTACATTTGATAGTTTCATACGTGGTTCCATCTGCTGTGCGCTCATTGTGGGATTACTGATACTTTTTAAAAGGCTCAGCGGCGTACTGCTACCTTTTTTTGTGGCATGGCTTATCGCTTATATGATTTATCCGCTCGTCAAATTTTTCCAGTATAAATTACGCTTTAAAAGCAGGATCATTTCTATTTTCTGCGCATTGTTCAGCATTACCATAGTAGGAATTGCCATTTTTTACCTTTTAGTGCCCCCAATGCTTGCCGAAATAGGACGAATGAACGATCTGTTGGTTACTTATCTGACTAATGGTGCTTATCGTTCCGGAACAGTGCCTCCTACTCTTTCGGAATTTATCCACAGACATATCGACCTTCAAGCACTGAACCGAATCCTAAGTGAAGAAAATATAATGAATACCATTAAAGAGACTGTTCCTAAACTTTGGGCACTCGTTGCGGAATCTATTAATATTCTGTTTAGCGTATTCGCTTCATTCATCATTTTATTATATGTGGTATTCATCTTGCTCGACTATGAATCCATCGCAGAAGGATGGCTTCACCTGTTACCAGGCAAATACCGTACCTTTGCATCCAATCTGGTCAATGACATACAGGATGGAATGAATCGCTATTTCCGCGGCCAGGCACTTGTTGCCTTCTGTGTCGGCATCTTGTTCAGCATTGGGTTCCTGATCATCGACTTTCCGATGGCTATTGCCTTGGGACTTTTCATCGGTGCCCTCAATATGGTTCCATATCTGCAGATTATCGGTTTCTTGCCCACCGTCATATTAGCAATCCTAAAAGCTGCTGATACCGGTGAGAATTTCTGGGTAATCCTGGCAGGCGCCCTCGTTGTTTTTATTGTTGTTCAAGCCATCCAAGATGGTTTTCTTGTCCCAAGAATCATGGGAAAGATCACAGGGCTCAACCCTGCCATCATTCTTTTATCTCTTTCCATCTGGGGATCCTTGCTCGGAATGTTAGGTATGATCATAGCACTCCCGCTCACCACCCTAATGCTCTCCTATTATCAACGTTTCATCATCAACAAAGAGAGAATAAAATACGACACACATGAAACATCTGATAATCAGAAGATAGAGGAAGATAACGAAAAATAAATAAAACTTTTTTCACCCAAAAGCTTGCAGATATAAAAAAAGTCACTACCTTTGCACCCGCAATCAGGAAATAACTGATACGCAAATAAGGATTGATTCGCTAGCTCAGCAGGTAGAGCACAACACTTTTAATGTTGGGGTCCTGGGTTCGAGCCCCAGGCGGATCACTGAAAACAAAAGAAAAATCAAGCAAATCCCTGATAATCAGATATTATCAGGGATTTCTTTTTTCTGGCAGGTAGCAGAAAATAGCCGTTTCAAGCATATTATCGGTGGATAAATCGTGGGACTAAAATTTAATTCTAAAAAGTCCCACGAATTTGCATCTTTCTCACTGATTCATAGCATTTTGCATAGACTTACTTTGGAAGAGAATACATAGTTTTGTAACTTAAAAAAACGATGTAAAAATGGCTCGAAAATCATTTTCTGTTTTGTTCTTTATCAAAAAAGCCAAGTTATTAAAGAACGGAGAAGCACCTGTGTGCATGAGAATCACTGTAAACGGCTGTATGGTAGATATTTCTATCAAAAGAAGTTGTCCCGTAAACCTATGGAATCAAGCAAAAGAGAATTCAAAAGGAAAAGACCGTATGTCGGTGGAACTGAACCACTACTTAGAAATCACACGCTCACGCATACACCAAATTTATAGGGAACTGGAAACTTCCGACAAGGTTATCACCGTTGATCTTGTGAGAAAACTGTATTATGGTGTGGATGAAGAAAGCAAAACCCTTTTGCAAGTATTCAGAGAACACAACGAACAAAGTCGTAAGCTGATCGGCAAAGACTTTGTTAGTAAAACCGTTCAACGGTATGAAACCACTACCCGATATTTGGAGGAATTCATTAAGAAAGAATATCAGTTATCTGATATTGCCCTGAATAACTTGGAAGCCAACTTCATTTCTAAGTTCGATGCTTTCTTGAAGATTGAAAAAGGTTGTGCGCAGAACTCCGCTATTACCCGATTGAAGAACTTAAAGAAGATTATCCGTATTGCTTTGGAAAACGACTGGATAAAGAAAGATCCGTTTGCTTACTACCGTTTCAAATTGGAAGAAACCGATCCTGAATTTCTGACGATGGACGAGATTAAAATCATTCTCGCCAAAGAGTTTACAATTAAACGAGTAGAACAGGTACGTGACGTTTTTGTCTTTTGCATTTTTACTGGCTTGGCGTTCAGCGATGTGAAAGATTTATCACCCGAACACTTGGTAAAAGACAATAAAGGGGAACTTTGGATAAGGAAGAACCGCCAAAAGACTAAAATCATGTGTAACATTCCTGTGCTGCCTGTGGCAGCTTCTATACTTGATAAATATAAGGATGTGGCAGAGTGTACCGGAAAACTTTTACCTGTATTGTGTAATCAACGCATGAACAGTTATTTGAAGGAGATTGCCGATGTGTGCGGAATTCATAAAAATCTTAGCACACATACCGCCCGTCATAGCTATGCCACAAGCATTTGCCTTGCAAATGGCGTAAGTATGGAGAATGTTGCTAAGATGTTAGGTCATGCAGATACAAGCGTAACAAAACACTATGCAAGGGTATTGGATCAGAATATTTTCAAGGATATGCAAAAAGTAAATAGCTGCCTGTCGGAATTGGCTATATAATAAAGATAGTAGCTAATATTGAAAAAGGATTGGGAAGAATGAATTTCATTTTCTCAATCCTTTTCTTTTATAGTAAGTTTTCCAGAACTCAATATGAAGCATTGACAAAGGTAAGTTCCGTATTTAGCCTGTTCAAGTCCGAGCCTTCGGTTTAGATGAGAATCTTCCTCTCACTATGTTCGAGCGTATTTTCATCTAAAGACTTGCACAGACTAAATACTTCACTGGGAAAGTCAATGATTCAAATTAAATTCCGAAAAACAATGTTTTGGGCTTGGCAGGTTACTCTTTCCAACTTTCAAAGTAGTGCTTTTGGAGCAGTTTATCAATATCACTCTGACGGTAGATGATTTTACCTTTTATCTGGATAAAGGGGATTAGACCTGTATCTCGCCATTCTTGCAGGGTTCGCAAACTGACATTCAGTTTCTTGGAAACTTCATGGTTGGAAAGAAAGCGTTCCCCATTCAGGTAGGGCTTGTAATGCTTGACTATAGATTCAATACTGTTCAGCATCGAATCAAGCGAGGAAATAAACTCTTTAACTTGCGGGGTATCTTTATTTATTAGTTCCATAATTGAAAGATTGTTTTATTGAAATATTGATTTCAAGATAGCTGGCTGGTTACGCAGATAGTCACCCAAAGATGAAATGTTAAGTACATCTTTTGCCGGATCATAATCTACATAGAGCCGTTTGGATGCAGTGGCAATAAAATACTGGCTACCATCTCGCTGTATCTCATAAGTAGCGGGTGAAGCCTGTTTTGTGGTTTCCGATACATATATAATAGAGAGAACATACTCTTTATCATTCCGGTAGATGATAACCGTAGGATTCAGATTAACGCTTTCCCATGTGCCGACAATAGAAAACAGGTTGAAGGACGGGTAATCTTCTTTAGTTCTATTCATAAGGCATGGTTTGTTTGGATGATTGATTCTGTATTTCACTGTCCGCAATAATTCTTTCAATATCGGAAGACTTATAATAAATCTTGCTGCCGATTTGAGAATAAGCCAGCCGTCCACTACTTCGGTAATATTGCAGTGTTCGCTTGCTAAAGCCTAACAACAGACACACTTCCTGACTATCCAGCCAGTTTTCTACTTTCTGGGTATGAGTGCTGCACAAACTTTCTATTCGTTTGGCAAACTCAGTGAACCGTTCGCAGACATACGAAAAGGTTCTCTTTTCAATGGTTACTACTTCCATACTTTCTCTTTTAAATGGTTTATAAAACGTGTTGATTCTATTTTCATCGGCAAATGAAAGAAGAATCAAGAGACGTTTTAAAAACTGTCTGGAAGTGGTGAGATTTGACTATTGCTGGCTTCTTATTGAAATAAGAAAACAGATAAATAGTATATATGTTATCGTTGAAATATATTAGATTAAGAATAGATACGCATCATATTGTCTTATTACTTTTTCTGAAACTTGAAGGACTACAGCCTTTGTTTTTTCTAAAGAATTTACTCAAATGGCTTTCATCGGTAAATCCTAGTTCTTCGGCAATCTCATTTATTCTCATTTGACTATGTAACAATCTGCTTTCGACCAATTTTAGTTTATAGCTTAATATGTATTGCTGCATTGTTTCGTTGGTGTGTTTTTTTATATAACGTCCCAAGTAACTTTCAGATATACCAAAATGCTGACTGATTTCTTTTGCTCTAATTTTACCTGTTTGATAGATATTTGCTTGGATATATTGAAGAATATCGAGAGACTTATCATCTGAACATTCATCGACTTGTTGAGGTAAAAACATAGCTATATTTCTTGCCACAACAATAATTATAGTATTTATCAACTGCGTGATAATCTCTTTACTATAAAGATTCCTATTTACATACTCCCGAATAATTGCTTCAATCATTGGTTTCACTAATAACTTATCCACCTTATTTCTAAGAATGCAGCCCGGTTGATGATTTGCATGTTGCAAAATAAATTCTAATCTCTGGATATTCTCTGAACCAAATATGGCTGAATGTATATAGATGTCATTAAACTTGATGTTAATGAATTTTGTAGTTGTGTGAATCTCAAAGGAATGAGAATCATTTGGAGTTATCAAGAACAAGTGTCCATCATGATATGGGAACATACTATTGTTAATCCATTGAATACCTGTTCCTGTTAAGATGTAGACTAGTTCAAAAAAAGTATGCTCATGCTCAGTTAATAACGATTCACTATGCTCGTTAAAGCTGATCTCAAATGGTTGATGAAGATTTTCTTTTTTCATACCTCAAATATAACACATAAAGCGGAATTATACCAATATGGCGAAAATATATACCTATATTTAGAACAAAATAGGTATAACTTTGCCATAAATCAAAATTAGATTACTTATGAACTTTTTAGAACTATCAAAACAACGTTATTCAGCAAGAAACTACTCTTCTGATATGATTGAGCAAGCAAAACTCGACTACATTTTAGAATGTGCCCGTTTTGCTCCTTCTGCTGTAAACTATCAACCTTGGCACTTTTTTGTCGTAAAAAGTAATAAACCCAAACTACTGATTCAACAATCTTATCCACGTGAATGGTTTACCGAAGCTCCACTCTATATTGTAGTTTGTGCTGACAATTCAATTTCTTGGGTGAGAAAATCAGACAATAAGAACCATGCAGATATTGATGCAGCAATAGCGACTGAACATATTTGTTTAGCCGCAGCAGAACAAGGATTAGGTAGCTGCTGGGTATGTAATTTCGATCCTGATATGCTAAAGGATAATCTTCATTTATCTCCCAATATGTACCCTGTGGCAATTATTTCATTAGGTTATGTAAAACAACCACCTGAAAAATCATCTAAACGAAAAGATATAACCGAAATAGTTTCAATCTTATAAACGTAACAATTATGAAAACAGAAATGGAAAAATGTCTGGCTGGTGAATGGTATGATTGTCATAACCAAGTTTTCTTGGATTTAAAGCCCCGAACACATAAGTTATTGATGAAATATAATTCATTACCTTATGAGAATAAAGAAGAAAAAAACAGCTTGCTAAAAAAGATGCTAGGTAGTATCGGAATGAAAGTTTCGGTTGCCAGTCCATTTATTTGTGATTATGGCTGCAATATACATATAGGAGATAATGTCACTGTAAATACCGGTTGTACCTTTGTGGATTGTAATAAAATCACTATCGGAAGTAATGTTCTTATTGCCCCTAATGTTCAGCTTTATACAGCAACTCACCCTATTGATTTAGATGAACGGCTAGCGCCTGTTGAAACAGAAGATGGAATAAAACGAGTTCGCCGCACTTACGCTTTGCCTATTACAATTGAGGATGGATGCTGGATTGGTGGAGGTGTAATAATCCTTCCCGGAATAACAATTGGGTACGGTAGTGTAATTGGAGCAGGTAGTGTTG
Source organism: Bacteroides sp. FSHCM14E1 (assembly GCF_019633785.1). Taxonomy (NCBI): domain Bacteria; kingdom Pseudomonadati; phylum Bacteroidota; class Bacteroidia; order Bacteroidales; family Bacteroidaceae; genus Bacteroides; species Bacteroides sp. FSHCM14E1. The sequence goes on from NZ_JADKYL010000003.1 coordinate 27,660, forward strand.
TTACAAAAGATATTCCGGCAAATAGTTTAGCCATTGGAAATCCATGTAAAGTGATACGTCAAATCAATCAAACTAAGAAACTATGATAAAATTGGTCGCTTTTGATTTGGATGGTACAATTGCCGATACAATCCCAATGTGTATCGAAGCCTTTAAGCAGGCAGTATCTCCCTATGCATCAAAAATATTGTCAGAAGATGATATTGTGAAAACATTCGGACTTAATGAAGAGGGAATGATTAAAGAGGTCGTTTCAGAAGATTGGGAAAAAGCTCTGATTGATTTTTATGTGAAATACAAAGAAATGCACACAGTCTACATTCAACCATTTGCGGGGATAAGAGAATTGATAACAGAATTGAAGAAGAACTCAATTATTGTATCTTTAATAACAGGTAAAGGTCAAAGGAGTTGTGATATTACGCTTCACCATTTTGAAATGGAAGCTCTTTTTGATAGTATTTCAATCGGATCGCCAGATAGAAACACAAAAGCGGAATCAATGACGGAACTAATATCAAAATATAATACCCAACCAGCAGAAATGGTATATGTTGGAGATGAATTTTCCGATATTACCGCTTGTAGTAAAGTTGGAATACAATGCTTATCTGCTGCATGGATAGCCTCACTCTCAAAAATGAAGAAATTAGAAAAGGAAAATCAAGGATATGTGTTTAGTTCTATCAAATCACTTCATTCTTTTCTAAAGAAAGAAGCTCATTTAGTTTAGATTCATATTCGTAGATTGATTTTAGTATTTTCTGGCATAATGGATATTTATTGGTAATATAAAAGCATGAAATCAGACGTTAAGTCTTTCTATATAATACTTACCATTAAAATTATGCTTATGAATGTATTGTTAAACATGAGGATGTTCGGACTATTCTCTGAAACCTCACAAGAAGTAACTAATAATGAAATGCAAGAAGCCTATGGCGAATTTGTTGAACAGATTAGAACTATAAGTAATGGAAATGATTATTCAACTACTTATCGAATTCTTGCAGCTACCCGTATCGAGATAGCTTTACTTGAAACAATACCTCTTTACGGGCAGGGGGAAAAATGCGCTTAAAAAGCTGTTCATACAAAAGGTACAGGCTACTATTACCGCAGAAATGGAACTGCTGAATCTAAAAATTCAGTACCCCAGCCAATTTCAAAATAGAATAAGCAGCCTTCCACCTTCACCACTCTATTTGACCGACAATACCAATCTAGTTGAAATCATGGAGTTGATTAGTGGACTATTCCTATCACAAAGAGTAGTAACCCATGCCGGAACAAAATCACCATTAACAGAAATTGGGAGAGCATTTGAACACCTCTTTAATATCAAATTAGGAGATGTTCACAAGAAACACGAAAGCGTCATAAAGCGCAAGCCATCTAAAGTAACTGAATTTTTAGATACACTTCGCAAAGCTATTGCCGAAGAAAGTAAAAAGAAAGGCTATCTATAAATCAAGAACTTACCAACAATTGTTAGGGGAGTAGATATACTACACCCCTAACTTATTTGCATCCATTTACCGTACTTTGCTTCATCAATCGATTGAAAATAATAATGTTGAACTAAAAAATGAAGCAAAATGTATATAGACAATGAAAACTTTGAGAAGTGGATGGAAAAGCTATCTAAAAAGCTCACCGTAATCGGACAAGATTTGAAATCTCTTATCAATACTGATACAGTACTAGATGATAATGAGAAGATTCTTGATAATCAGGATTTAGCTTTTCTCCTGGAAGTATCTTTCCGAACTCTTCAACGCTATAGAGTAAATAATCAACTTCCTTATTTCACTATCGGAAGGAAAACCTATTATCGGGCTGTAGATATTCGAGCTTTTGTTCGTGAACGTGCCGATTCCCAAACCTACAAACGGTTTGAAAAAGACAATCAGTTGACAAATCAGCCCTGATAGCAAAATGCAGTAGAAGGAAGAAGCCTGTGTGCGGGCTATTTCTTTGTGTTGTCACCTCGATTTAACAGAAACTGCTTCACCTATCGGTTCAGCCCGTTTCACTAAATCGAGCAAGAGGGAACTGGACAAATCCTGTTCTTCCCTCTTGCCCTGCGGGGCAAAGCCTTCGGCTTTAGCGTGTTACAAGAACACGTTGTAATGACACCAGTAATAAGCATTTTCTTTTCAACACTTATTATCAGGCATTTATCTATTCATATTTCTATAAAAAAGTAATTATCATGCTAAATAACAGTCGAAAAACGATTTTCACTACCATTTCCATAGACAAGGAAACGGCAGCTTTGGTAGAGAAGATATGCAAACGCTATTCACTGAAAAAGAGCGAAGTTGTAAAGTTGGCATTCGGGTATATTGAAAAGGCACATATCAACCCTTCCGAAGCACCTGAATCCGTAAAATCGGAACTGGCGAAAATAAATAAGAGGCAGGATGATATTATCCGCTTCATCCGACACTACGAGGAAGAGCAACTGAATCCCATGATACGGGCAACTAATTCTATCGCTTTGCGCTTCGATGCTATCGGCAAAACTTTGGAAACTCTTATACTCTCCCAACTGGAAGCTAACCAGAAGAGACAAACAGCTGTACTGAAAAAATTGAGTGAACAGTTCTGCAATCATGCCGATGTAATCAATCAGCAGGGCAAACAACTTTCGACACTCTATCAGATACATCAACGGAACTATAAGAAGCTACTCCACCTGATACAACTATATTCTGAACTCTCCGCTTGTGGTGTGATGGATAGCAAACGGAAAGAAAACCTAAAAGTAGAGATTACAAACCTGATAAATACATAGGCTTATGCACATAGATTTTGCTCCACCCTCAAAAAGGACATACAGCAATACAGGAAGTAGCCGACAACTGGCAAGTTACATGGAACATGAAGATTTGGAGCGTATAGAAAAGGGAATCTATACCGATGGATTTTTTAATCTGACGAAGGATAATATCTATAAATCGGTTTTGATAAAGGAAATAGACAGTAATATCGGGCAACTGCTGAAAACAGATGCTAAATTTTACGCTATCCATGTCAACCCATCGGAAAGTGAGCTTTGGGCAATGGGTAACACCGAACAGGAACAAGCCGAAGCGATGAAACGCTATATTCGTGAGGTATTTATCCCTGAATATGCCAAGAACTTCAACAAAGGACTATCAGCATCGGATATAAAGTTCTATGGCAAGATTCATTTTGACCGTAGTTGTTCTGATAATAAACTAAATATTCACTGTCATTTGATTGTGAGCCGAAAAGACCAAGCCAATAAAAAAAAGCTATCACCACTTACCAATCATAAGAATACCAAGAACGGGATAATCAAAGGAGGTTTTGACCGTGTGAACCTGTTCCAACAAGCGGAACAGGGCTTTGATAAACTCTTTGGTTACGACCGCCAACATTACGAATCGTTTAACTACCACAACACAATGAAAAACGATTCTATCTCTTCACAACTTGAATTACAGACGCAAACTTTTACTGGTGAAAAGAAAAAAGATATATTCCAATCCACTGAAAAAGAAAACAATATTTGTTGCAATCTTGATAGCAAGATGGAAAACAAACATTCTAACAATCAACAAAACAACAATGGCGGTGATTCCTTGTTATCTATCTTTTCATTGGGAGTAGACTTTACATTGAGTTCTACATTAGAAGAGCAAATGCCTAAACCCAAAAAGAGAAAACAGAGAAAGCCCAAACGGTAAAAGTATCTGTTCAAATTTTAAAAGTATTATAAGGAGAGATACTATATTTTGCATACATAAAATCTCAAATCCAGCGAGAAAGCGGAAAACTTTCTCTATATTTGCATATAATTGAAATAGAATTAACTTACGTTTATGATTAATAGTCAAAATATACCCCATTTAATCAAATATATGGGAGCCAAAAGAGAAATATTGGAATATGTAACAGAATCAATTCAAAATCTAAATGTGAATTCCGAATGGCTATGTGACTTATTTTCAGGAACATCTATAATTTCCGCATCTTTAAAAGACGAATATAATATACATGCAAACGATATACAGCAATACTCAGCCATATTTAGTAATACGTATTTGCTAAATCTAAATCGTTTAATTCCGCCTCTACAAATACAGGAGATTGAGAAACGTGTTTGTTTTTTAGTCGCAGAGTTCAAAGAACGATATCCTCAATTAGAATTTAATTATACCCAAATCACCAACTATAAAGAGTTACAGCAACTTGAGAAAGCTCAACAAGAACTGATTAGTTTTGATTTTGGAATAGGTTTTAACCTATTCACAAAATATTATTCTGGTACATATTGGTCATTTGAACAATGTGTATGGATAGATTCTATTAGAGCAATAGCAGAAGATTATATTGGTACACCTTCGTATTATGCAATATTATCATCCTTAATCTTTTCAATGTCTTATGCATCACAAAGTACAGGTCATTTTGCGCAATATCGAGATGTTACTGAATCTAATATGAATGATATTTTAATATATCGTCATAAAAATATATGGAATTTGTTTTCTAAAAAATTTGAAGAGTTAATTTCCACATTAAATATAGAAACTAATTTTGAATATAAAGTAACATCACTAGACTATATGGATTGTCTTCGAGTAATAGAAAAAAATTCTATCGTTTATGCAGACCCACCATATAGCACGGTTCATTACTCAAGGTTTTATCATGCTATAGAAACTTTAGTCCGATATGACCACCCCATTATAAAGTATAAAGGTCGGTATAGGGATGATCGGCATCAATCCCCTTTTGATAAGAAGAAAGAGGTGAGAAATGCTTTCAAATTATTATTTGAAGGGGTTAAAAATAGGGAATCCCATTTAGTCCTAAGCTACAGCAATAATGGAATGATTAGTCAAGAAGAAATATTAAACATTGGGAGTTCAGTCTTGGGAAAAGGATATAAATGCGATTTACAATCAAGGGAATATATTCACAGCAAAATGGGACGCTCTGATGAAAACCAATTAGATGTGAATGAGCTTATTATATCTTATAAAAAAGTATAATCATGGATTCTATTCAGATAGATTTTACAGAACTAAGGACATCATGGACTAAATATGATATAGTCCAAGCATTAGATGTTATATATAGTGTTGATACTATACAGAAATATAAGAATAAGGAAGCAAAAATTAATGAAAGAATTTTGCGTTCATTTCTTGGTATCAACTCTCTAGATGATCCAATTCCTGATTATTGGATTGAAATTCAAAAATATCCAATAGAAAAGAAAATATTTTCATTACTAGCTCTGATCTTTACTCATGGAGGGGTTGTAAAAGACTTTGCAACTAAGTATTCAAAAGATAACATGAAAGGTGTCTTTTATATTGATTCTAAAGACAAACAGCTTACTAATATTCGCAGTGCTTTAGTGGTTGCAGAAGCAACAGAACCGACAAATAGGAGAAAAAATGAAGTACCTTATGACTTCTCCGTTGCATATTATAATCCTAAAGTTGGAAAATTATTTAAAAAAGTATTATTAGAAAGGTTTTCTAGATTTACAAACAAAGAACTCTCGAATGATGAGTTTTATAGTATATGTGAGAAAAATGAATTTCATAAAGCTTTAAGTTTAACTTTTGATCAATTCAAAACATGGCTTGAAGGATATAGCTTTAATGCGTGCTATGTTAAAGAATTACATATCAGGAATTTTCTATCAATAAAAGAGCCAGTAGATATTGACCTAGAAAAATCAAAAGAAATATATTTTCTTGGAGAAAATGGTGACGGAAAGTCACTTATAATAATGGCAATATATCTTGCTTTTAACGGAAATTATATCAAATATAAAACTGAAAAGCGGGATACAGGAATTGCATCCGATATATTGGATAATAATAGCGATCTATATGGTATTGATGAGTGGGGGCATCAATATAATATTTCTAATGCAATATATCTTGATAATCTTTATGCTTATGGTACACATCGCGGAAGATATAATGCTGATCCTTCTGAAAAATATGGTTTCATGTCATTATTCAATAATGATCTTACACTAAATAGCCCAGAGCAATGGCTGAAAAATCTAAAATTGGAAGAGGAACAAGCTGAAGAAAATAAGCTAAAAATAAAAGTTGCAACTAAACAATTAGAAGACATTCTATTTAATTTACTCGAAAGAAACGTTAAAACTCACATTGAAGGGAGTAAGGTTTTTTTTGAGGAAAAAGGATGTTTCCTAGGTATAGATCAATTATCAGAAGGATATAGGAGTATCATTATTTTTGTCTGTGATTTGTTGTATCGTTTATATAAAAATAATAGCGACGATATATTCAAAACGAAAGGTGTTGTTTTAGTCGATGAAATAGATCAACATTTGCATTTAAAATGGCAAAGAATAATTGTTAGTAAGTTACGAAATATATTTCCAAATATACAGTTCATATTTACGACGCACAGCCCTACAATTATTCAAGGTGCATCAGACGATTCTATTATATTTAGAACATATAGAGTGAACGGCATAACAAAAGTGAGTGAACCCTATTATAGAAAGGACTTAGATCATCTCATGATGAATACTTTAGTAACTTCTTCTCTGTTTGGATTGGAAGATTCCAGATTAGACACAGATGATAATAATTCCGATACTAACGACACTTATTTATTGTATAAAATAAACAAGAAACTTATTTCAAAGTTACAAGAACAAAAAGAAAAAGGTAAGAATTTTATTAGTGAGAACGAAATTGACTCTTTGATAGATAGCATTTTAGAAGAAGATCAAAATGAAGAAGATCAATAAAGACTTAGCAGTAATACCACCATCACTAGTTATTGGTGATGATAAGTTAACACACCAAAGGAGATTAGAACTAATAGCAAAGAAACATTATATTAATGAAGCACCTTACAATGATCGATATAAAACTGATGATATTAGAGATAGATTAGTGCTTATATATAACAACAAATGTGCTTTTTGCGAACAAAAGGTTGAACAATATCATATTGAACATTTTAGACCTAAGCAAATTTACTACTGGTTAGCATATAGTTGGGATAATCTTTTATTAGCGTGCCACTATTGCAATAATTATAAAGGCATAAACTTCGCAATAAAAGGAAAGCGAGCTAAATGCCCTAGTACAAAAAATTTAAAAAGCATCAATACTATATCATCCAACAAATATAATCTTCAAGAGCAACCAAAGTTAATAAATCCAGAGCAATCAGATCCAAGTCCTTACTTGATATTTGAAAGAGATGGGAAAATAACTTCTGATAACGAAGATTATAAATATACAATAGAAACATGTAGAATAGACCGTAAATATTTAAATGATAGTAGAAAAAAAATTATTGATAAATTTAAGAGAGAAATAATTTCAGAGCTTGTTCATAATTCAACTCCAGAAGAACAAAAGCAGGCTATAAATATATTGGTCAGACGTTTTGTTAATGAAGCCAATGATAATGATAATGAATTTTTGGCTTTTCGTAATTTTGCAATTGGACACAATTGGTTAAATGATGTAGTAAAAGAGGCTATTACTACTTTATAATAATTATAATGCCTATATGCTCTCGAAATTTGATAAATCAACAAATATGTTTATCTTTGCACCTAGTATTCTCCATGAGCAAACTACCGCAAAAGCACGTAGCAAATTAGTGGGATAATTCATGGGATATGCTTGAAACTAAAAATATAAAGTTTTAAATATCAGCATGGTAACTCCGATAGGAGAATCCCAGGCGGATCACTCAAACAGCCTCAGAATCAATTCTGAGGCTGTTTGATTAATACCCCTCTCCCAGTTATCAACAAGTTCCTTATTCACACCTGTTCATAAAACCTGCTTACTACAAAACAAACCACAGATAGCCAGATAATTATCCTGTTAATAACTTCGTTCAAAAGCTGTTCAATAAGAAAAATAAAAGGGATTCTCTCTGTATACTCTGTAGTGAAAAGGAAGCTAAGAAGCAAGTTCTTAAATAAGATACTACCCGTTCCAAAGTGCTAAAGCATTAAATGAGAAACAGAGAAAGAAAGTAATTTAAGTTCATCTTAGCAGCCGAGATGTGCATCTTGACAGCCAAGATCTATATCTTAGCGGCTAAGATGTAAATCTCAGCCGCTAAGATGAAGAAAGTCAGGTGAAGAAAGCTACTTTCCAAAGGGATGAAAAGAACTTTAGTCGAAGTGCTTCTGGATTTAGTATCTAACTTCGCTATGAGTGTATTTAAAGCCATTGACAAGTTTCCACCAACAACGAATCCAAAAAGATGTCTCAAAGCAGACAACGACTTTCCATGAAGTTGTTCACAAAGCCTATTTAAAAAGAGATTATCACCTATATATCAACAATTTACCCTGTTAATAACTTTATAGAAAATTCTCAGGATCAAAGAAAAGCAAAGTGGATATCGGCACAAAAATACGATCTATTCCGATAATCAGCAGATTATCTTTCGTACTTTTGCCCCTTCAGCGGTTAATGCATAGGTGAAATGCAGGGCAAGATGTATAAACAGAAACGATTAATAATTTATGAAGGAGAATGTTTACGATAAAGAATCCTTCTTTGAGAAATATGGCGAGATGCTACGCTCAAAAGAAGGGTTGAAAGGTGCGGGAGAATGGCCGACACTGGAAAAGATATTACCTGATTTTGAAGGGAAACGGACACTTGATTTGGGATGTGGCTATGGATGGCACTGCATATATGCAGCTTCTAAAGGAGCAAGCCATGTGGTTGGTATTGATTTGTCTGAGAAAATGCTACAAGAGGCTGAAAAAAAGAAGGAGTCCGACAAAATAGAATATCACCGGATAGGGATAGAAGACTATGATTATCCGTCGAATCGCTTTGATGTAGTTGTCAGTTCACTGGCTTTACACTACATTGAAAATTTAGAAGAGATATTCCGAAAGGTGTACCGTACATTAGCCCAAGGAGGAACATTCGTGTTTACAATGGAACATCCGATATTTACGGCACATGGAACCGAAGATTGGTTTTACAACACAGCAGGAACCGCACAGCACTGACCGGTAGATCATTATTTCACTGAAGGATACCGGGAGACTTCTTTCTTGGGAGAAACGGTAGTGAAATTCCATCATACTTTAACTTCCATATTGCAGGGACTATTGCAGGCCGGATTTACCATAACCAATGTGATAGAGCCTCAACCGACTAAAGAGATGCTGCAACAGATCAAGGATATGGAAGAGGAATTGAGACGGCCTATGATGCTGGCTGTTTCTGCCGTCAAAGTCTGAACAAGCAAAGGGAGCAAAACCTGCGCAAACTTTCACAGACCAGACTTCATATACGGATTTATCCCAATGATATTATCGTGTAAATCTGCTGATAAAGGAAGTTTTTCTCAAACGCTTTTACCATTTATTCCGTCGGACGGCAATCCCGTCGTTACCTCAGGAGGCGCCCAAACGGCTGCACCTGTATTCCAGAGGGGTCAGTCCGAACTTCCGTTTGAAGGCCGTAGAGAAATGGGCATGATATTCATAACCGACACATGCCCCGATCTCTTGTATCGTCTTACTGCTATCCAGCAGATAACGACAGGCTATCTCCATACGATAATCAAAAATATGGCCGAACACGGTGGTACCAAATACCGTTTTGAAACCTCGTTTTAAGGTACATTCGTTGGTACCTACCCGCAATGCCAACTGATGAAGCGAAGGGGGATTGAGATACTCCTGCTCAATAATGGCCTTGGCATGATGGATCTTATCACACTCTATCCCGACAGAACACGAACAATGAAGACACTCCTCTCCTCCCCGCCGTGCGAGAAAAAGCGAAAGAATTTCCCTAATCTTGGCATCCACATACATAAGTGCCATATTCCCATTCAGCTGTGAAAGCTTAATATCACTCAACGCTTTATAAATACCGGTACAAAAAGGGCGATTTGTCCGATATGCCCTGTAGAGTCTATCACAAAAAATGGTTTCGATATCTTCATTACCAAACAGGTCGGGATATTGTCCGGCAAGTTCACGGATATAATCGTTGGAAAGCATAATCTCCATCATGTGAAACGGCGTATGCTTAGGGAAACAGACGCATGAGTCTATCCCGTCACATTGCAGGAGATTGGCATCTCCTTTGTTCCACTCCTCACTCCGGGTAATAGGGTCATAAAAGCAAGTGACGTGTCCGGCTAAGGCGGCACAAAACCAAACAGCATGATATTCATCGGCCTGTGCATACATCTCAATGGACTCCTCACATGATATATGATGTTCCATAATCGAAAAAAACGGAGTACATATTTCTTCGAATGTCGCTTTCAAATACCCATTGTCAATCCGATAACTATTTCTTTCTGTCCGGCTCTCTCCCGCCAGATTCTGTACGGGCCATTCCAGCATCATTTCATGCAAATCATGTTTCATTAACCGAGTTGCCATCATTATTCCTTTAAGTTAAAGTCAAGTTCCTTTTCGCGTAAGCAGTAAAAGCCGGTAAGGCTCTACTTTTGTCTCCAATTGGAGAGTAGATACAAAATTACAATAAGCCACCTATCGGCACAATCCCCATTAATAGGTAATTCTCCACGAATAATAAACAACAACCGGAAATATAAAAGCAGAAACTAAACATGAAAGTAAATTTATCAGGAGTTCCCGAAACTCTGTTTATAACCTTGCGAATAAGGGCTATAGAAACAGTAAAACCCAACGGCGCTATCAAAGACCCTTATGCCATAGATATACTCCACCGAATCGAACTGGCAAGTTCTTCGAAAGACAAAGTTTCGGAAGGTTCGCAGGTGGGCACAATTGCCCGTACCCTCGTATTGGACGAAATCATCCTCGACTTCCTGTCGAAACACCCTAAGGGAGCTACCATCGTAAATCTGGGATGCGGACTGGATGCACGCTGCAAAAGACTTCCATTGCACAATTGCCTTTGGTTAGACATCGACGTAGAAGAATCCATCGGGTTACGAAAACTTTTCTTCAAGGAAACGGATAATTATAAAATGATCGCCCGGTCGATGTTCGATGATTCATGGATGAACTCTGTTCCCAGAGGTCTTCCTCTGCTGATCATATCGGAAGGAGTGATGATGTACTTCAAAGAAGAAGATATCAGAGAGTTAATTTACCGGATCGGGCAACGCTTCCACCATGCGGAAATGGCATTCGACGTAATTAATACATGGACAGCCCGTAACTACAAATGGCATCCGGACGTAAAGAAGTATAACGCACCATTCCGATGGGGAACAGACAACGTATATGAGATGGAAGACTGGTATCCGGGACTACACGTGATTAAGGAATACCTGTATATGGACCGCTTAAAAAAACGATGGCCTCTGTTCTTCAAAGTAATGCTCCCACTATTCCCATCTTTACGGAAATCGTCCCGGATAGTACATATGAAGTTCCAACAACAATCATCTAAATAAGGAGAACAGGATATGAGAAATAAAATCTGTGTTTTCATCATCACTCTGCTCTCACTGTGCAGCGGCCTCCCGGCCCAAACACAACCGGGCAAACTGAGCGGAGTCATCATCGACACCAATGACGAGGAAATACTCCCGGGTGCCAACATATATATAGAAGCACTGAAGAAAGGCGTCTCGGCGGATAAAAACGGGGAGTTCCTCATCGAAGCTCCTGCGGGACGTTATTCGGTCACTTTTTCGTTTATGGGATATCACACCCGGAAAGAGGAAATAACGATTCCGAATACCAAAGGTAAAAAGCTGGTTATCCGCCTGGAACCGGAAACTCAGTCACTGGGTGAAGTTGTCATCACAGCCAAAAGTGAAGCCCGCCAACTGCGCGAGCAGGCCATGCCTATGTCGGTAATCAGCATGCAACAGCTACAGGGGACGGTCAGTAATGTGCAAGATGTCTTGTCGAAAACCGTAGGTGTAACCATCCGTAACACAGGAGGTGTAGGCAGTGCGTCCCGGGTATCGGTACGCGGTCTGGAGGGGAAACGAATCGGTTTCTTCATTGACGGAAGCCCGATGAATGATAATTCGGACTTCATCGACATTAATGACATACCCGTGGAGATGATCGACCGAATTGAAATCTACAAAGGAGTGGTACCCGCAAGGTTTGGCGGATCATCCGTAGGCGGAGCTGTAAACATTGTCATCAGGGAGTATCCGCCCAAGTACCTCGATGCCAGCTACAGCATCGAAAGTTTCAATACCCACAAGCTTTCACTGGTAACCAAACGGAATATTGCTTCTAAAGGACTGGAATTCGGAGGCGGGGGATTCTATACCTATTCTGACAACAACTATAAGATGGAATCTCCCTTCGAAGAGGGGCTTGTCATTAAACGTAACCACGATAAATTTAAAAAGTTAGCTGTTGCAGGTAGTCTGAAAGCACGTAAATGGTGGTTCGACCTGATTGAGTTTGAACCTGTCTTTATGCACACTTTCAAAGAAATCCAAGGAATCGAATATAATATTGAAAAAGCCCACACTTACTCTGACGCTTTCCTCTTTGCCAACAAGTTGGAGAAAGAAAACTTTCTTGTCGAGGGGCTCGATATGGAATCGAATCTGGCCTATGCTTATACGGTATTTCATATGGTGGATACCGCCGCATATCGGTACAATTGGGACGGTACCACTTACCCCGCCGTATCCGAATATGGAGGGGAAATAGGCAAATGGGCTTCAAACGCCAGAAACGAGAAACATACAATCACCCACAAGTTACACCTGAACTACGTTATCAACAACAACCATTCTGTTAACTTCAACTCGCTGTTCAGTTATGCATCCGGACATCCTAAGGATGACCTGAAGGACAAAGTTGTCGGCTATAAAACCAACTTCAAAAGTACGATGATGAGTTGGATTGCCGGAATAGGATACGATTTCCGCACGAACAATGATATTTTCCTGAATTCACTTAACGTGAAGTATTATACATACGGCATGAATACTCACATGAGCAGCATTATGTCATCGGAAGCAGAAAAAGTAGACATGCTGAAACGGGATTTCGGTATCAGCAATGCCCTCCGTTACAGATTCACTCCGGACTTCATGGGTAAGTTTTCGGTTGGATATGACGTACGCCTGCCTGCCGAAAGTGAACTTTTGGGCGATGGATATGCAGTCGCTCCTTCCGGAAATCTGCTCCCGGAACGGAACACAAGCATCAATCTGGGGTTCCTGTTCGACCGTACCGGAAAGTCTGCCAGTAATCTTCAACTGGAATTGAACACTTTTTATGGGTATCTCGAGAATATGATACGGTTTACCGGAGGTTATCTGCAATCGCAATACCAGAATTTCGGAAAAATGCGCACTTTGGGAGCAGAAGTAGAGGTGAAAGCGGACCTTACCCACTGGCTTTACGGCTACTGCAACATGACCTATCAGGATTTGCGGGATGTACGAAAGTTCGAACCGAACACTCATGTCCCCAACCCGACCAAAGGTAGCCGGATGCCTAACATCCCCTATCTTCTGGCAAACGCCGGACTGGAATTTCATAAAGAAAATCTATTCGGAGGCAAAATGCAGAATACCCGCATCTTTACGGACGGTTCTTTCGTTGAAGAGTATTTCTACGACTTTGAACAAAGCCGGTTCCAAGAGCGAAGAATACCACGCACCTTCTCTGCCAACGTCGGAATAGAGCATAGCTTCATGAACGGACGGTTCATCATCACAGCACGGATAAACAATCTGACTAATGCCCGGATGATGTCCGAATTCAACCGTCCTCTACCCGGACGCAATTGGGGAGTAAGGCTGAGATATGTATTGAAATGAAACAAGATTATTTATTTAAAAACCAAGAGAACTATGAAGATTAGAAATCTGACACTGGCACTTGCCGGTGCTGCACTTGTATTTTCGGCATGCGAAAAGGATCCTGACCCTAAAGTCCCGGCCGACAATGCTAACATCGCCCTGGCAACTATTCTGCCCAACCCCGATGGTATGACGGGAGCCGCTTACCTGCAGCTGATCCGTGATGAATTTCCGCAGAACACCAACAATAACAACGGAATTCCCATTCCCTACGGAGGAGCATATCCGGTTATTGAAGGAAACGACATCTTTGTATTCCCGGGATACATGGGTGACAGTAAAAACGAACTGGTGAAATACACAAGAGTCAACGGCCGGTTATCAAAAACAGGAACAATGAAATTGCCTCCCAACTCTTCGGCCACCAATATTGTTTTCGCTTCTGCTGAAAAAGCCTACCTATCTATGGCAGGACTGGGCAGGATCGCTATTTTCAACCCTATCACCATGGTCCAGAAGGGAGAGATCGATCTGTCTTCTCTCGGAGTGTCCGACAATAATCCGGACCCCTCTGCCATGTTGTTGCGCGACGGACTTTTATACGTAGGCCTCAGCCAGATGGTGGGCGGATGGGTTCCTCCACAGGACCGTCCATACAGCGACATTGCCATTATAGACACTCAAACGGATAAACTACTGAAAATGATTACAGACCAAACCAGTGGTATCTCCATGCCTACCCGTCCGATTGACCGCTATTCAATCTTCATGGATGAAAAAAAGGATATCTATATTTCGTGTGTCGGTGCCTTTGGCATGGTCAAAGGTCATAATGCCGGCATATTGCGTATCAAGGCAGGAGAGACTGAGTTCGACCCAACGTATCGCTGGACCATTACGGGAGCTGACATCAGCGGAGAAGAAAAAACTGCGGGATTTATCTCTGCCATCCGGTATGTAAACAATGGAAAAGCATATGCTTATATCAATATGCCCGGTTACTACAAGCCTGGAGAACAAGGACATACCGCCATCGCCGATCTCGCTGTAGAAATAAACCTATACGACCGGTCCATGAAAAAGATCAAGGGACTCGACCTTTCCAATGGTTTCGGAGTCATGCTTGCCCTCTACAAAGGAACTGTGCTGATAGGTAACTCTTCGACTAAAGCGAAAGGTATCTACTCTCTGGACATACAGACAGGTGAGGTGTCTAAAGAACCCATATTGACTACAGTAGGTAATCCGATATTATGCCACTATTTTGATAAATAAAGACCGATGCCTTTCATGGTTCTAATAAACAAGGGCTCTTCTTGCAGAATAAACAGAGTTACCGTATCTTTGCAGCCGTTTAAAAAAGAATGATTATGGAACTTCCAGAAGATCCGATGATGTTGTTCAGCGTCATCAACATGAAACTCCGCGATTGTTACAAATCGCTCGATGAACTATGTGACGATATGAATGTCAATAAAGAAACACTGATTGGCAAACTGGAATCGGCCGGATTTGAATACAATGCCGAACAGAATAAATTTTGGTAAAACAGGCATCCCCCTGCTTTAATTCCCGTAACCCTGTAATTCTTATATCCGGTGGATAATAAATGCTTCGGATAGTAGATCGGAATACAAGGCGGGGAAAGCATAATTCACCACAGAGTTCCACAGAACGAGCTTAGTCTATCGATAGCTAATGATATTTATTTGTGTAAATCCTGTGTAACCTGTGGTGAATACGGGTTTCGATACACCTCTTTTTATATCTCTATTCTCAACCCAATAATTGATTCTTATTTATTGGTAAAGCGGAACCAGTTAAAGTCGGCATATCCGTCTTCACCGGCTTTATCTCTGGTAAAATTAAATAAAGCAAAGCGATTGGCTGTCCAGACCAACCCAAGCCCCATATTAAGATCATTACCTATCGGAATGAATGTTTTCCCATCGAGGCTATAATAGAAAGTAGCACGGAAGTTCACATCCATCACACGGGCACGTACCCACAATTTATTTCCCGTAAAGTTGTCGATGACCTCAATATTCTTACCGTCATTACACATCACGATTCTTTTTATACCCTCCGACTGTTCCACACCGACATAGGCATAAGGAAACTCGAAAATTCCAAATCCTGCCACATTTCCATCCTTTAGTCCGGACACGTCGATTTCGACCGTTGCCTCGGACGAAGGCCCCTGCACACGCTGTGTCAATGTATTACGAGCTGTTTTCAATGAGTCGGCATATGAAGCTTTCAGCCTCATGTAGCCTTTCCGTTCCTTCAAGGACCATCGGGTATTGTCCGGATTATGATTCCACTGCCATTGCAGCCCGAGTACGGGAGTATTAAATTCGTCCGTTGTAGCAGGAGAAGCAAACGGATATGCTTTACCTACTTCCGGTTTTGGATACGTAATGGCATCTTTACCATTTCGCCCCAACATGGGCCATCCATCTACCCACTCTACAGGAACCAGATGGGGAACACGTCCGATGGGCCCCCTGTCCTGCATAATGATAAACCACCAATCACCATTCTTAAGCTGTACCATCCCTCCCTGATGCAAACCGTTGGGAGGATAAGAGCTACAATCATTCATAATTAATTTATGTTCGTAAGGACCATAGATATTGTCGGAACGCAAACAAATCTGCCAGCCTTCGGTTCCGCCTGCCGGGCAAGTGATATAATACTTCCCGTTTATCTTATAGACGTGTGCACCTTCCATACCATATCCTCCTCCAAACTCGTGAGCGTTCTTGAACCTCTTTTCCCAGATTTTCACTTTTTCTCCTTTCACAGATTTGGCATCCGCATTCAGCTCCGTGACATAAAGCGTACCTTGTCCGTGGACGACATAAACTTTTCCGTCATCATCAAACAGTAATCCGGGATCGTACAGATATTCAGGAAAGATTGTACGCTCCCAAGGACCTTTCACATCATCGGCAATACAGATTGAGAAGTGTCCGGGACCTTCCCCCTCCCATGAAGGAGTGCAGAAGCCCACATAAAACTTACCATTGTGATGACGAATGGTAGCCGCCCACGATCCCCGAAGATAACGGTCACCCCCTTTTAAATCATAGCAGGGATGCTCATCATAACGCTCTACCGCATATCCGGCCATCTCCCAGTTTACAAGATCCTTTGAGGTAGCAATAGGGCAACCGGGAACATAGTGCATACTGGTAGAAACAAAATAAAAATCATCCCCTACTCGAATGACATCGGGGTCAGGCCAGTCTCCCCACATTATAGGATTTGTAAATGTCCCGTTTCCATTATCCGGGTTCCACACCGAAGTTTGTGCACCGACACTGCAAAAAGGCAGCACCAATGCGATCATAATATAAAAAACTCTTTTCATTTTTGTACTTTTTTTATTGGATACATTCAGCATCTTCAACATAAGGAGCCACTTCTGCCCCAAACAAACGGGCACCTTTATTTTCAGATTGGCGCAATCCCAACACTATCACATTCTTTTCACCGGGACGTAGCCAGCACTCCGGAAGATAGAACTCCCGTTGCGGACCCTCTTCCCAATGGCGTCCGATGTTATGTCCGTTCAGCCACATATAACCGGTACCCGTAGCATTTACTATCAACTTCCAAGGTATCCGGACAGAAGGATCATTCCGGGGCATATCAAACTCAAGACGATACCAGGTAAGCAATGCATCCCGTCCGACACCGGCTTCAAGAGTTTCTGTAATCCTTCCTTTACAGACTAAAGGATAATCTGCAGGAAGCTCTGCTACCGACCAGCCCTCCGTACTATCCGGTTCTCTGTTCCAGCCCTGACAGATTCCTCCCAGATCGGCAGAGACCTCCCAGTTTATTTTTTTAATCACTTCGAATTCCTGTTTCAGGCGGACAGCCTTAAGGAGGCCTCCTGCCCCACTCTGGTTACTCACCACAATAGCTATCTCATTGTCGCCAGGTTTGACGAATGGAGCAACATTCACTACATAAGGCTTATCCCATTCTTCGTGCGTACCCACTTCCTTACCATTCACCCACAAAGTTCCGGCATCATCGATACAGCCAAATTCCAGAACAGTCATTCCTTCCCGAATCATCTCCGGTGTCCACCTAAGGTGTGTACGATAAACTGCACTTCCGGCCTTCTCCTGCAAAATCCAGGCAGCAGGCCATTCCGGCTTTTCAAGTCCGGCTATCTGCAAAGTGGCCAGATTGTCAATGGTCCGTTGATCGAGCCGCATTCTTTCCCAGCCCGTTTCTTCGGCAAGCAAGGCAGACAGCGGTTCCTCTTTATCAATGGTTCTTACTTCCCATTCCTCTACCGGCAAAATTCCCGTCTGTTTACGACCGAAACCGGCTTGCCGGAGTCCGCTCAACTCTTCCATCGGACGGTAACCATGAGCATGTCCCCGGTTTTCGTAGATAGCAACCACTTCGTTCATTCCTTTATGCAACAATCCTGAAACGATAAAGGTGTTATCCAATTCGTCTCTCGACACCCGCTCGGCAAACTTTCCGTTCACTTGTACGTAAACCGGGTCACCAGTGAAAAGCTCGAACACCAACGAACCGTAAAGATCTACTTCCTTTTGAGTGAGGTTCACCCGGCTGCGATACATAGAATAACGGCAATCGTTCACACCCAATTCGGGAAGCGATACACCTTTGCGCAAAGGCTTCCAGTCACCACGAAAATCTTCGTCTTTTCGCCATACTTTCGTTACTGATATGGCGGCAGGAAGTGCAACCGGACGTGCCGGCAATACCTGTTCACGGGGATACCATTCGGTCGAAGTGCCTCCGGGAGAAAGTACCAGTAACTTACTGTCAAGCGCCCCCAACAGACAATCTATCCGCATCGGCTTTCCTTCTATAGTCAAGCTGACTATCTGACGGAATTCTTGCTTTTTATCACGGTTCAGTAAGAAAATAAATAAAGTTCCGTCCGTAGCCCGGCGTACCCCCATCGTCAGATTATCATTTCCTTTCATCTCAAACGGTACAGACTTGCTTCTGACAAGCCGGCTTCCAAATTTACCGACCACCTCACCGATTCCTTTCACTGCAGCATATTTCTCTCCAACGCCTCCGGTTTCTTTCAACGGAGCTCCATAATCGTAAGTGGTAGTCATACGTCGTGCTCCCCAGCCGTCAAAATGTGTTCCACCGAAAAACATATAGTAATTCAACCCGGTAGAACCTCCTGCCATTGCCATCAACGCCATTCCCCGGGCATGCCGTCCGTCCAGATAGCTATCTTCGCTCAAGCGTCCGCCAACCGTAGAGAACCACCCTCCCTGCAACTCACACACAAAGGCAGGAGCATTAGGCTGTTCTGCTTTCAGATTTTCAATACGTGACTTGGCTTCATGCATATTCCACCATACATATTGATTATCCATATCGAATAACTGACTGATCACCGGATCGTGCGAACCGCGAACTTCGGGAGTTACGCAAGTGAAAAGGGGAACATCGATACCGTTCCGGATACAAGCATCTGACAGTACACGCAGAAATTCTTCTTTCTTCTCAGATTCCATATCAAAATAGATATATTCATTTTCAAGCTGCACCATAATGATTCCTTTCTCTCCGGGTTTCTTATGTGTAAGCTGTTCATCACAAAATACTCGGCAAACAGCATTGTACCAGTGTTCAGACCATTTCATATGTTCGGGATGGTTGCTCCGGAGCCAGAAACTGGTGTCATAACTGTCCGGGCAATATTTAGCCAACCAACGGGGATATGCCCCTCCCGCCCATTCGGCACAGATAAAAGGGCCAGGACGGACAATGGTATAAAATCCGAACTCCTCGTGTGCCATACGCAGCCATGCTTTCAGATCATCAAAGTCGAATTGTGAATAATCATCTACATTCTTAGGCATATTCCGTTCGTGCCAATTCCAGGGCACATAAGTTTCCACTGTATTAAACCCTGCTTCTTTGATCTTCCTGAAACGGTCACGCCACAACTCTTGCGGACAACGAAAATAGTGGAATGCAGCACTGAGTATAAAAATATCTTTCCCTTCGATTGTAAAGCAATCTTTGTCGTATCTCACCCGGTCGGGATGGAAAAACTGTTTCTCGGGCAACTTCTGAGCCGTTGCTGAGGAACACACTATCATCCCCAATAGGACACATAATAACCAATTCTTAGACGGTTGTTTCATCTGATTTTCAATAAAATTTAAGTTTAAAACGATATTTCATATTATCTCCAAACCATTGCGGATAATTCGTCCCCCATAGAGTATTCAATAAACAGAAATGGATACCGGCATCGGGGTCTGCAACCTTATTGTCGAATGACAATAAATCACGATTATTAAACGCCACCAAAGGAGCATCCAAAGACTCAAGACTCAATTTTCCCTTTCCACTGGAAAAGAGAACGTCTCCCGTCACTCCGTGTATCTGCCTCGCTCCGTTATAAACAACATCTTCCACATCGACACGCTCTCCCATCTTATCAACATAAACTTTCGAATCACAGGCTTTTGGAAAGAACGAAAACCAAACAGCTTCCGGAACACGATTCTTCGGTTTATCAAACCAATTGATCTCCACCTTGATATCAGGTGAGTCATACGGGAATACATATATTATTTCAACATACTCCGGTGCACCATAAACAGGTTCATTCAATTGCTGGCGAATCCGGACAGTGGTCTGTCCGACCTCCTTTTTTATCCGGATATCCGATGCCTTATAATTCCATATCCCATGGGTAACAGACAGTTTATCGAGCCCGGGCTTTCCATAATCCGCCAACATCCATCCTTCCGGATTCTTTGGACAATACCTATCAATAAAATGTGCAAAATCGGCTCCGGAATAACGTTGATAGGCAAAGTCCCCCCAACCCTGCGTATCATCTACCCAAACAATGCCCTTTTGTTTATCTTCCAGATAGCATAGTGTACCATTCTCCTGATTGAAAGCAAACCGAAAAAATGGGGTATTTATCTTTGCTTTTGAACGGTAGGAACGGAAATCAGTATCTTGATTTTTCACCGGAACCAGTTTCATGAGAGCTTGCATCGCTTCGTATTGCAAGGCCGGAGTGAGTTTGGATATAGCCTGATAAATATATTCTCTCTTTTCACTCCAGGAGCGTTCGGAATACCGGGCTTCTTCACTGTCCAAAAAGGAAGGGTAAAGATCGAACTGATATTTATCAAAATTCCTCAAATACCACTTTACATCCACTCCCCATGTATGCTCAGCCATTAACAGCAAAGGAATACAAAACTGTGTATCCATTTCACTATTAACCTTTAGCTTACCATCCTGTATCCATTGATTACGTAAACGCATTAACTGACGTAACTGAGCCACTTTCATAGGATCACTGCCAATACCATATATCCACGTATCTCCCCACTCTTGAGTAACGACCGGCAGACTGTTCTCAACTTTACTCAATTCAAGAGCTACTTCATTCAACGAAGACGGTATGATCCGGGCTGACGGATATTTTTGCTTTAAGCCGGCATAGATTCGCTTAATCTCTTTCAAGGAATGTGGTCCATGATTGTCATGAGTGAAACAAAAAACCGCAGCAGTTTTTGTTCCGGGCAGATGCACCGGTTTGCCATAGTCTGATTGATAGATTACATTAATGGCATCGCCTTTAGCATTCTTCCAGCGAAATATCTCCGGAAATCGTGCCACAGCTGCACCCGGATTTGTCCCTACATGCAACAACTGAATCCCATTCCGCTTTAAGACAGAAATAGCCCCCCTCGTGACACCGGGTACATCCGTTATTTTTGCAGCAATCGTTTTCCGTCCAAAAAGCAGATCCAGTTTTTTCGAAATATTCAATGCTGCGGACAGCATGGCACTATCACACAATTCAACCTGCATTGTGAAAGGCATTGCGTGCCAGGTAAAGTCTCCCCGACCAATAGCTTCCTTCATTCGTTGTCCATTTTCATTTGAAGCCCTTTCCAAATAATTCCAGATAAGCCACGACCCACAAGTCCAGGGATAATCAATCTGTGACAACGAATCTTTCATAATTTCTTCTGACAGATTTAAAACTGCCGGAATGAAATTATAGGTATAGGTGTCAATCACTTTAGAGCCCCAATCAGTAAATCCTACATCTAAATGGGTCTTGAATATTACGTACACCTTTTGTATATCCGCATCCTTTACCGGTTCTTTCTCAGCACACAAACATTGTAGCGAAGCAAACCATCCTAAAAGAATATATAAACAAAAATTTTTCATGGTAGTAGTCTCTTTTTATATTCCAATTATCAATTTACTTATAGATTGTGACTTCAGCCAGTCCGGCTGCTCCTTCCGAACTTTTCTCAATGGTGATACGCATATATTTTAGTTCCTTACCGATCTGCACCGGCTTAAAATCCCACCCCGTACACTCACGTTCATACAGAAGTTCCCAATTTTTTCCGTCGATAGAGGTTTCCACTTTATGTGTATAAGTGGAACTATCCTTCTGAAACCGGATACGGCTTGCAAACACTTTCTCGGATTTATCCAGTTCAAGCGTTACTACTTGAGGCTGAGTTTCATTGTCAGCAATCCACCACGAAAAATCGTCTCCATCTGTAATGCATGCGGCTGTATAACGTTTCTGTTCCGAAGTGGCTTCAACCCGCACTATTTTCAACGGAGTTTTTGTACGAATTATATTTTCCCAAGCAGTTGCCTTCACAACTGCTCCTTCCTCTTCATTTCCGATATAGGAAGCATGTTGTCCCTCAGGCACATACGCTCCGTTATATCTTCGGGTCGTAATCTCCCGGCTATCTCCCTTAAGCCCATCAGCCGAAACCGAAACATGAATTTTACCCGGACGACAAGTAGTCCGTATCAGTGTGTATCCGATTCCACCCTCTACTTGCTGAGGATTAACCCCGATACGCTCTATACCATCCCCTATCAGACTCCCTTCGCCGGATACGGATATATATATCCTGACATCTGAAGTATTAACGGGAGTTCCATACGAATCACAGATCTTAAAATAGACAGGAATCATATCCGAACCATCCGCTATGGGTTGTATTCCATCTTCTTTCAACCAGATTTCAATCTGCCGGGGTTGTCCGGGAGTACGCACACTGTGAGTTGCAACCACCTTTCCGTCTACCAGTCCTTCAGCAACTAATTCACCGGCTTCATAGGTTCCGGCATCGAAGACATAACAGGGACTTCCCCCTTTCTCCACAATAGGATGATAAAACGAAGTACGCTCTATGCGCGTCTGTTTACCTATCAGTTGATGATTACGAAACAACCGGACTTCATCACAATTGGAAAATACGGTAATCTCTTTCACGGATGAGACATAACGCGGAGCTGTATTCTGTGACGCGATAAATACCATCGGTCCGTCATATAATCCGGGTTGGGATATATCCTTATCACGCATACTCTGCATCATATAATAACTGAATTTGGGATATCTATTCATATCGACCATTCCACAAAACATAGTTTCCTGCTCTGCTCCACGTGCATAATCATTATAACTCCACAAAAAATGTCCCCCCATCCGTGGATTTGCGTCAAGCATGCACCAGTCAAAGTATCCATGTCCGTTAAGCTGCTGAAAACGTCCCCGGCACTGCTTCAATTGTTCCTCTTCATTCTCCATTAGGCTCACACGAGGTTTTTCTCCTACGCCGTCACCCCACTCACGACAGAACAGTGGTTTCACCGCAATCTGGTCTTCCGGATAATTACTCATCACATCCCCATCTTTCGGGAAACGGGATACCTGTTTATAAAATACATCAAAATAATCAACCCGGTCCGTATGTCCGAAGTAGTCACCGGCAGTATACATTTGGTCGCCGGGATATTCGGTATGTGCAATGGCATGTAATTCCCGGGCCACTTCCGCCGGATAACGGCTCTCATTCAAAGCTGTTTCCCAAAGAATTACCGAAGGATGATTGCGATCCCGACGAATCATCTTTTTCCCGACTTCATAGAGACGGGAAATAAATACAGAATCTTTATTAAAATACTGCCAACCGGGAATACATTCCACAACCAATAACCCATATTTATCACAAGCAGCCAAGAAAGCAGGATCTTGTGGATAGTGAGCTGCCCTGACGGCATTACAGCCCCCGCGTTTCAAATCGATCACATCTCTTTCTTGCATGGAGTTGGAAGCGGCATCTCCAATATAGGCAAATGCCTGATGACGATTTGCTCCACGCAAATAAAGCGGTTCACCGTTTATGAAAAATCCCCCGTCACGGGTGTAAGCAATCGTACGTATACCAACTGCCTCAGCGCAATGATCTGTCACTTTATCATTTTCAATAACCGTACTTTCTAATTGATACAGATCGGGAGTATATGGATGCCACAGAAAAGGATTGTCTATCTTTAAATCTTGCTCGATATGAAGAGCCTCACCGGCCAACAAACGAAAAGAGTCTTGTTGGCAAGCTACCACTTTACCGTTTTTATCAATCATCCGGGTACGAAGCTGCGCCTTCCGGAGATATTGACCTTCATTTCTGATATGTGTTTTTACATGAGCAACAGCTCTCTCTTTTTCAACTATCGGATATGTGACGAAAACTCCGCCACCGGCAACTTCATCCTCTTCTAATGCATGAGTGATGTGAAGCGGATCGGCAATAATCATTTCCACATCCCGATAAATACCACTGTAATAATAAAAATCCATTCCTCCCTGTGGCTTACCGGGAGGTGTAAGCGGATCATACTCTGCTGAAACTCTGACAGCCAACAAATTATCTTGATTCCAATTAAGATAAGAAGTGAGATCTGCCACAAAACCAATATATCCGCCTCGATGAGTATATACTTTTTGCCCGTTCAGAAATACCTCACAGGCGTTCATCACTCCTTCGAACGAGATACTGATCCTTTTATCTTTGTATTGTGACGGTACCTTGAAAGTGCGTCTGTACCAACCTATTCCATCATAGATAATATCCCCGCCACAATGTTTCTTCTCTAATTGCATAATATGAGGAAGGGTAGCGGCTATCCAGCTGGAATCATCTAAATCAGGATATTCACCATTTACAATATCCCCGCGGTGAAAGGCCCAACCAAGATTCATGTTCAGCGAAATTCTTGTCTCCACTTCCCCCGCATAAAGCAGAGAAAGTGGAAACAGAATAGCTAAACAAGAAAAAATAATCCTATAATACAATCTTTTCATCTTCACAAAAAACTTTAATCATTTGTAATCCTTTCGCTTCAAACTCAATAGGACCCGGACAATAAGTTATCTTACTCTTACGTCTTTTACCCCAGTAGTCCTCCTTTAACGACACAGGTAGTCCGCCCATTTTGTCAAAAGCTTGATTTGAAATAATTGCATATCTCAACTGTCCAACAGTAGGAATAACCCGTTTTTTTTCTTTCTCCCAACTTTCGGGAACATCTATTTGTAAGTACCAGCCATCCTCACATTTCCTTATCCCAACCAGATGTTGAGTGGTATCTACTGCACACATAGTCTCATGAATGGATGGTATAGCCCCTGACCAAAACACGTTATCCTTCATTTGCACTGGCAAACGACACTGATCATAAGGAGTCAAATCTGTCCGCATGAAAATATTGTTGAAATAGGACACGTTGCCGCAAGGACAATCATGAAATCCGATAATAGATGTACCATGCGGCTCTAAATAAGGGGTCTCACGCTTATCAACGCTATCAGTAGGCCAAATCTCCCAGGCAATCAAGTTATTGACGAACGCAACTCCCTGCGAAAGTCTAATCTGCGCCAGTTCCGGAGATAAAAACAAGTTATGATCTATCAGTATGGGACCATGATTCACTTCCAAAGAAAGATCTTGTGTCTGGTTGTCATGTAACAGATTACCTTTTATCCGGGTTCCCTGTGCCATCCAATCAAGCCAAATTCCTCCTTCTGTCCGATAGATATGATTCCCGCTTATCATTACATCCACTGCAGCATGCAATTTTATTCCGGCTAATTCGTATCCCCAAAAAGTTTCCTGTAACCCGATATCATGTATGACATTCGTTTCTATTCTACTAAAAACAGCTCCAAGACTTCCGGCTATTCCAGCTTGACCACAATAGGAAATATGGTTATTCCTCACCAAATGGTTACCAATCCGCTTTTCATCCCAACCATTTTCAAGTGCCCGTTGGGTAGTTTGTATATAGCCTTCAACAGATTCGGATTTATTATCCCATTCATCTCCATATTTTCCCAGTGTAATGCCGACACACTTGGAATGGCTTATCGTATTATTTTCTATTATCCACCCCTTACTCCAATGTGTACCCACCAATCCTATCTGTTCAGCAGTCGGCGGTGCCCATGGAGTAGCGGCATGGCTCATGCGAAATCCGCGCACAACAATATAATTGACGAATGGCTTTTCCGGATAGAACACAGCTTGCCGAACATTTATTTCGGTCAATTCTTCATTCGGGTCTTTCTGACCGAAATTAGCCCACAAATAAGTTGTGTCTTTAGTAACTTTACAAAACCACAGGACACTATCTGTCTTGTTTAATAATACATTTTCCAGTCGTGGAGCTTCCGTAAGCGCCCGATCATTCAAATAAACTTCTCCGGTATGTGCCCATTTACCTTTTTCAAGCCAGTCTCCTTTCAAAGTATCAGCATAGGGATTGAACGCAGCGAATATATTATTCGAGATTGCTACACTCCAGGTAGTATTACTCAGCCTTTTCCAGTTTTTAATTCTCTCCGAACCTTTGATTTCCACATACTCTCCTCCGGCAGCCTGATAAATAATAGGTTTATCCGCTGTTTCCCCTCCAACGGGGGGATTCACCCATTCCCGATAGACCCCCTCATGAACAGTAATGACATCTCCCGGCCGCGCAATATTGGCAGCAGCCTGTATGGTCTTTAAAGGCCGGGCTTCCTCTCCTCCATAAGAATCATTACCACGCGAAGAAGACACATGAATTTCCCTACCCGACGGGCATGATTCAACACAATTCGAGTAAACATCTGTAGTAACAAAGAGTGCAAACAATAATATTGCACTCTTTGTATATAAGTATTCAAAGTTCCCCATCCAAATCAATAATTGGGATTCTGTACAATTGCCGGAGTGGCATCGATCACTGTCTGCGGAATAGGCCACAGATAATGCTTTGCCGGATCAAATTTCCGGTTCTCAACAAAAATCCGTTCATTTGTCAATGAAAGGGCACCGGTTACAGGATCGACCGTTCCAAGTAAACAACCGTATACCTTACCGTTCAACACTTGTTCACCGATTTTCCAACGGCAAATATCGAACCACCGAAGTCCTTCCATAGCAAGTTCCACACGTCTTTCTCTTCTGAGTAATTCGCGCAACTTCTCCTGACCGGTATATCGGGTTCTGTCTACAACCGGCATTTTAGCACGGGTACGTATGTCGTCCAAAATATCGTAAACGGAATTATCAATCTGATTCAGCTCTATTTTACATTCGGCATACATCAACAGCACTTCTGCATAACGCATGACAATGGCATTCATGCCACAATCCCACATATCCGCATAATCAGACAAATCGTCCACATATTTACGAACCAAATATCCTGTTTTAGAACGTCCGTAGGGAGCATAATAATCTCCATTCGGATCTTTCACATCAATTGGGTCGTAACGTTTTCCTTCGTATAGATTTCCCGGAGCTAATACGGTAACAGCCAAACGAGGGTCTCTGTGCAAGTAAGGTTCTTTCGGATCATATACCTCAGACTCTTCGATCGTTTTTCCATCTTCACACTCAAAAGCATCTACCAGTGATTGAGTAGGATTGATAGAACACCATCCACCCACACTGGCCGGAGGCAATACTCCTAAAACCCAGTTACCATACAAGCTTTCTACATATTGTATATCCAGAATAACTTCCGAATTATTTTCATTCGCAATCTTAAACAAACCTTTATAATCGGGAAACAGTTCGTAGCCCAATCCCATTACTTCGCTACAAGTAACCATACAATCATCATACTGGTGTTCGAACAGTTCCAGACGGGCTTTCAGTGTCAAAACTGCGCCACGAGTAATACGTCCGACATCACTTCCGGAGTAAGATTCGGGAAGTTGCGGAGCGATCTCTTTCAGTTCATTCAAGATAAACTCAACCACTTTCGCTTTCTCGGTACGTGGTAAATTGGCATTTTTAATTTCAAGTACGGAAGTTACCAACGGGACATCACCATAATGTGTCACTTTCTGAAAATAATCCCACGCACGCAGAAAACGTACTTCGGCTGTCAAGCGTTTGCGTAAATCTTCATTCATTTCGGGGCGGTGGATATTCTCCAGGAAATTATTATAGCGAACCATGTTCCCATATCCCATATAGCTATAACCCGGATCGGTAGGGGTCGCTGTTCCTGCGGCCTGTACCGCCCAGCCTTCCCAAGTAAAAGGATTATAAGCATTATCCGACGCACAGTCGGCATAAATCACTTCATCCATAGAAAACCAACCATTATAACATCCTGTAGCTGCGGCCATGGCATCTTTTTCAGTTCTCCAAAAGGCTTCGTTTGAGGGTTTGTCCAAAGGATTCCGATCCAGAAAATCGGTACTACATGCCGAGAACAAAGCGGCAAATAACAAACTATATATTATCTTTTTCATACGTATTATCTATCAGAAAGTTATGTTTAAACCAAATGTATTTGTTTTGACTTGAGGATAAGAGCTTCCTCCTTCGGGTGATTCCGGATCGAAGCCTTTATCAAATTTGGTAAAGGTAAGCAGATTCTGCCCGCTATAATAAACTCTGATTCTCGAAATCCCCATCACATTACACCATTCTTTGGGCAGTGTATATCCCAACTGGAAGTTCTTCAAACGTAAATATGAAGAGTTGACAATCCAGAAAGAAGAGGGATTATAGATACTGTTGTTCTGGCGATAAGAAGAGAATGCTCTCGGAAACTTGCCATTCGGATTGGTTTCAGCATCCCAACAATCACGATACATATAAGAAGGTTTTCCCTTAGCTCCGATCATTTCGCCCACTACACCGGGGCCTGCAAGATACCCTTGCACATCAGCAGCTCCCTGGAACAGGAAAGTAGCATCAAACCCTTTCCATTCAGCAAACAGATTCAGCCCGAAAGTCCACTTAGGCATTGTATTACCGATATAAACACGATCCTCTCCGTCAATTTTTCCATCATTATTGATATCGCGGTATTTGATGTCACCGGGTGCAGTTTCGGTACCGGGTATCGTAGCGCTATTGGCAACCTCTTCTTCTGTTTTGAAAAGTCCTTCCGCAATATATCCTCCGATAGAATTGATGGCATAACCTTCCTGATTAAAATACTTACCGCTCCAGATACGTGCTCCGCCATTCTTCAGGTCAAGTACTTCATTCTTGTTATATGCAGCATTAGCCGACACCTGGAAGTTCCAGCCATGAGTATTCAGTTTATAGCCTGCAGTCATTTCAAAACCGGTATTTTTTACTTTACCTGCATTCTGGTAAGGAGCATTCAGACCGTACAAGGTGCTCACCGGCAATTTCATCAGAATGTCATAAGTCAGTTTACGGTATCCTTCAATAGACAAAGTATACTGATTGCCCAAGAATCCCATATCGAGTCCGAAGTTCAATGTTTCTGTGGTCTCCCAAACAAGGTTACGGTTAGCACCATCTACCGGAGCCACTCCCTGTACAACTGTTCCACCGAAGGAATAATTGGCTTGATCAAGTACAGATTGATAAGAATAGTAAGAAATAGCCTGATTGCCCAGAACGCCCCAACCTCCACGCAGCTTCAGATCGGACAGTACATTGCGGGTTCCTTCCATAAACGGTTCATTGATGATTCGCCATGCCCCCGAGAAAGAGGGGAACACACCCCAACGGGAGTCTTTAAAGATGCGTGAAGTTCCGTCACGACGGATATTTGCCTCTACCAAATAGCGATTGTCATAGTCGTAAGTCAGACGCCCAAAGAATGAACGCAATGCGTATTCATTGGCTGAGCCATTGGCTGTCTGTCCATCAGGTGAACCGGCATTCAATTCCCAAAGATCATTGTTCAAGAAATTTTTCCGGTATCCCTTAGTCCAGTCCTCACGGTAATATTCCTGTTCGTATCCCGCCAGTGCACCTACAGTATGTTTTCCAAACGTATTGTTATAACTGACCAGTGTCTGTAAATTCAGTTTCAGCCCATTCTTACGTTCATCAGTCTGACTGTTAGGTCCCTGATATTTTGTAGGCTCTCCTGTTTTCCAGTTATAATACTGGATATCCTTAATAAACTTCTCGTCGGAGATCGATTTATATTCATAACCCACGATTTCCTGAATCTTCAATCCCTTGACCGGTTCATAGCTCACATTTCCGATGGCTCTGGTGATGTGTTGCTTGGTGGTACGCAAGTTGCCTTCCTCGATAAAAGCCAACGGGTTACCGTCATTGGCATATCCATAATATCCGTTTGAATATTTATAAGGAATAAAAGGAGCGATCTGGTTGATTTGTGAAAAAATATTAGACATCTCACCGGTAAAACCACTCACAGGTTCCTGTGCCTCACCATACGTGAAAGAAAGGTTCATCCCTGCTGTAAACTTTCCCATCTTGGCATTCATATTACCCCGTACCGAATAGCGATCGTATTTAGCAATATCGATAATACCGTCCTGTCCCAGATAACCGGCAGAGAACATATAAGTCATCTTATCCGTACCTCCCGAAATCTCGGCACGGTGGCTGTGTTGCAAACCGGTTTTGTAGAATAGCCCCTGCCAATCCGTATCGGGATAGTTGTCAGGATCTGAACCGTTTCTGAACTTTTCAATCTCTTCGTCCGTATAAATAGGTTTCTTACCTTCATTAACCATGGCTTTATTGTACAGCTTTGCGTATTCCCATGAATGAAGATATTCGGGAAGAGCTGTAGGTTTCTGCCAGCCCACATAGCCGTCATAACGTAGAGTAGGTGCTTTATCACCTCCCTTTTTAGTAGTAATCAGGATAACTCCATTTGCCGCACGTGAACCGTAAATAGCTGCTGAAGAAGCATCTTTCAGTACTGAGATATTCTCGATATCGCTGGGATCTACCTCATTGATACTCGATACGGGTAAACCATCCACAACATACATCGGATTAGAGTTATTTAAAGTCCCGACACCACGCACACGAATGGTTGTATTGTCACTTCCCGGCTGTCCGGTTCCGGAAATAACAGTCACACCGGGCAATAACCCTTGGATGGCATTCGATACGTTAGTCACCGGACGGTTTTGCAATGATTTGGAATCGACTGCAGCAACTGCTCCCGTCAGATTCACTTTCTTCTGAACACCGTATCCCACAACTACCACCTCTTCCAGGGTTTTGGTATCCTCCTTCAGAATGATGTTAAACGCATCCTTCCCCTTTGTTGAAACATCTTGTTGCAGATAGCCGATGTAACTGACAGTCAAAGAAGCATTCTCCGGAACCTCCAGCGTAAACTCCCCATCCAGATTTGTTATCACCCCATTGGTACCTGCTCCTTTTTCAACAACATTGGCTCCGATGACAGGTTCCCCCATAGCGTCCTTCACCACTCCGGATACCTTCTTCTTCCGGGAACCGGGTTGTTGGTCCGTTTTCTTTTCAATAAAATAAATCTTATTATTTCTGACCTCAAAAGTAACTTTCGTTCCTGCCAATAGTTTTGTCAACGCATCCTCCAGAGTGGCATCTTTCAACTGAATGGATACTTTACGGTTTACGTTGATCAATTGATCGCTGAACACCAGCCCTAGCCCTGTCTGGCTTTTTATAGAAGACAGTACCTTCTCTACCCTCTCATTATTAAAATTTAAAGAAACTTTTTGTGACCATGCCGAAACAGTGAAGCCAAATAAAAGAACTCCTAAGAGCAACAGCATTTTCGTTCTGGTTCTTGTTTTCATTTCATACAGTATTAAATTAGTTATTTTTATGATTTATAAAAAGGCCTTTCTATATAGGCTAACACACCATCCCAAAGAAGGTATGAGTGTCATTTTCATTTTTCTGCAAAAAATTGTGCAGAGAAATGATAAGTCTTGCCTTCACGTAGTTGTAATCGTGTTCTCCGATCCCCATAAACTACTTCATAGGACTCGTTTTGCCGTGCATGCAGGACGGCTTCCACCAGCTGTCCGGATTTCCACGTAATATCCAATGTGTGTCCACCATACACCTGTATCCCTTTTATGCAGCCATCGGCATATTCATGGGGCCAAGCCGGCAGTAGTTCTATTTTCCCCTTTTCCGTATAAACCAGCATTTCCATCAAAAGACGCGGAAAACTCAAAACCGCATCCAGATTGTAAACCTGATGCTCGGGATCATGCGAGGTAACCAGTCCGTCATATAAATAATGGCGGCGGCAAAAGCGGTCCAGATTGGTCTTCACTTTCTCTATATCTCCCAACCGTACAGCCTGTAGTGCCACATGGATTAGTCCATGAGCCGAACCGGTATCGAAGGCAAAACGCTTGTCCAAAGCTACACTTGCCGCTTTAATAAGACGGGAATCTCCTTTTGACTTACCCAACCGGGAACCGGGAAACACCGGATATAAGTGTGAAAGATGTCTGTGGTTATACACATCCGGATAATGGGGATCAATCCATTCGGCCAATGCCCCATCGTTATTTATCCGATAAGCCGGCAAGCGTTGCAGATAATGACTCCACCGTTCCAGTTCTTTCTTATCCACACGGAACTTATGCCCCATCTCCAGAAGCAGGCCAAACACTTCTCTGGCAATGGCAACATCCATCGTAGCATCTTTGCTCAGCCAGGTATCAGTTCCGGGAGATGCGTTTTCCGGTGAAACACTCGGACAGATATGATAAAGGCTGTCACAGCCCATAATAAGATAATCTTCATAAAAACCGGCCATCTCCCGATAGAGGGGGAATACGTGTTCTTTTAGGAAGGTCTCGTTACCGGTCAGCATAGCATACTCGTAGAATGGCCGTATATTCCAGCCAGCCCCACCCGCCCAGAACATCCAGGGAAAAGATCTTCCGAAATGAGTCAGATATCCGTTTTCCGGATCATTGTAATGGGCTACAAGAAAGCCCCGACATCCCAAGTAGTTTTTCGCATTCAGTCTCCAACCCGGCAATAGATTTTCGACATATCCAATATAAGACTCCGCACATTCATGCAAGTTGCCCATAGATGCTGCCGAAATAGCTAAATTAATATTTGAATCCCAAACAAATCCGCCAATCCATCCGGGTTTCCAGCCTCCTCCCCAAATTCCTTGTAAGGGAGGCGGATATTTGCCGGACGAAGAAATCAAGAGATAACGGCCCATTGCGTGGATCTGCTCTAAAAACAAAGGAGTAACCCCACATTCGTGAATCGTCGAAAGCATTTTCTCAGTCGGAACGGTCTTCCAGTCGGACGAACATCCCAGATCCAACTGCATACGGCGGAACATTTCCCCATGTATCCGGCTATGAGGTTTCAGCAACTTACCATAATCAAGCGGCAAACCCGACAGTTCTTTTTGTACGGACGAACGCACGGATAAACGGGCCTCCTTCAGAGGAGTGATCCTAATGAGCACCAACACCTCTTCAGCGTCCGTTATCCGTAAAGAATCTCCTTCAGCCGTCATACTTCCTCCCTTAACCGTCACACGGGCTAACCCTTCATAGCCACCGACATCATATTTATAGCCGGCACGATAGGATAACCAACCCGACACGGCTTCTGCTTTCACCGATGAAAAAGCACTGTCCAAGTTATGATCAAAGTGCATACCTTCACGCCCAGGAGTCTCTTTCAGACTCAGCACCAGATTCATCTTATTACCCTCATCGGCTTTCAAGCGGACCACATTCACATTATGCTCCCTGGACGAGAACACAGATTCCGTCACCTTCCCGTTTTCGTACCAGGAAGTGAGCACTTCTCCAGTCTCCAGGTCGAGCTGCCTTCTATACTGTTTTTCGGTTTGTAAAGGTATACCCGTATGCCGGATACACAGGTCGAAAGCCGGATGAGGAATCAAAGGCCAACGTTGGCGGGCTCCCATGGCAACCAACTGACGGTCCGCTTCACTCGTCATCAACGCATCCGCGGCATCACTTTTTCCTGATTCCATCAGACTTCGTACTTGCGGGAGCAAAAAAGCGGTGCAAGGAACCGCCACTTTATTGCGGTCCCATCCCCTTATAAATAATTCTTCGTGGACACAGATAATCCTTTCTTCTCCCGGCTGTCCCATCACCATTGTTCCATGACTTCCATTACCGGTAACGAATGCATCCTGCCAGGATGCAGCAGGTTTTTCGGACCAAACTACCCATCGTCCGGACGAATTTAGAAAAGATGAATGGCTCTTAATCCCATGAGTAAAGGAAAACGGGAGACAGGCCATCAACAAAGTAAACAAATACTTCATATAAACACATAATCATTGTGATATCTTTATGTACAGACATCTGGTTCATACTCAAAATAAATATTCCGAAAGGCCTTTTTAGTACACATAAGCTAACACCTCACCCGAAAGAAAGTATGAGTCTTCTGTTTCAGAGTACATCTAAAAAAATAGATGCAGTCCCTTTTGTCTGGTCTGCATCTATCTATATGGGAATGATGAAATCCATCTATTCTTTCTTCAAGACTTCGAACACCCCGTCTTCTGTTTGTGAGAAACGTATCCATGAAACCGCCTCCAAATCACGCAATACATCATCAACGTTCACTTTGCTGGTAGACAGAGTAAACCTGTTATTCAATAAAGTAGAATCACGCACTATGAAATGAACATCATACTGCCGTTCCATCACTTTTATGATCTCTTTCAGTGGAGTGAGATAAAAGTTCAGGCTATTGGAACGCCAGGAAGAGATCTGGTTCATATCTTCCGGTTCGGATATCTGGCAACGTCCGGACTTTCTGTTATATTCCGCACTTTGACCGGGTACAAGAGGGTACTCCTTATGCTTCGAATCCTTTAGCAGAACTCCGCCCTCTTCCAGTGTCACCCATACATTCTGCTCTGCAGGATATGCCTTCACATTAAATTTGGTTCCGGTCACCTTCACCTCGATTCCCTTCAGATCAACAATAAACGGACGGTTCTTTTCTTTGGCTACCACAAAATAACCTTCTCCCCACAGCTCAACACTACGATTGAACAGCCCAAATTGTTTGGGATATCGCAAACGAGTATCCGAGTTCAACTGTACGACCGTGCCATCCTGCAAAACAACCTGCATCTGTTCACCGCAAGGAACCTTCAGTTCAGCATACTCCGTAGCAGAGAATACACCGGTCCTGTCGGCCAGAAACCAAAGCGACAAACTGAGAAAAAGAAAAGGGATCAACACAGCCGCCGCTATCAGTCCGCGACGATAAGATATTGTTTTTTTCTGTGGTTTGATCTCTCCCATAAAGCGTTGCCGCATCCGTTCTTCCGGCACCGGATGGTCCAGCCAATCCAAGGCCTGCTCTTCCGTCAACCGCAAAGATTCATTTTCCAGCCGTTCCGACAGATAGCGGCTACCTTCCTCTGTAGCAAACCATTCCGCCACCTTTCCGGCCTCCTCTGCAGAAGCTTCATTATTGAG
The DNA here is from genome assembly GCF_019633785.1 of Bacteroides sp. FSHCM14E1. NCBI lineage: Bacteria > Pseudomonadati > Bacteroidota > Bacteroidia > Bacteroidales > Bacteroidaceae > Bacteroides > Bacteroides sp. FSHCM14E1. The sequence goes on from NZ_JADKYL010000003.1 coordinate 63,043, forward strand.
CACCTTATCTATAATCGCATCATCTATTTTCATTTCTACTTTTCTTTATCTACTAATAAAAACACTTCACCAACTTAAAAGTATGAGTTGACACTCACCCTAAAAAATGAATCCACAATACATGAAGTAGTACAATCAACGATTCTATTTCCGCACGAAGTATCTTAATGGCCTGGGTATAATGTGATTTTACGGTAGGAACCGTAATGTGCATCTCGTCCGCTATTTCCTGATTGGAAAGCCCTTTCTCTATTTTCAAACGGCATATTCTTTGCTTTTGAGGGGGGAGTTTGCCGATAGCGGCCCGGAGATGCTCCCTGAAGTCTTTATCCTCAAAATCTTTCAGGAAACCATCATCGGCTTCTTCGTCTTTCTGGGCCATTTCATAGTGTTTCTCGAAAACAAGATTACGATGTCGTAATTCATTCAGTATGTAGTTCTTTAAAATAGTAAATAATAAACTCCGGATTCCGGACTGAAAGTCAAACCTTTCCCGCTGTTCCCACAGTTTCATAAAGGTATATTGTACGGCATCTTCGGCTTCTTCACCGGATTTGAAATACCGATAGGCCAATGCATACAACAAGCGATTGTACTGCCGGAAAACAGTAACGAAAGCATGCTCGCTACCTTTACGGAGTTCTGCATACAGTTTCTGGTCAAAGTCTAAGAACTGATTCATTATCGAATATTCCCCACTTAAAGATTTAAGGCAAAATACAGAGACCGCAAAGATAAGAAAAAACAGATTGAACCTTATCCTCTTTCAGAATGTTTTATCTGTAGAAATTTAAAACAACAACGGTTATGGAAAAATATCTTATTCACAGTAATGAGCTTCACCTGATCGATCAAGAAAGAATCCACCAGGCAGTAGAACAGATGGTAGAGTCATTGGATATGGCAGCCGGATCTACATTCAGTTTCGATCTTTACAAAGTGGTGGAAACCTATTTCAAGGATTTGGATAAGCGGAGAGAGATAAACCATCTGTTAGGCATCACAGACAACACATATGATCCGACAGAAGATTTTGGAGTGTGTTAATCGGTTAAATATAAATCTTGAAAAAGGGTGGTTACCTCCGACGAAGTAGCCACCCTTTTTGTATGAGTTATCAGTTGGGTGCCTGATGAACTGTGAGTTGAGGGAAGGGGAAGTTAATGCCTTGTTCGTTGAATGTAGCATAAATCGCCTTGTTAATATCGAAATATACTCCCCAATAATCGGCACTGTTCACCCAGACACGGGCCACCACGTTCACACTGCTCGCATCCAGGGCATGAAGAGCTATAAAGGGAGCAGGATCATCCAGGATACGCTTATCGGCAGCCAGCACCTCACGTACCACCTTCTCAACCTTATTATAATCTTCACCATAATCCACACCAACAATCCACTCTACCCGCCGGGTTGTCTGATTGCTGTAATTAGTCACGACCCCACTGCTCAGTGCACCGTTCGGAACATAAATCAATTTATTGTCGGCAGTGGTCAGGATGGTGTGGAAGATCTGGATTTCCTTGACAGTACCGGAAACGTTCTGTGCATCTATCCAGTCGCCCACCTTATAAGGCTTGAACAGCAGGATGACCAGTCCGCCGGCAAAGTTCTGCAGATTACCCGAAAGAGCCATACCGACAGCCACACCGGCAGAAGCCAGCAGAGCGGCGAACGAAGTGGTTTCCACTCCTAATGCACCTACCACGGAAACAATCAGCAATACGGTGAGAAGGATATTAACGAGGCTCCTTACAAAAGTTTTGATACTGATATCGACATTTCTCTTATCCATAAGACGCCTTACAAGTCGGTTCAGCATCCGGATCAGAAAACGTCCGACCAGAAAGACAATCACAGCCTTCAGGATGTGACCTCCGGCCTGTATACCCGAATCGATCAACTGCTGGGTAACCAGAGCCAGTTTATCCAGCCCATCGGCCTGTGCAATGGCCTGATCGAGCTTATCGGCCGCTACCTGCAGAGAGTCTGCCACTTGTTGCGTGGCTTGAAAGAATAGTAGCATAATAGTACAATTTTAAAAGTTTTTCATTTAATAACAGCAGACAAAGCTACAATGTTTTTATCAAATAGCGAAGTGTTTCTTGCTTAACACGCCCAAAAAGCGTAAATTTGCCACCGATTCACTGAGTAGGGGTGCCTTAACATGACGGGCTGAGAACATACCCTTTGACCTGATCCGGGTAATGCCGGCGTAGAGAAAAATAAATTAGCAACATGAAAAAGATGATTTTTGCCGGCTGCCTGATAGCCGGAGCAAGCGTCTTCGCGCAAGCGGGCGAGACAGACAGCTTGAAAGTAGTAAACCTGCAAGAGGTGCAGGTAGTATCCACACGTGCCACTTCGAAGACTCCCGTAGCATTTACCAACGTGTCGAAAGAGGAACTCAAAAAGCAGAACTTCGGGCAAGATATCCCGTATCTGCTCAGTATGACACCTTCGGCACTGACCACCAGTGATGCCGGAGCAGGCATCGGCTATACCACCCTGCGTGTGCGCGGAACGGACGGGACACGTATCAACATCACCGCCAACGGCATTCCGATGAACGATGCCGAAAGCCATACGCTTTTCTGGGTGAACATGCCCGACTTTGCCTCATCGGTGAAGGATATACAGGTGCAACGCGGTGCGGGAACTTCGACCAACGGTGCCGGTGCTTTCGGTGCCAGCGTGAATATGCAGACGGAGGGGATTTCGATGAAGCCGTATGCCGAACTGAATGCTTCGTACGGAACCTTCAATGCGCACAAAGAAACGGTAAAATTCGGTACCGGACTGTTGAACGACCATTGGGCCTTCGATGCCCGCCTGTCCAACATCAGTACGGACGGATACATCGACCGGGCTTCGGTAGACCTTTATTCTTTTTATGCACAGGGGGGATATTTCGCCGACAACACTTCGGTGAAGTTCATCACTTTCGGCGGAAAAGAGAAAACGTATCATGCCTGGAATTATGCCAGCAAGGAAGAAATGGAGAAGTACGGACGACGTTTCAACTCGTGCGGCATGTACACGGATGATGACGGCAACATCCGTTTCTACAAAGACCAGACAGACAACTATCTGCAAATGAACTACCAGCTCTTACTGAACCACACTTTCTCGCCGGAATGGAACCTGAACGCAGCACTCCATTATACGAAAGGAGACGGATATTATCAGGAGTATAAGGAGGACCGGACACTGAAGGAGTATCGCCTGCCACCTTTCATGCACGATGGCAAAGAGGTGGACAAGAGCGACCTGATCCGTCAGAAGAAGATGGACAACCACTTCGGTGGCGGCGTGTTCTCGGTAAATTACCAGAACGGAAAGCTGAACGCTTCACTGGGAGGTGCGCTGAACCATTATGACGGATGGCACTTCGGACGGGTGATCTGGGTGAAAAACTACATCGGCGAACTGCTCCCCGACCACGAATACTACCGGAATAAAGCGAAGAAGACGGACGGCAACCTCTATCTGAAAGCCAACTATAACCTGGTGGCGGGGCTCAATGCGTACGCCGACCTGCAATACCGCTACATCAACTATAAGATAAACGGCGACAACGATAAGTTTGACTACAACGCGGATGCCCTGCAAAAACTGGCGGTAAACGATCACTTCAACTTTTTCAACCCGAAAGCCGGGCTGAACTGGGACATAGACGCCAACAACCGGGTTTACGCATCGTTCTCCATCGCCCAGAAGGAACCGACACGGAACAACTATACCGACGGCAACGCGGACGAGTATCCAAAGGCGGAAAAACTGCTCGACTATGAGTTGGGATATACCTACCGGAACACTTGGCTGAGCGCCGGGGCCAACTTCTACTATATGGACTACAAAGACCAGTTGGTACTGACCGGAGAGCTGAACGAGATAGGCGAGGCTATGGCGCGCAACGTGCCCGACAGTTACCGGATGGGAGTGGAACTGATGCTGGGTGTGAAGCCCTGCCAATGGTTCCAGTGGGACATCAATGGTACACTGAGCAAAAACCGGGTGAAAAACTTCACCGAAAAGCTGTATGAAGACGAATGGAAGAATCCGATCGAGGTCAGCCACGGAAATACACCGATTGCCTTCTCGCCGGACCTGATCCTGAACAACCGCTTCTCGTTCAGCTATCGGGGATTCGAGGCCGCCTTGCAATCACAATACGTCAGCAAGCAGTACATGAGCAATGCCAGACAGGCTGACCAGACGCTGGACGCCTATTTCGTGAGCAACCTCAACCTGGCTTATACCTTCAAGCTCCCTCACGTAAAGTCGGTTACGGCAGGATTCACCATCTACAACCTCTTCAATGCCGAGTACGAAAACAACGGATATGCAGGCAGCGGTTATAAGATAGTAAAAGGAGAGGTAGAGCGCTACAACTATGCCGGCTACGCCGCACAGGCCGGAACGAATGTAATGGGTAACATTTCCATCCGCTTTTAAGCCATGAACTACCTCGAAATCACAGGTACCCTGATCGGGCTGATTTATCTTTGGCTGGAATACCGTGCCAGCATTTACCTCTGGATTGCGGGCATCATCATGCCTGCCATCTACATCTTCGTCTACTACCGGGCGGGACTGTATGCCGACTTCGGAATCAACATCTACTATCTGCTGGCGGCCGTTTACGGATGGATTGTCTGGATGCGGGGTGCCGGCCGGGAGTCGAAAGCCGAACTCCCCATCACACATACTCCGCCGGAAAGGTATCTTCCGCTGACCGCGGTATTCTTAGCAGCCTTCCTCGGCATAGCCTGGATACTGATCCGGTTCACGGACAGCAACGTACCCTGGCTCGATTCGTTTACCACGGCACTGAGCATCATCGGCATGTGGATGCTGGCGCGCAAATACGTAGAACAATGGTGGGCATGGATACTGGTCGACGTGGTATGCTGCGGACTCTACATCTACAAAGAGCTTTATTTCACATCCGCCCTTTACGGACTTTACTCAATAATTGCTATCTTTGGCTACTTTAAATGGAAACAAATGATGCACTATGAAAGTAAATGATATCGATATGGATGCCGTGATACTGGGCAACGGCGAATATCCAACCCACTCCATGCCCGAAACCATGCTGATCATGGCTCCCTATGTGGTATGCTGTGACGGATCGGCCGATGAACACATCCGCCGGGGATTCATCCCGAATGCCATCATCGGTGACGGGGACTCCCTCTCGGCGGAGAATAAAGACCGTTTCAGGGAAATATTCCATCAGATAGACGACCAGGAGACGAACGATCAGACCAAAGCGGTCCATTTCCTGCTGGACCAAGGCAAGAAGGTGATCATCCTTGTAGGCGCAACCGGCAAACGGGAAGACCATACATTGGGAAACATCAGCCTGCTGGTGGATTATATGAAGGTGGGAGCACAGGTGACGATGCTGACCGATCATGGCATGTTCGTTCCCGCATCGGGACGGAACACTTTCAAATCACGCCCCGGACAACAGGTCTCTGTCTTTAACTTCGGTGCCACCGGACTCAGAGGAGAGGGATTGGTATACCCGCTCAGCGACTTCGACAACTGGTGGCAAGGGACACTGAACGAGGCGACAGGTGACGAATTCACGATCCATGCGGAGGGAGACTACCTGGTTTATCTGAATTACTGAGAGGTTTCTCCTTCGTTTCCGCCACCTCGACCAGATAGACACTGATGCATATCATGCCGATGGCAATGGTCTGCGCCCAGCTGAAGCGGTCCTGCCCGACCAACAGGGAAACGATGGTGGCCACCATCAGAATCAGATAACCATAAATGGCGACCACGGTAGTCTTCAGATATTTCAGTCCTATGGGCACCAGCAGATAACTGACGACCGTAGGGAAAATCAGGACGAACAGGAGAACGGACAACGGAAACCAATGCACCGGTCCGGAAAATACCGGTGCGTGAAAACCAGTGATGGCAGAGACCAGAATGCTCGAAAAGGCTGCTCCGGCAAAGGTATACTTCAGCACCGTAAACATTCCGACCGATTTCAGGATACGGTTGCTCGCCACCAGATAGATGGCATAGGCAATCGAACTCAACAGGCACAGCACGTTCCCCGTCAGGGCGTCCGAAGCCAAGTCGTCACTCTTTTGTGCCAGGATACAGAGGATGGCCCCGCCGAGTCCGAGGGAGATGCCGGCAACCTTCAGGACACTGATTTTCTCTTTGAAAAAGACAACGGCGATGACAAACACCCAAATGGGCTGGAGACTGGTGAAAATGGAACTGGAGACGGGGGTCGTCTTACTCAGCCCCACCAGATAGAGAAACATAAAACCGTAAATGCCCAACGCACCAAGGAGGAAAAGGTAGATCTTTTCTTTGCGGGTAGAAGTCTCGGGCTTGACAAACATTCCGATGATCCAGAAAGCAACGGCGGCAAACACGCACCGGAGGGCCACTCCCGAAAGAGGGCTGACCCACACGGGAAGCAGGTATTTCAACGCATTCATATTCAATCCGCTAAAGGTTTTGGACACCACCATGCTCAGATTGGCCTCCACTTTTTTATTCTTCATCATACACGAGGGGTTAGGTTTTATTGGGGTACAACAAAAGAGGCGGCGGAAAGTTCGGGAAAAGGAGGGCGATAAAGCCCGGAGCGGGAAGCGGATTCCAGTTATTTAGTTTTACACAAGAACCGGCTTTCACCCGCATGTGGAACGAAAAAAAACCGCATGCGCGCGGAAGCGAATCCGGGGGAAAAGCCGGCGGCGGGGGAAAAAGCATATTTCACCACCGAGGGCACAGAGCGGCACAGAGTATTCACGTCAATAATCCATGACCTAAATCGTCTGCGTCACCCTGTGCCCTCATGTGTCTCCCTGTACCCTCAGGGGTGAGTTTCTACCTGCCCAGCAGGTAGCTCTTGAAATCGGCAAACTCCTTCGTCATCGGCAAGCTTTGCTTCTCACCTTTCATAAATGCCCGGAGTTTGGCAGGTATCTCGACCTCAGTACCGATGATGGCCTCAACCGTCTGCAAGAATTTTGCCGGATGGGCCGTCTCCAGGAAAACACCTGTCTCACCCGGCTGCAAGCCCTCTTCCAAGGCACGGAAGCCGCATGCACCGTGGGGATCGAGCAGATAGCCGGTCTCCTGCCATACGGTTTTCACAGTCTCACGGATCTGCCCGTCGGTATACGTCGCACCGGAAATCTCGGCTGCGACAGCCGCATGCGAGTCACCATACAGATCGAGTACACGGGCAAAGTTACTCGGATCGCCCACATCCATCGCATTGGCAATGGTAGCAACCGACGGACGAGGATTGTACTGCCCCGTCTGCAAGTATTGATAGAAAATGTCATTCCTGTTATTGGCAGCGATAAAACGCCGGATGGGCAACCCCATCTTCTTACCGAACAAGCCTGCCGTAATGTTTCCGAAGTTTCCGCTCGGCACGCAGATGACGGCATTCGCTGCCCGTCCCGCCCGTTTCAACTGTGCGTAAGCGTAGAAGTAATAGAAAGCCTGCGGCAGGAAACGGGCCACATTGATGGAGTTGGCCGAAGTCAGCAACAACCGCTCGTTCAGTTCACTATCCATAAAGGCCGCTTTCACCAGCGCCTGACAGTCGTCGAAAGTGCCGTCCACTTCGAGTGCCGTGATGTTCTGCCCCAGCGTAGTGAACTGTTTTTCTTGTATCTCACTCACCTTTCCCTTCGGATAGAGCACATACACATGGATGCCTTCCACTCCCAGAAAGCCATTGGCCACGGCACTGCCCGTATCTCCGGAGGTAGCCACCAGCACATTCACCTGCTTCCTGCCTTCCTTGCGGATAAAGTAGCTCAGCAAACGGGCCATAAACCGTCCGCCCACATCCTTAAAGGCAAGCGTGGGACCGTGGAAAAGCTCCAGTGAGTAGATATTGTCCTTAACCTGTACCAGCGGAACATCAAAGTTCAATGTGTCATAAACGATCTCTTTCAATATTTCCGCCGGGACATCTTCGCCAAAAAAGGCATCCGCCACCCGATATGCGATCTCCTGAAAAGAAAGGCTGTCTATCTCGTCGTAAAACTCCTGCGGCAAACGCCGGATGGTCATGGGCATAAATAAGCCCTTATCGGAAGCAAGCCCTTTTACCACTGCTTCTTCAAGTGAAGCAAGCGGTGCCTGCTTGTTTGTGCTATAATATTTCATAGATACTTTTATAATGATTATGCGCTAAATGTTTCATTTCCGTTTCACCACAGATTACACAGATTTTCGCAGATTAATAATATAGATCGTTGATATTTAAGATTAAAAGTTCTGTGTTAATCCGTGTAATCTGTGGTGAACCGTATTCGCTAATGATTCATAAACTCTTTAATAAACTCATCCTCCTTCATCAGTCCGTAGCTGCCCTCCACGGCTGCTATCTCGTCGAAGGTCTGTACGCTGTCCGGTTCGATGCCCGGATACCAGATGAAGAACGGTACCGGTTCATTGGTATGCGTGCGCAGCTCGCAAGGAGTGGGATGGTCGGGCAATACGGCGATGGCCACCGGTTCGTCCCAATCCTTCACCGCCTCGTAGACAGGGCCTACGGCACGGCTGTCCAGGTTCTCGATGGTCCGCAACTTCAGTGCCACGTCACCTTCGTGCCCGGCTTCGTCACTGGCTTCGATGTGCAGATAGACAAAGTCATCCGTCCTCAAGGCTTCCAATGCGGCGGCCACCTTATTCTCATAGTTGGTGTCGTACAGTCCCGTCGCCCCTTCCACCGCGATGCGGCGCAGTCCGGCATAATATCCGATACCGTTGATCAGATCGACAGCCGAGATTACGGCTCCCCTCTTCACTTGCGGAAATGTATCGGATAGACGTTCCATCTGCGGACGATAACCCGGACTCCACGGCCAGATACTGTTGGCAGGGTCCTTGCCTTCGGCCATCCGCTTCAGGTTCAGCGGATGATCCTTCAGCAGTTCCTGCGACTTCAGGATCAGTTCGTTGAGCAAGCCGGCTGTCTCTTCGGCCTCCGGCACCAGCGGTTTCACCATCAGCGGACGGAAAGGCTTTAAAGGCACATCGTGCGGCGGAGTGCAGTCCAGCTGCTTGTTCCCCCCTTTCACCACCAGCAAATGACGGTATTGCACACCGGTATGAAGCCGTACCCGGTCGTCACCTAACTTCTCCTGAAGATATTGAATCAACACATCCGCCTCTTCCGTGGTGATATGCCCGGCCGAATGGTTCTTCAGGATATCCCCTTCCGTACAAATCAGGTTGCAACGCATCGCCATCTCGCCCGGCTGCAGATCTACACCGATACTGGCGGCCTCGAGCGGCCCGCGCCCTTCGTACACCTGCGGAAGATTGTATCCCAGAACCGACATGTTGGCTACTTCACTTCCCGGATGAAACCCGTCGGCTACGGTCACCAACCGTCCGACCCGTCCCATGCGGGCCAGTTTATCCATATAAGGCGTTTTTGCATATTGCAGGAGCGTCTTGCCTCCCAACGATTTCACAGGCCAGTCGGCCATTCCATCGCCTAACAGGATGATGTGTTTCATAAGCTTCTTTTTTATACGTTTGCAATACTCATGATGTCGGCAAACACACCGGCGGCTGTCACTCCGGCACCCGCACCGTATCCCTGAATCATCATCGGGTATTCCTTATAGCGCTCGGTAGTCAGCAGGATGATGTTGTTGCTGCCCTCCAGTCCGTAGAAAGGATGGTTGCGGTCCACTTCCTGCAAGCCTACGGATGCCTTACCGTTTTCCAGCTTGGCAACGAAACGCCAATGTTTATTCTCGCTTTCGAGCACCTTGCGACGGGCTTCGAAGTCAGCATCCAGACTGGGTACCTTCTTCCAGAAGTCTTCCAGCGAACCTTCGAAAAAGTCGTTCGGCACAAACAGGTTCTTTTCAACCTCTTCCTGCTCCAGCTTATATCCGGCTTCGCGGGCCAGGATCACCAGCTTACGGATCACATCCTTGCCACTAAGGTCGATACGCGGATCAGGTTCGGAGTAGCGTTCCTCCTGCGCCATCTTGATGGTACGGCTGAAAGGCACATCGGCACTGATCTTATTGAAGATATAGTTCAGTGTGCCCGAAAGGACGGCTTCGATTTTCAGGATCTTGTCACCGCTATGTATCAAGTCATTGATGGTATTGATAATCGGAAGTCCGGCACCCACGTTGGTTTCAAACAGATATTTCACACCACGCTGACGGGCTATCAGCTTCAGTTCGCGGTAATTCTCGTAAGCCGACGAAGCAGCGATCTTATTGGCCGCCACCACAGAGATGTTGTGTTGCAGGAAATCCTTATACAAAGAGGCGATGTCCGGACTGGCCGTACAATCCACAAATACCGAGTTGAATATGTTCATGCCGATAATCTCTTCGCGGATAGTGTCCAGCGAACTGTCGGTTCCTTTCTCTTTCAACTCCTCACGATAGTTGCCCAAGTCGAATCCGGCACGGCTGAACATCGCTTTCGTCGCATCGATGATACCCACCACATGCAGTTTCAGCCCATTCTCCATCATCAGTTTCTTCTGTTGCTGGCGTATCTGTTCGACAAGGCTTCCACCCACCGTACCCACACCGCAGATAAAGAGGTTGAGCACCTGGTATTCCGAGAGGAAGAAAGAGTCGTGGATCACGTTCAGCGATTTACGCAGTGATTTTGAATCGACCACAAACGATATATTGGTTTCGGACGCTCCCTGCGCACAGGCAATCACATTGATGCCATTCCGTCCCAGCGTGCCGAACAGCTTTCCGGCAATACCTGGTGTATGTTTCATATTCTCACCTACGATAGCCACAGTAGCCAGGTTCTTTTCTGCCTGGATAGGCGAGATCTCACCCATCTCGATCTCTTTGGCAAACTCTTCGTTCAGCACCTCACAAGCCAGATCGGCATCGGCATTACGCACACCGATAGAGGTACTGTTCTCTGAGGAAGCCTGCGAAACGAGGAACACACTGATGCCGTTCTTTGCCAACGCCTTAAAGATGCGGTAGTTTACACCGATCACCCCCACCATACCTAAACCTTGCACCGTAATCAGGCTCGTGTCGTTGATAGACGAAATACCTTTGATGGCCTTGCTCTTCGTATGGTCTACATTCTGCTTGATCACCGTTCCCTGCCCATCCGGATTGAATGTGTTTTTAATCAGAATCGGTATATTCTTGTGACACACCGGATAGATGGTAGGCGGATAAACCACTTTTGCACCGAAGTTACAGAGCTCCGTCGCTTCAACATAGGTCAGCTCACTGATGGTATAGGCCGTACTGATCACCCGCGGATCGGCAGTCATAAAGCCATCCACATCTGTCCATATCTCCAGGCTATCGGCACCGAGGGCTGCGGCAATAACGGCGGCAGTATAGTCGGAGCCACCGCGTCCCAGATTGGTCACGTCTCCCGAAACCTTATCAGAAGAAATAAATCCCGGTACGAGTGATACCTGTGGAATCTCTTTGAAAGCCTCCCGCACCAACCGATTGGTCAGTTCCGTATCCAGTGTATGCTTATTGTGTTTCTTTTCTGTCTTGATAAAAGTGCGTGAATCGAACCACACAGCCCCCTGAATCAGCCGTGACGCAATCAGTGAAGACAGGCGTTCACCATAGCTGACAATGGTATCGGATGTTTTCGGGGAAAGGTCTTTAATCAGATAAATGCCCTGAAAAATATCTTTCAGTTCATCAAGCAGTTCATTCACTTGATAGTGCAACAAAGTTTGAGTTTCTCCGGCAGGAATCACTCCCTTTACCATTTCTTCGTGACGGCGTACTATTTCCCGATATGCCCCTTCGTAAGCTGCATCGCCGGTGGCGGCCATTCGGGAAGTACTAATCAACTGGTCAGTGATCCCGCCCAATGCGGACACTACAACGATTACCGGCTCACCGGCAGACTCTACGATTTTCTTTACGCTTAAAATGCTGTTCACGGAACCTACGGACGTTCCGCCGAATTTCATTACTTTCATGCAGATACTTATTTAATGGAATGCTTTGTACGCTCCTTAAGGCATACAAAACCACTTTTGTTGATACAAATAATAAAATATAAAATTGAGTTTTGCTTACTTCCTGTAAGCGTGAATCACGTAGATACACATCATACTATATATTAACCCCTAAGGGTCATCCCCATTGTCCCCTGTGTCCCGATCATCAGGATACACATCGATGTGACTGTATGTGGATAGTAATGCATCATTGTCTCTGTTTCTACTTTTGATTTTGATAAGATGTTGCAAAAATAAGAATAATTTCATTCAATCTATCACTTTTTGCGATTATTTTGCGATAAAAATACAGATAAGCTCCGAAAGAGGATAAAAAATGTAGAATAGCAAGCTCCATGCCGTCCTCTTTCCATCTTACCGGGAACCGCTTCCTTCTTTCTATCGCCTCCTGTTTATGGCAAATTCCATAAAAGAAAAAAGTTAAACCAGACTTATGATGAAATAAAGAATCAATATTATTGCCTTTTATAAATTATTGATTATTTTTGCACTCAGTTTAGAGAGCGTTGATGTATCTTTTAAACTAAACATATTTAAGTAGTTAGAAGCGTTTACCATATTATTCTTGTCAAAGGAAATCGCCAATTTCAGAGGAGTATAAGAATAATAGGCAACAAAACGCTCATGCTCAATGTATATCCTTCAATAGTATATAATTGGGCGTGGGCTGTTGTCTTTATTATCTATACTCAGGCGTTTGGCGATGCCTCTTTGACAGATAACAGCAACAGTTCCCACGCTTTTTTTATTTACTCAAACGCCGGTTCGGGGAATGACAGGCAGCGATATACAATGATGAAAGAAACCGTATGGACAGCGTTATTTTGGTGCATTCTCTGCACATCATGTTCCTCAAGCAAACGAGTAGCTTATTTACAGCAGTTAGGTACGGAGCAGAACAATGCTCCTGTAGAGTTCAATGCCCGTATCATGCCGAAAGATTTGCTTACGATTTCCATTAACTGCTCCGAACCGGAAGCGGCCCTCCCTTTCAATTTAATAGTACCCACATCACAAAACGAGCTTAATACCACCAACTCGACGAGCCAACCGATCCTGCAAAACTATCTGGTGAACAGTGAGGGAAGGATTACCTTACCCGTACTTGGAGAGTTAAAGGTAGAGAGAATGACAACCCAGGAGATTTCGGATATGATCGCCGAGAAGCTGAAACGCTATCTGAAAGAACAGCCCATTGTTACGGTGCGCCTGGTGAATTATAAAATCTCCGTAATCGGAGAAGTAAACCATCCCGGCATATATACGGTAAACAATGAACAGGTGAATCTTCTTGAAGCAATAGCAATGGCAGGTGACCTTACCATCTATGGCAAACGGAACAACGTACGCATCATCCGCAAAGAAAACAACCGGCAACGATTAATCACCATCAACCTCAATGATGTAAACGTCATCCACTCTTCCGATTTTTATCTGCATCAGAACGACATTGTGTATGTGGAACCCAATAAAGCCAAAACACAGGGAGCCAATATCGGTTCTTCCACCAATCTGCTGATTTCTATTACATCTATATTAATATCAATGGCCGGACTGATTGTGACCATATTAAGATAACAAAACAAATTACGCCCCATGGAAAACGAACAGAAACAACAAGAACAGGAAATAGACTTAATCGAACTATTCTATAAAGTCATAGTACACTGGAGGTGGTTCCTGATAGCAATCGCTGTCGCACTGACAGGCGCATATATCTATGTACACATCACCACACCGGTATACCAGGCTTCAGCCTCGGTAGTGATCAAAGATTCTGAAGGAAGCGACAAAGCAATCAACGATCTGTTTAATCAAGTATCTCCGTCCAATATGGCGGCAACAAATACTCAGATAGAAGACGAACTGGAAATATTGCGTTCAAGATCCATATTATTGCAAGTCATCAACGAACTGAATATGCACACGAGCTATAGAATAAAGGAAGGACTCGGATATACGGAGACCACCACCCCTCCCATCAGCGTGACGTTGGAGAAAGCCGCAATGGATACTTTACAGGAGGCACTGCTGATACAAATAGAGAAAATGGGCGATCATTATGAAGCGCGGAGTGCCCTGCATGACATTTGCCTGACAGAATCTTTCACCACCTTTCCCGCAACCATAAAGACTCTGGCAGGATTATGTACCTTGGAGTTACTTCCCAATAGAACTTTCGACCGGACCGTCAAGGTAAATATCTGCCGGCCGACAGACGCAGTAAACCATTACTTGCAAAAGCTGACCGTTGCCACAACTTCGAAAAAGACATCCATCATCAGCCTCACTTTCAAGGATACAGATAAGAAGCGGGCAGAAGCATTTCTTATCAAACTAATAGAAGTCTACAACCGCGATGCCATGAACGACAAGAATAAGGTAACAGGAAATACATTGATCTTTCTGGAGGAAAGGCTGGACAGCATCAGCCGTGAATTGGGATTTGTAGAAAAACATCTGGAACAGTATAAAGAAAAGGAAAGACTGATCGATCTTAAAACGAACATGGATCTCGACTTGAACACCAACAACGAATACGAAAAGAAACTGCTGGAAGTGGAAACCCAATTGAACATGACCACCTACATCTACGATTATCTGAAAGATGAACAGTATCACTTCTCCCTATTGCCGGTAAATACCGGGATTTCGGACATGGAATTGATGCGTCTGATTAACGAATACAATAAGGAACTACTGGAACGTGAACGCCTGTTGAATACCATGAAGCCGGACAATCCTACCATTGTAAACCAAAATATAAACATCACGGCTTTGCGAAAAAACATCTTGTCATCTGTCACGGGAGTCAAAGAGGGACTCGAGATTGCCCGCAAGGATATCATACGCAAGACGAACTATTTCAATTCACGTATTGGCAACATGCCCAAACAGGAGAGAGAGTTCAATAACATAGACCGCCAACAGCAGATCAAGGCTAACCTGTATCTGATGCTATTGGAACGGCGCGAACAGGCCACCATCTCTTTGGCGGCAACCATAAATAAAGCAAGGGTGATCGACGCACCGTTAACCGCCGATGCTCCCATTGCCCCCAAGAGTCCGATGATTTATGCAGGAAGTTTGTTTATAGCTTGCATCATGACCATAGCACTGATTCTGTTCAAAGACATGTTCCGTACCAAGATTTCATCAATATCCGAGGTAGAAGCCATACAACTTCCCATAGTAGGGACGATTCCCCTCGATAAAGAACAAATCGGTGTGACCGAAGGCAAGAACGGGCTTATGGAAGAGTCTTTCCGCCGACTGCGAAGCAACCTGCGTTTCTTGACGGAAAAAGGAGACGAGAAGTGCATACTCATTACCTCGTCCACCAGCGGAGAGGGCAAGAGCTTCATCAGTATCAACTTAGCCCTTTCCTTTGCTTTTCTCGGATGCCGGGTACTCATTGTCGGTTTAGACATCAGACGCCCCCGGTTAGCAGAGCATTTTCATATTCAGAACCGGCAAGGAATAACGAATTTCCTTGCTGGAAACGAGGTAAAACCGGAAAGTATCATTTATCCATCGGGAGTGCACGAACTGTTATCCGTGGTCCCATCGGGTCCTGTCCCTCCCAATCCGGCAGAACTCTTGGAAAGGGAAAGACTGAAGGATGCCTTTACTTACTTCCGGAAGCACTTCGACTATATCATTGTAGACTCAGCACCTACCGGCTTAGCCAGTGATACGCTGAGCTTAAGCAAAGTGACGGATTTCACACTATACGTTTGTCGCATAAATTATACCTACAAGAATGTATTGCCTGAGATTGTGAATACGGAACGTACAGGACGGTTAAACCACATTTCACTGATTGTAAACGGTGGTAATCTGTCAGAGAAGAAATACGGATACGGTTACGGATATGGACATACCCATTAAACGTATCATCAATAATACCAACTTTTCATTTCATCTTTTCAAAAGAGAATGCTGTTATAACGGCAGACGTAAACTCTGCACAAACGGCATTCTCTTAAAACCACCCTCTCTTTTTCTTTTTCAGGACATCATCTCCTGAAGCATAAATGTCCCGGTACGTTTTGTGTTCTTTTATCATCCGGTATACAATACCCCAATCGAGCAGTCCTCCCACATTACGGTCGTCAATAAAGAGATCGGCTTTCAGTTTCCTGGAGAATCCGTCATCCTGAAGTTTTTGTTCGGGGTACTCCTTGTTAACGGCATAAAACTCCACCCCTCTTTCTTTGCACCATGCCACGGCCTCGTCCAGTAGTTTGCCTTCGCGCACACTCCATAAAATAAGTCTGTGGTGCTCTTGTTGCAACAGCTTCAAGGTTTCCACCGCAAAAGGAATCTCATTACCAATGCCGGGATAGCGGTCCGTCACTATAGTTCCGTCAAAATCAACTGCAATCGTCATAGTGTCATGCTTTTATAATTATCCAAACAAAGATAATATTTACCAATCGAATTTACTCAAAACCTACAGAATAAAATAACAGCACCCAGTATCCAAACAGATCCGCCGGCAATAAAAGAAGCAATTATCTTTTTGTCAAAACGATATTCCTAAGAGCTCAGAATCCATTATTCCGGGCACAGGATAAAGAATGGTTCAAAAAACGCCGTCATTTCGTTTAAGAGACAATCAGATTGATACTGAAACGCGTTTTTCTCAAACAAGAAGAAAGTAAAGAAGCCTTTTCTGCCCGATTCAGACGGATATAGTTACCAAATACCATCTTTTCAACAGCTTCAGCCCGATCAAGATCCATAACCAACCAGCGCTACAAGAAGTACAATCTCTCCCCGGCAGAGGCTCTCTTTTCAGGAAACGAAGCCTCTGCCGGCAGGAAGTTGACACTCTACTTGCACGAAGTTAACATTGTGCCGTCACGAAGTTAACATCCTGCCGCTATGAAGTTAGCATCTTACCGCAACGAAGTTAATAACCTGAAGCCCTAAAACCGAATAAACTAACGACGGAAATGCGGAATATGCAGTTATTTGGGAATATTTATTCAAGTTCCATTTCCGGAATGCAATCTTATCGCACAAAGCTTGTCAGCGAAGCCGGCCAATAGGCGACATTGAGTCAGCAATCCGTTCATTTCGCTGACAATCGGCCAGATGCTTTATCCAAAAGAATAACGGCTTCCCGGCATTCAAAAGTCAAAAGCTATATTCTGTTTGGCAGAAAAAGACGAAATGCGTAACTTTGAGACCTATTTATCAAGAGATCAATGGCAAAAGAGAAAACCGTTTATGTATGCAGTAACTGCGGACAGGAATCACCCAAATGGGTGGGCAAGTGTCCTTCGTGTGGCGAGTGGAATACTTATGTAGAAGAAATCGTACGCAAGGAGGTTCCGAATAAACGTCCGGTATCGGGCATCGAATCGCCTAAAGCCAAACCTGTCACCCTGAACGAGATCGAAGCGGACGAGGAACCCCGCATCGACATGCACGACGAGGAGTTGAACCGGGTACTGGGCGGCGGACTGGTGCCGGGATCACTGGTGCTGATCGGTGGCGAACCGGGTATCGGAAAATCGACTCTGGTACTTCAAACCGTGCTCCACATGCCCGAACGCAGGATACTCTACATCTCCGGAGAAGAGAGTGCAAGGCAACTGAAGCTCCGCGCGGACCGACTGACACAAACGTCGAGCGACTGCCTGATTGTGTGCGAAACGTCGTTGGAGCAGATCTATGTGCACATTAAGAATACACGTCCGGACCTGGTAATCATCGACTCCATACAGACCATATCCACCGAAAGCATCGAGTCTTCGCCGGGAAGTATCGCGCAAGTGCGGGAGTGCTCGGCCTCCATTCTCCGTTTTGCCAAAGAGACGCATACTCCGGTATTACTGATCGGGCATATCAACAAAGAAGGCAGCATTGCCGGTCCGAAGGTACTGGAACACATCGTAGACACCGTGCTCCAGTTTGAGGGGGACCAGCATTATATGTACCGTATCCTGCGCAGCATCAAGAACCGCTTTGGCAGTACGGCCGAACTGGGTATTTACGAGATGCGGCAAGACGGGCTTCGCCAGGTCAGCAACCCATCGGAGCTGTTGCTGTCGCAAGATCACGAAGGCATGAGCGGGGTAGCCATCGCATCTGCCATCGAAGGAGTCAGGCCGTTCCTGATAGAAACACAGGCACTTGTCAGTTCTGCCGTTTACGGCAATCCGCAACGTTCGGCAACCGGATTCGATATCCGCCGCATGAACATGCTGCTGGCTGTGCTTGAGAAACGTGTCGGCTTCAAGTTAGCACAGAAAGATGTCTTTCTAAATATTGCCGGGGGGCTGAAGGTGAACGACCCTGCCATCGACCTGGCTGTTATCAGTGCCATCCTTTCGTCCAATATGGATGCCGCCATCGAGCCGGAAGTCTGTATGGCAGGTGAAATCGGGTTGTCCGGTGAAATCCGTCCGGTGAACCGGATCGAACAACGTATCGGTGAAGCCGAGAAGCTTGGATTCAAACGGTTTATCCTGCCTAAGTATAATATGCAGGGAATCGACATGAAGAAGCTAAAGATAGAACTGGTGCCGGTGAGAAAGGTGGAAGAGGCGTTCCGGGGACTCTTCGGATGAGTTCACCACAGATTACACGGATTAACACAGATTATCAAGATGGAGAATATAAACGAACTATCATATAAAATCATAGGATGTGCCTATGAAGTTCACAGGACTTTAGGAGTGGGACTTTTAGAAAGTACCTATGAAGCATGCCTATGCTACGAGTTCGATAAAGCAGGTATAAAATATGAAAGACAGAAAGAACTACCTGTTTATTACAAAGAAATGAAATTAGATAACGGGTATCGCATGGATATACTGGTAGAGAGGCAGATTGTTCTTGAGCTTAAATCCGTAGAAGCCTTACTCCCCATTCATACGGCTCAAATAATGACCTATTTAAAATTGTCCAAACATCATTTAGGACTATTAATCAACTTCAATATAACAAACCTTCAAAACGGAATTAAACGGTATGTTATTTAAAATAACAATCTGTGTTAATCCGTGTAATCTGTGGTGAACCTATGATACAAGAATACCAACTACGAATCCTCCCTGAAATTGCCGCCAACGAGCAGCAACTCAAGACATACCTTTCTCAGGAGAAAGGGCTGAACCTGCGTGATGTAACCTCTCTCCGCATACTGAAACGGAGCATAGACGCCCGGCAACGCACCATCTTCGTCAACCTGAAAGTGCGGGTATACCTCAATGAAATGCCGACGGATGATGAATACGAACGTACTATATATAATAAGGTGGAAGACAAGCCACAGGTAATTGTTGTGGGCGCCGGACCCGGCGGATTGTTTGCCGCACTGCGACTGATAGAACTGGGGCTGCGTCCCGTCGTCGTAGAGCGTGGCAAAGATGTACGCGAGCGCAAGAAGGACCTGGCACAAATCAGCCGGGAGCACCGGGTAGACCCGGAGTCGAACTATAGTTTCGGTGAAGGGGGAGCAGGCGCTTACTCGGACGGGAAACTATATACCCGGAGCAAAAAGCGGGGAAACGTGGACAAGATACTGA
Source organism: Bacteroides sp. FSHCM14E1 (assembly GCF_019633785.1). Lineage (NCBI taxonomy): Bacteria > Pseudomonadati > Bacteroidota > Bacteroidia > Bacteroidales > Bacteroidaceae > Bacteroides > Bacteroides sp. FSHCM14E1. The sequence goes on from NZ_JADKYL010000003.1 coordinate 82,612, forward strand.
ACGTATTTTGCCAGCACGGGGCTTCCACCGCCATCCTGGTGGACGCCCATCCGCACATCGGTACGGATAAACTGCCACGGGTGATAGAGAACATGCGTCATACGATTATCGAATGTGGCGGTGAGGTGCACTTCGAAACCCGGATGGACGCACTGATCATCGAGAAGGGGGAGGTGAAAGGCATTGAAACCCAGACGGGCAAGACATTCCTCGGACCTGTCATTCTGGCGACAGGGCACTCGGCACGGGATGTATACCGATGGCTGGCGGCCAACAAGGTGCCCATCGAGGCGAAAGGCATTGCCGTCGGGGTACGCCTGGAACATCCGGCAGGACTGATAGACCAGATCCAATACCACAACCGGAACGGGAGAGGGAAATACCTGCCGGCAGCCGAATACAGTTTCGTCACACAGGTGGAAGGCCGGGGGGTATACAGCTTCTGCATGTGTCCGGGAGGATTTATCGTACCTGCCGCCAGCGGGCCGGAGCAGGTGGTGGTCAATGGAATGTCGCCCTCCAACCGTGGCTCCCGGTGGAGCAACTCGGGCATGGTGGTGGAGATACAGCCGGAAGACATCATGAACGACGAACGGTTAACGATGAACGATGAAGCAGAAGGGAGCCATCCCGAACTGGCGGTGCTGCGCTTTCAGGAAGAGCTGGAGCGCCAGTGCTGGCTGCAAGGAGGCAGACGACAGACGGCTCCCGCCCAGCGCATGGCAGACTTCACACGCAGGAAGCTGAGTTACGACTTACCGGAATCGTCGTACAGCCCGGGGCTTATCTCTTCTCCGCTGCACTTCTGGATGCCGGAGTTCATCACCGGCCGGCTGTCACAGGGTTTCCAGCAGTTCGGACGCAGCAGCCACGGATTCCTCACCAACGAGGCGGTGATGATAGGCGTAGAGACACGGACTTCATCGCCGGTACGCATCGTGCGGGACAAGGATACATTGCAGCACATCACCCTGCGCGGACTCTTCCCGTGCGGTGAGGGGGCCGGTTATGCGGGGGGCATCGTCTCGGCAGGAATCGATGGAGAACGATGCGCAGAAGCAGTAGCACAATTTATGAATCAATAGGACTTATGATGAATCACCAACCCGAAATAGCCATCGTAGAGGCGAACACCCTCACCAGCCTGGGACTGAAAACAATCCTGGAGAGGATGATCCCCATGGCAGTCATCCGCACGTTTCCCGGTTTCGGCGAACTGATGGACGACACGCCGGACATGTACGCTCATTACTTTATCTCCGCACAGATATATGTGGAGCATAATGCTTTCTTCCTCCCCCGGAAACGGAAAACCATCGTACTGGCGGGAGACAGTCACCAATTCCAGCTTTCGGGCGTCCCGATACTCAACATCTACCAGACGGAAGAGGGGTTGGTGAAGGACATCCTGAAACTCCACCAGCACGCGCACCACGACGGTTATCCGGTGAAGGACATGCCTCCTGCCCCGCCTGCCGCCACCGGACACGAGCTTTCGGCACGCGAGATCGAGGTGCTGGTGCTGATCACCAAAGGGCTGATCAACAAAGAAATCGCCGACAAGCTGAATATCAGCCTGACTACGGTGATCACACACCGGAAGAACATCACCGAGAAGTTGGGCATCAAGTCGGTCTCCGGGCTGACCATCTACGCGGTGATGAACGGATACGTGGAGGCGGACAGGATATAAGCCTGCTTTTCACCACAGAGGACACAGAGGGCACAGAGGATATTTTGAGTTATCGATTGCGCTGTGGGCGCTGTCCGCCTTGTCGGCTCTGTGTACCCTATATACACTACCCTATATTCACTATATACCTTACTCTGTGCCCTCTGTGTCCTCTGTGGTGAATCAGTGGTGAATCCGATATATCCTAATAAATGAGGATTGCCGTTTAACATTTTTTGCTGCATCTTTGCAAACGAATCAATGAAAAGATACAGTAAATGAAGAAAAACAGCATTCTTATTGCTCTTGCCCTCTTTTCGGCCAGCGGAACATGGGCCGGGAAGCTGCCGAAGGACACACTGAAGGTGATAGACGTAGAAGAAATCGTAGTCATCGCCGCTCCGAAAGAAAACCGCAAACTACGGGAGCTGCCGACCGCAGTCACCATGCTCTCGCAGCAGGATATGCAGGCCAACCAGGTAAATTCCATCAAAAGCCTGACTGCCCTTGTGCCGAATATCTTCATACCGGACTATGGTTCCAGGCTGACTTCCGCCATCTATATCCGCGGAATCGGCTCACGCATCAACACGCCTTCCGTGGGGTTGTATGTGGACAACGTACCTTATATCGACAAATCGGCGTTCGACTTCAACTACGCCGACATCGAACGCATCGACGTGCTGCGCGGTCCTCAGGGGACCCTCTACGGGCGCAACACCATGGGCGGACTGATCAAGGTGCACACCAAATCGCCTTTCAGCTATCAGGGTACCGACCTCCGTCTGGGTGCCGGAAGTTACAACAATTACAACGCTTCGGTGACCCACTACCATCGTGTATCGGATCAATTCGCTTTTTCAACGGGCGGATTCTACGAATACGGCGGCGGATTTTTCAAGAATACCTACCTTAACAAAAGAATAGACAAGAGTCAGGCAGCAGGCGGACGGTTCCGCGGCATTTACCTGCCCGGCGAGAACCTGAAGCTGGACCTGAACATCAGCTACGAGTACAGCCACGAAGGGGGATATCCGTACTTCTACACAGGAAGAGTGGACCCGGCGGAAAGAGAGGACGATCCGCGAAAAGAACGAATCGGCAAGATCTCGTACAACGACGAGAGCACCTACCGCCGCGGACTGCTGAATGCGGGAGTCAACATAGAGTACCAGGCGCAGAAGTTCATCCTGAGCGCCGTAACCGGATTCCAGAACCTGAACGACCGCATGTTTCTCGACCAGGACTTCACGGAGAAGAACCTGTTCAACCTGATTCAGAAGCAGAAGCTGAACACCCTCTCGGAGGAAGTGATGCTGAAATCGAAACCGGGAAGCAACTGGCAATGGACTACGGGCGCCTTCGGTTTCTATCAGTGGCTGAACACAGACGGACCGGTGATATTTAAAGAAGACGGGGTAAAAGAGGTGATAGAGGGCAACGCCAACAAGGCCTTCGCCAACTTAGGCCCCAAAGCCCCCCGGATGGCGCTGACGGTGAACAACCCGACACTCCGCGTCAGCGGCAACTTTGACACTCCGATACTGAGCGGAGCGATCTACCACCAGTCTACATTCAACAACCTCTTCACCGAAGGGCTCTCCTTTACCGCCGGCCTGCGCCTGGACTATGAAAAGATATCGATGACGTACAACTCCGTCAGCGACCCGATGGACTTTGATTTCAGCATCAGCATGCCGCCCATGCTGAACCTGAAGGACCAGCACATGAAGGCCCCGGCATCCTTCAAAGGCAAGCTGAAGAACGATTACCTGCAATTGCTCCCCAAATTCGCCCTGCAATATGAATGGCAGAAAGGGAACAGCGTCTATGCCACGGTTTCACGCGGCTATCGTTCGGGAGGATACAACGTGCAGATGTTCTCCGACCTGGTGCAGAGCGAACTGAAGAACTCGATGAAAACCGCCATGATGGAAAGCGACGTGTTCAAGAAATACGCCGGGATGATCGGCCAGATGATGCCGGAAGAGAAGATCGACGTGAAGGCATCGACCACGTATAAGCCCGAATACTCGTGGAACTACGAAGCAGGCGCGCACCTCACCCTGTGGGAAGGCCGTCTCTGGGCCGACCTCGCCGCCTATTATATGGATACGCGCGACCAGCAGATAGCGCAGTTTGCCGAAAGCGGACTGGGACGCATCACCATCAATGCCGGCAAGAGCCGAAGTTATGGCGCCGAAGTCGCCCTGCGCAGCAGCCTGACAGACGCGCTCAGCCTGAACGCTAACTACGGATATACGTATGCCACGTTCACCGATTACGTCGTCCGCCAGAAAACGGAGGACGGCAGCCTGCAAGAAAAAGAAAACTATAACGGCAACTACGTGCCTTTCGTCCCCAAACACACGCTCAACGTGGGCGCGCAATACATCTTCCGCATCGCTCCCCGCCACTGGCTGGACCGGGTACAGGTGAACTTGAACTACAACGGTGTCGGACGGATCTACTGGACGGAGCAGAACAACGTCAGCCAGTCGTTCTACGGAACCCTGAACGGACGTGTCAGCCTGGAGAAGGGAAACGGACAGATCGGATTCTGGGTACGCAACATACTGGATAAGGAATATGCCGCGTTCTATTTCGAATCAATGGGCAACGGATTCATGCAAAAAGGCCGTCCGGTGCACTTCGGGGTAGACGTGCGCTGCCGGTTCTGACGCCGAAGCCTGCGCCTCCGGAAGGACGCCCGAAGGGGGCGGAAACAACGGTGCACCGTTGTTCCGACGGCGGTGCACCGTAATTTTGGCTGTTCTCACCACAGAGGACACAGAGGACACAGAGTAGTTTTTTTCTCTCTCTCTTTTCTCTGTCCTCCACCCTCCAAGGGCGAGCGGAATTAAAACTCTGTGCCCTCTGTGTCCTCTGTGGTGAGAAGATCTTATTCGTTGATCGCCCCGCAATGCGGGCATACCCCCTTCTCCCGGAGTTTCTGCCCACAGTTTCCGCAGCGGTATTTATAGCCGGAATTCCTACGCACCTTCTTCACAAAAAGCCAGATGAAGCAAGCTAAAAACAGGTAACCGATATAAATGTGCGTGGTCAGGATGAAGAAGAAGTAGCAGAAGATGCAGCAAGACATCAGCCCCAGCAAATAGAAAACGGCGGCGGCAGGAGTGAGCTGGCGGAACAAATCGTCGAGCACGGCCAGCGTGACGACAATAAACAACCAGATGCTCAGCAGAAAAACCGAAAGGATGAAAGGCACCTTGAACGGCGAAAGGGTGGGATTAAAGTAGAAATGCTCCCAGGTATCGGGGACAAACACCTGCATCGTCTCGTAAACCGTAGCACTGAACGCCATCAGCAGACAGAGGAAAAGAGGATAGACGCTGTCGATATCATTGAAGTAAACCATCTGCAACTGCTTCTTCATGAAAGCACGGAGCAGGTAGACCCCGACAAAGAGGGCGAAAATGATGACGAAATACGAAGCGTGAGTATTGCTGAAAAGGTGGATAAACTGCGAAATACTATCGGTGGGCACGAAGGAGCGCACCAGATCACGGTTGCGCACCCACCCCTGGACGTCCTGCGAGTGGGCCAGCTTCACCCATACGCTGTCCACGCTGTCCTGCGGATGAATGGAAAACTCTGCCACGACCACCCGGTCACCCTTGTTCAGACTGACATAGGCATCCTTCACCGGAAGATATTCCAACCGGACGGAGTCGTCCAGCACCTCCAGATTCGTGTTCCAGGTATAATGGTACCGGAAAAGATAAGCTAAAGAGTCCTTTGTTTTCTCCCCCAGCCCCTCGGCAGTGAGATCGGGCGGTGAATAATGGCAGGCCGCCAGCAGGAAAAAGCCTATCACAGCATAACACAGACGCGCGCAGAGCCCCTTCATTTTCATAAGGCACTCACTTTCATCTGGCAGTTCCGGCAGTCAAATTCCAAGCGGAAGCGTTTACCGTCCGTCGATACCAGATAATAGGGTTCACGATACGGAGAGCGTTCCCGTTGATGAACCGGACACCAGCCCATGCTGTAGCGCAGGCAATGTTTGCAGAACATCAGCACCGCCTTCTCCACAGGCGTCTGTTCAAAAGCAGGAGCAATGCTTGCCACGCCATGCCCGGCATAAAAAGAGGCAGCCCGCGCATTCATCACATTTCCCAGATAGGTCAACGTCGTCTGCGGAAAAGCATGAGTCGTAGGCCTAAGCACCGCCAGCTCTCTCCGGTAGTTGATACGGCGGGCGGCAATCAGTTTCTCAATCGCCTGCCGGCGGAAATCGGCCAATACCGAAGCAGGCAGAAACCAGTTCTCCGTGAAGTCGATGTCGACGCGTTCCGCTTCGAAAGGAGTATTCCCCAACTTAGCCAGCTGCGTCTTCAGGTTCTCTTCCTGTGGCGTACGCGCCGGCTCTTTCGCACGCGGCAGCGACAGGGTCACACGGTTATCATCCTCATCCGTCAGCGTCAGGGCGAATCCGAAGGCAGTGTCCGCCAGCCGGATGGCCACGGCCATCTTGCGTTCGGACGACCGGCGGGCGAGTATCTTCTCAAACTCCTGATCGAAGTTACGGTACAACACCGTTCGGGGCTTGATGCGGGGCATCTCCTGCGGATAGAGCTTATTGCCCTCCACACGGTTGATGCGGAAACCTTGCAGTTTGCCTTGCTCGTCAATGTAGCAAACACCGTCACCGTTATTGAACGACTTCAATCCCGCCACGGTCAGATAATTCCCCCTGGCCTCTTTCATCGTCCCCATCTCCTCTCCTAACGACTTGGGGGTGTCGAACGAAAAAACATCCCTGGTGCGCCCGTGCAGGAAATAATGCGTAAAACCACGGCTGAAACTCTTGTCCAGCTGAGGATTGAAAGCATAACGGCAGCTGCCGGAAGAAGCACGCACATACTCCTTGCGGCGGGCAAGGATGGCATCCAGCTTCTGGCGGTAGGCGGCCGTCACGTTCTTTACATACGAAACGTCCTTCAACCGGCCTTCTATCTTGAAAGAAGAGGCACCGGCATCGAGCAGAGCCTCCAGTTCCTCACTTTGGTTGAGATCTTTGAGTGAAAGAAGATGTTTGTCCTTCGCAATCACCCGGTCGTTCGAATCGACCAGGCTGAACGGCAAACGGCAGAACTGGGCACACTCACCCCGGTTGGCACTACGCCCGAAACAAGCCTGGCTGACGTAGCACTGCCCGCTATAACTTACACAGAGCGCTCCGTGCACAAAGATTTCCAGAGGCACGTCGGGACAAGCCTCGTGTATCTTGCCGATCTCCCGCAACGAAAGTTCACGCGCCAACACCACTTGGCGGAAGCCGGCATCGGCCAGAAATCTCACTTTCTCTGCCGTACGGTTATCCATCTGCGTGCTCGCATGCAACGGAATGGGCGGCAGCTCCAGACCGGCGATTCCCATATCCTGCACAATAAGCGCATCCACTCCGACACGGTACAGGGCCCGGATCATCTCCTCCGTCTCCTTCAGTTCTTCATCTTTCAGGATCGTATTGACCGTAACATAAATCCGCACATTATACAAATGGGCATACTCCACCAAAGCGGCTATGTCCTCCAATGAATTGACCGCTGCCGCACGGGCACCGAACTTCGGCGCACCGATATATACGGCATCCGCCCCATGATCGATGGCAGCCATGCCGCATTCCAGGTTTTTGGCCGGAGCCAGCAATTCTATCTTACGTTGTTTTATCATCTGATATCTTCAATATTATAAGGAGTCTCCTGATAGACGAAATAGTTCAGCCAGTTGGAGAACAACAAGTTGGCATGTCCGCGCCAACGTACCAGCGGCCCCTTGTCCGGATCATCATCTACATAATAATTGCGAGGAACCTCGATAGGCAGACCTTTCGACACATCCCGGCGGTATTCCGTATCCAGTGTCAACGGCGAATATTCCGAGTGCCCTGTCACAAAGAACTCACGCCCACCGCGAGCCACCACCATATACACTCCCGAATCGTCCGACTCCGAAAGCAATGTCAGTTCAGGCACCTTTAGTATATCTTCTTTCCGCACTTCCGTATGCCGGCTATGGGGAACATAAAATTCATCATCGAACCCGCGGAAGATGGGATGCAACGGAAGCAACGTGCGATGTTTGAAAATGCCGAACATCTTCTTGCCCAGTGCATACTTGGGCACACCGTAATGATGGTACAGACCGGCCTGCGCGGCCCAGCATATATAGAGCGTAGAGGTGACATGGGTACGTGCCCAGTCAAATATCTCCGTTATTTCGTTCCAATAATTCACCTCCTCGAAATCCATCTGCTCTACCGGCGCACCGGTAATGATCATACCGTCGTACTTATCGTCCCTCATCTTGTCGAAGTCAGTATAAAATGTCTTCATGTGTTCTATCGGCGTGTTCTTCGAAGTGTGGCTCTTTATCTTCATAAAAGATATCTCCACCTGAAGCGGAGTATTCGAGAGCAGACGCACCAAGTCTGTTTCTGTCGTAATCTTCAACGGCATCAGGTTGAGGATGACAATGCGTAGCGGGCGGATGTCCTGTTGTGTTGCGCGGGAGTTATCTATCACAAAGATATTCTCCTCTTTCAATAGTTCTATCGCAGGAAGCTTATCGGGTAAATTTAAAGGCATAATTGCATACGTATTTAATAATCAATGCAAAAATAGTGTTTTCCTTATTTAGAAGATATACAAATTAAAACATTTTAATCAAAATCGATACCAACTAATGATTAAAAACTCTATTTTTGTACCTACAAATTAGTACTAATAATTAAAATATCAAACAAAATGGCTTACGTAATTAGTGATGATTGTATTGCTTGCGGAACTTGTATTGACGAGTGTCCGGTTGGCGCTATCTCTGAAGGTGATATTTATTCAATTGATCCTGAACAGTGTACAGACTGTGGTACTTGCGCAGATGTATGTCCTTCTGAAGCAATTCACCCAGCTGAATAATACAATCCCCCAAAACAAGATAAAGGCTGCTTTCCTGATGGAAAGCGGCCTTTATTGATTTTTACCCCTACCCGGCTATTGAAACCGGATACTCTTAAAAATAAAGAAGGATGCATCTTTTCACCGATACATCCTTCTCCTTTATCTGATTGGCAGAGTCTTATTTCAGCTTAGCCAATGCTTCTTTGATGCGACGGATCGCTTCAACTATATTTTCATCGCTGGTGGCATAGCTCATACGGATGCATTCCGGAGCACCGAACGAAGTACCGCCTACGCAAGCTACATGAGCATCCTCAAGCAGATACATCGCCAGATCATCCGAATTCTCAATCTTACGATCCCCAACGGATTTGCCAAAGAAAGAACTGCATTTAGGGAACAGGTAGAAAGCGCCTTCCGGCACATTCACCTCAAATCCCGGAACTTCTTTCGCCAACTTCACAATCAGGTTACGACGACGTTCGAAAGCCTTACGCATCTCTTCCACCGGAGCCTGAGAACCTGTATAAGCAGCCTCAGCAGCCTTCTGAGAAACTGAGCAAGGACCCGAAGTATACTGTCCCTGAAGTTTATTGCAGGCTTTCACAATCCATTCCGGACCGGCAATGAAACCAATTCTCCATCCGGTCATCGCATATGCTTTTGACACACCGTTTACAATCACCGTACGTTCTTTCATCTCGGGGAACTGAGCGATACTCTGATGTTTTCCGATATAATTGATGTGCTCATAAATCTCGTCGGCAATGACGATAACCTGCGGATACTTAGCCAATACGGCAGCCAGACCGGCCAACTCTTCTTTGCTGTAGACAGAACCGGTCGGATTAGACGGTGAGCAAAGAATCAAAGCTTTGGTCTTCGGAGTGATGGCAGCTTCCAGTTGGGCAGGAGTGATTTTGAAATCCTGTTCGATACCGGCAGTTACAATCACCGGAGTACCTTCGGCCAGTTTCACCATTTCCGGATAGCTTACCCAGTAAGGAGCAGGCACAATCACCTCATCACCCGGATTTACCAGCACCATGATGGTGTTACATACAGATTGTTTTGCACCATTTGCACAAGAAATCTGAGCGGCTGTATATTCCAGACCGTTTTCTTTCTTCAGTTTCTCTACGATTGCATTGCGCAAAGCCGGGTAGCCCGGAACCGGAGAGTAGCGAGAGAAGTTGTCATCTACCGCTTTCTTGGCAGCTTCTTTGATGTGATCGGGAGTATTGAAATCGGGTTCTCCCACACTGAGGTTAATTACATCAACACCCTGAGCTTTCAGCTCAGCGCTTTTTTGCGACATAGCAAGAGTCGCCGAAGGCGACAAGCTGTTCAAACGGTCTGATAGTTGGTTCATTTCGTATCTATTTTATTGTTGTTGAGTGAATTTGATTGCAAAATAAACTATAATATTTGATATATGAAAGCAAATAGACAGTTTACTTATTAAAATGAAGCGTATGCCCCATCCGCTCTTTCTTTGTCTTCAGATAACGTACATTATAAGGATTCGGTTTAACCTCTATTCCCACGTTCTCGGTAATCTCTAACCCATAGGCTTCCAGACCGATACGTTTCACCGGATTATTCGTCATCAACTTCATCTTTTTCACTCCGATCTCACGCAAAATCTGCGCACCGACCCCATAATCACGTTCGTCGGCATCAAAACCCAAATGGAGATTGGCATCTACCGTATCATATCCTTCTTCCTGGAGTTTATAAGCGGCAATCTTGTTCATCAAACCAATACCACGACCTTCTTGATTCATATAGACAATTACCCCTTTTCCGGCAGCTTCGATCATCTGCATAGCTTTATGAAGCTGCTCACCACATTCACAACGGCATGAACCGAAAATATCACCAGTCATACACGAAGAGTGCACACGTACCAGAATCGGTTCGTCTTTGTCCCACGTTCCTTTTATTAATGCAATGTGCTCCATCCCGTTCGATTTCTGACGGAAAGGTATCAGACGGAAATGTCCAAACTGCGTAGGCATATCCACTTCCACTCCTCTATCAACAATCGACTCCATCTGAAGACGGTATGCGATCAGGTCTTTGATGGAGATTATTTTCAATCCGAAACGACGGGCCACTTCCACCAATTGGGGCAGACGAGCCATAGTTCCGTCTTCATTGATGATTTCAATCAACGCGGCAGCAGGATACAAACCGGCAAGTTTAGCCAAATCGACACTCGCCTCGGTATGTCCAGCGCGACGAAGGACTCCACGCGAACGGGCACGCAGAGGATTGACATGCCCCGGACGTCCCAAATCGGAAGGTTTTGTCTTCGGATCGGCCAAAGCACGGATAGTCATAGCACGGTCGTGCATGGAAACTCCCGTCGTGCATCCCTCAAGTAAATCGACAGTAACCGTAAAGGGAGTCTCGTAAATTGAAGTATTGGATGACACCTGCATATCCAGTTCCAACTCGGCACAGCGTTCTTCCGTTATAGGAGCACAAAGTACGCCACGGCCATGAGTCAGCATGAAATTCACTTTTTCCGGAGTAATCTTTTCGGCAGCAATAATGAAATCACCTTCGTTTTCACGATCTTCATCATCTACCACAATTACGAAATTACCCTCTTTGAAGTCGGCTATCGCCTCTTCGATGGTATTCAGTCTTATTGGTTCCATACTCTTATATCTTAATTTTTGTTATTAATATCCTTTATTGTAAGTTCTACATCCCGGTTCAATGCAATTATCCGTTCCATATCTTTATTCAGGCGTATACGGAAAGCCCAGATACGGAAATAGAAAAATAAACCGATAGGCATCAAAATTCCAATTGCCATATTAAGCCAATAATTATGGAACGGACGCACATGTGCGTTTACAGGGATAATCGGATATTTCTCCAGCTTCTGAAGCAATATCAACGAACGGGTATTGGACATCTCATCTACCAATAACTCCATACGGTTATTAATCGCAATGATCTCCTGATCCTGACCGGCAGTCATCCACAAACTAAAATAATTAGGAGCTTTAGACAACCGGTTCTTTTCCATATAGTTTTTACACTCCTCCGAAAGTGCATCCAGATCAGAGGGAAGGCGCCGATAATCCGGATCATGAATAATCACCTCCTTCTTTGACAGATGGCGGACACTGCGCACACCGAATACTCGCTTAAACCAAGCAATATAAACATCAGTATTCAATACCACAGAATCTTTATTCGATTTATAAGTCAGGAAATATCCCAGCGGAGCCAGAATGGCGGAACTCATCCACATCCCCATCCATACAATCCACTTCCCGTCTCGAGCCATTTTATAGCCTGTATTATCAATAATATAATAAATGATAAAGGTAAACACGGAAACAATAACCGGCATACCCAATCCACCTTTGCGGATAATACCTCCCAAAGGTGCGCCAATAAAGAAAAATAAGAGACAGGAAAGAGAAATTGTGATTTTCCGATGCCATTCTATTTTATGTCTTCGTATGCTAAGATCATTCTGAGCCATTGTAAAGCTCTTAAACCCCCAGTCACTCGACAGATTCTCCGTACGGCCAACGGCTGAAGCTATGATCTTCTGCTTATTCATCAAGGTAGCAACTTTAAACAGACTATCCACATTGTAATCGCCAATGCGCGCTTCCTCCATCTTCAGGGTATCTTCCTTGGTCAGTCCGGCCGCAGTGCGATACGGCCCCTTACTTGCTTCAATGTAATACTGCCTGCCGATACTATCGGCCAATACAGTCATCGAGTCGATGGAAGCCTGTATTTTTATCATATCTTTGGTGGTAGACTGATTGCTCATAATACTGGCATCAGCCATATTAAAGTCCGAATCGAACTGAATGATCGTATGTTTCTCCCGGAAAGATTCCCGGCGATAAGGAACATTCTTCGAACTCATGCTCTGTGCCTTCAGATTCTCAAACATCTCACCGCTGTACAGATGTAGATAAAGATGCTGCTTATCGGCTGTCATCTCCAGACGTCCCGAATCGGCTACAATAATACGTGCATTATCAAAGTTATTGGAGAAATCATAAATAATCACATCGTAGAGCATGCCCGTCTTACGGTCTTTTCTTTGCACTTTCAAATTATACCCATCAATTTCATCATAAAAAACTCCTTCGGGAATATCTACCTCAGGAGATTTCTGCTTCATCGAAATGAGCAAAGTGCCCAACTTGGCTTGTGCCCGCGGCCCTATGACATTTTGGAAATAGAAGGATACACAACAAATGGCGAAGACAAGGACAATGAGCGGACGCATAATTTTAAGCAGCGAAATGCCTGCTGCCTTCATGGCGAGCAACTCAAAACGCTCGCCAAAATTACCAAACGTAATTAAAGAAGCCAACAACACTGCCAAAGGCAGAGACATCGGTACCAGACTCAACGCAGAATAAAAGAAGAATTGAGCCAGTACACTCATTTCTAACCCTTTTCCCACCAATTCGTCTACATACTTCCACAAAAACTGCATCATGAAGATGAAGAGGCAGATGAAAAATGTACCGACAAAGAGTAATAAGAAACTCTTTATTATAAAAATATCTAATCTTTTTATGCGTAGCATCTTAATAGTTTCATGCAATTAAGATACAAAATTAGCACAAAAAAAGGAGTGCAAAAAATTTTTGGTTGAAAGTTAACTAAAAACCGCATGTTCTACGTAACTTACTCACTTGGGAATCCCACAATTCCTTCAAATCATCAACCTCTTCCGGATCAGAAAAGTCACTAATTTCAAGCACATAATCGCCCGTCAATTCATTATTACTCATTTTTATTTCAAAATACTCCCTTTCATTTTCGTCATCAAGCCAATGGAAACGAATAAACGAATAGGCCCGAATGGCAACAATAGTTGCCTGACGCTGTTCGGTTTTACCCCAACAAAAAGTCACTGTTTTATCATCTGATACTACTTTGTCTGCAAACCAGTCCTCCAAACCGGTAGGTGTGCTTATTGCTGACCAAAGAATATTTTTAGAAGTCGCATTCAGAAGATATTCCAAATGTATTTTCTCCTTTTTCATAGCTTTATTATTGATTGTGTGTGCCAAGATAAATACTTTTTTCTAAATACAAGGCATAATTAATTCACTTTCTTCATTACATCTCTTCTTTCAGAGTCAGAAATAGCCTGTTCATCATACTTTCAGAGATGTTTTTTTTAAGTTAAACACAAAAAAGATAGAAAATGTTTTGGAGATTAAAAAAAAGGCTCTATCTTTGCACCCGCAATCGAGAAACAATGGCGGGATAGCTCAGCTGGTTAGAGCGCATGATTCATAATCATGAGGTCCCCGGTTCAATCCCGGGTCCCGCTACTAAGCCGAAAGGCTTGTAAATTAGGCAATTAGGAGGCTTCCACTCTTGGTTGTCTTTTTTGTTTATAGGGGTATTTGCACAGATTTTGCACGGATTTCGATGTAAAACACTGATAATCAATGAAAACGTAAGATAAATCTACTTTAAAATCTCTTTCTTCTGTTTTCTTTTCATTGCTTGGTTTTATTTAGTAATACATGGGGTTTCTGCCTGAGTTGAGGCTTTTTGCACAAGAAATTGCACAAATAGATACGAAAAACGAGATAAGCTACACACCGGTAGTTATCTCGTTTAATCGCGACAAAATCAAATAAAAGACAAAAGCCTTATTATTTCACTTCGTTACATTACAGCGGACTCTTAACAATCAACTTTATCAGTAATCAAAATTTCCTCAGTTCCTTTATCATCCAAAGGTTTGAGAAGTTCTGATTCACTAATAGCCTCCAAATCATTCTTTTGCAGAATTTCATCTACCGCCAGTCCACTCACACAAGAACATGGTGACTTTTTCAGATAAAGACGTGTCTGATAGTTTGTACTATGACGTTTCACCAAACAACGCTTCTCCATGTAACGCAAGAATTCCTTTTGTACTTTGGGTACAATACCCACTTCCTTGCAATATGTACTATACTCCAAGTATAAATCTCGAAGTAATACATATTCCTTTTCTGATTGAAGTACATTGCAATCATGCATGAATCGCTCAAAACTTTGCTTCCCATCCAAAGTAGACTTAGACAAAGTACGATTCTTAACTCCAACAGTGTTTTTTGTATTGGCTCTGTTGTTACCAATCTTAAAATTTTCATTCATAATTTATGAATTTTAATAATTGAAGATAAAGGGTATCTCCTCCCATTATAATATTATTTATTATAGTATTCCATATTTTGCAGCTATTTCAAATAAGCGGTCAGACCTGTATCTGTATTGCCATTGCTTGATTGAAGAATATAACTTTTCTGTCTCTTCCGGACTGTAATTAGGATATAATTTACTGATGTCATGGAATAGGACTATACCTCCTGCACCAAAATAATTCTTAATAATACAGCAGATGGTAAACCAATCTTGATAATTGCGAGTTATGTCCACCTTACTTTCAATTATGACATTTACCAGTCTGACAACTTCGTTTTTCTTACTTTGAGGAATTACATGCGCCAAATCTAAATTTGTAGGTTTAAGTAGCTGATTTGCAACAAAATCAAAGCCATTCACTTTATTATCAGCAATATTATCCTGAAGGATTTCCGTTTTAATCAAATCTCTCACTTTTACACAATCGTTTTCGTCTAAGGTTTTTTCATAAGGTACAGCATCCCAATTCAAATACGGATGTTCATCATACGAAGCAAGCCTTAACCGAGTTATATCACTACAACTTTTATCAATAATGATTCCCATTTTCTCAAATTCCAGTTTCAGAGAATTGAAGTAAAGCTTGTGATTACGGTAATCAGTATACGGTATAATACAGAATAATCCCGTACCACTTGCGGATAAACCGACATACATTATATAGGATAACTTACCTAACCGTTTTTTCAATTTCTCCATGTCAGATATTGACGGGTTATCTTTCCCGTCAATATCAATACAGATTAATGATGAAGGCTCAACCAGTCCGTTACTATTACGCCGATGAAATATTCCACTTGGCGTAATAGCCGGCAACTTACATTTTAGCGTCCTACGTACATCTTTATCCTGAGTAATACGAATCTGTGTTATGACATCTTGCAGATGATTACTTAATAACCATTGACGAATATCTACCACCGTATAAGACCTGCTTGACTTTATGTTATCAAACATTGATACTAAGATTTGTTTTTTCTTATTCATTATTTTCCTGATTAATTATTGTTGTCACATCTCGATAATATAATTTCTCTCCATTTTCCTCAATAGAACATAAACCATTCTCCTCTTTGTTTTCAACCTCTTCCGGCTTTTTTGTACAATAAATACAAGGATAATGATTAGTACCTTTTTCTTTGATTTTAAAATTCAAATTGTCTCTTAATCGACGTTTAAATTCGGGCCTATACACAGGAGTCATTTTCAATTTTTCCCTCGTATATTCCCAGTATTCATCATAAAGGTCTTTCATTCTAAGCGGCTTGGTAGTTTCATCTTTCACATATCCGCATTCTTCAATAAACAAGGCAACTGAATCACTCTCCTTTTCAAACTCTGTTCTAACCGCTTCAATTTCTGGAGTGATTGTAAAACGCTTATTTTTCAGGATACGATTTAGTCCTTTCAAAATCCAATTAAAAATACCGCTAAGTTCTGTGTTGATTATCTTTGTAGCAAGTTCCGGGTCGCGTTCCGCTTCTGGAATTGTAACATTGAATGGCAAAATCAATAATCTTCGGTAAAACCCCTGAGAGCGTTCAATATCTTTTTTACCAATAATATTGGCATTAAAAATGAATTTACAATAATTCTGAATAGTTATTGGTTTCTCGAACACTGAACGTGCTGTCACTTCTTCCGTACTAATCAACTGTTTAAGTATAGCAGAATTGTAACTTGTGCTGAATTCCGAACAGAAATTGAGCAAATATTTTGAAAGTTCGGTTCGATAGTACCCTTTACTGTCACACAAATCACTTAACGAGTTAAAGCACACATTTTTCTTTCCACCTAACAAAGCGGTCAGAATATCGCCAAACGTACTTTTGCCGTTAGCGCCAGCACCTAACAGAATCAGAGCTTTTTCCAGTTTAAGATTCTTAGTTAATATGTACGCACAATATTCAGCAAGTACATTTTGCATACCCTCATCGGGCAACACTTTATCTAAGAATTTTTGAAATTTATCAATTTTCGCATCAGGTTCATAGTCAAAATCCAAACAGTATGTCAGTTTGTCGTTTTTATCAAAATCTCTAAATTCATAATTCCCGTTCTGGCAAACAAAAACGTTACTTTTCAAATTTATAATAACCGGAGTATTTTCTTCAATTTCTGCATCATCTGAATAAAACGCACTTACAAGAAACTGTTTATACAAGTCCTTTTGTGCATCAGCTTTCAATGATTGAAATTCGTTAATCCCTGTCTTAGTGATAACTTCCGCTAAAAAGGCTTTGAATATTTCCGATTGAATATTCTCCCAGTAGCGACCATTAAAGCAATAGATTAACCCGTCTTTAAACATCAAATCATGCCCGCAATCTTGAGCGACTTGCAATAAATATGTTATAGCAATAGTAAATTTAACCTTAATATTAGGCTCATATTTTCTTAATTTACTCCGCAGTTCATCTTTCCTGTCTTCATCACTACTCTTGTCTAATTCACTTCGTATCTTTTCTAAATGATACAGAACTTTGTCATTTCCTTGATGATATATTGCAGGAAAATCAAGTGTTCGAATATTATCCAACACTGTTGCCAGATTAGTGTTTTTGTATACTTTCTGCAAAGCGTCCGATTGAAAATTCAATTTCTTCACTACCGAATCACTTGCTGAAACAGAATTTTCGTTTTCGTCATTATCGTATATCATAATAATAAAATTTTAATGCGTTATTTCTTTTTCTTCTGATTCTTATTAATAATAGTCTGAATAGAAAAGAGCTTGTTTATTTCATCCTTTCCAATAATTTGTTCATTCATCCACTTATCCAGTTCGTCAGGAAAGAAGTAATTCCGGTTTCCTGACTTATGGAAAGGTATCTTGCTTTCCGAAGTCATCTTATATAGCTTTGACTTGCTCACCAAAAATCCTTTCTTTTCCAAGTAGAGCAATGCTTGTTCTAAAGACAGATATTTGGGAATCTCTTCCGGTTTCTCAATTCTTTGCGTTAATAACTCTTTTACTTCTCTAATCTCCGAAATCAAATAATCTATCCGTTCCGGTAATGTGTCATAAGTGGTACTTTCCATCTCTTTTTCGTTTTAATGATGGCGCAAAGGTAATACACCTTGCATCTGGCACAAGATGGCATATTTGGCACATTTGGCACAAATATATACTTGACTTATTATCAATATTTTGTATTTTTGCAATCTAAAAAAAATATTATGGGAAATAATAATAAAACAATCAGCAAAGAAGCTTTTGAAGCGCTGAAAAAACAATTAATAAAAACATCAGAAATAGACCTGAATATAAATAAAGGATATAATGCTTTAGCTGATTACATCAATGAAAAAGCTCGTGAAAATTACCCTGCTCCCACGAATGAAAATGGGAAAGTTATTCAGTACAAAGAACACATAAGTCCAGATACAATACGCCGTTATTGGGGTAAGAAGAGTTCAAACAAGATAAACAACCCCGAGGAACAGATGAAGCCGAATCTCGGCAAACTAACTCTCATGGCGCAAGCTTTGAAGTGCAAAGACATTTACGAGTTCTGCGAAAAGAATGGATATGAAACATCTGGTGATTTTGAATCAACACCTGATACAATTAAAAACGCATTTAATACGATAGACTATTTTAATTTCTCTTCATTACTTATAGGTGAAGTGATATTTATTGGTTGGTATGGAAGGAAATTTTGCAGATTGAAAAAAATTCAAGAAAAAGATTTTGAAGATGATTCTTTTGAAGTTATTGAATCCTATGGAACGAAAAGTTCAATTGGAAGAAAGTTTTCAACTTCCGGATTTGAATTGGCTCCAGTATCAGACAATACTAATTTTCCGGAAATTATAATCATACCCCGATATGAATACCAAACTGAATTATGGGAATATTATGACAACATAAAGAAATCAGGAAAATTCGATACAAAAACTTGTCCTCTTGAACTATTATTATAGCCCACACTACATACAGTAAAATAGTGAATGAAATGAATCTATTTTCCTTTATTATACTCTATACTTTATATAATATAACCACAAAAACAATTTATATAAAAATAGATTCATTTCATTCACTTTATTCACTATGTAAGAATTTTCTACTTTTAAATTATTCTTCATATTCGAGATATGCTCTTGCTTCTTTATACCGAGTATTAGAGGCAAGAGCAAAGTTCGATACAGGAGACGAAAACATCCTCATTTTTGGTATGGGGAAATAATAATTTCATGTCTATTTGGAAGCGAAAAGGACATGCAGAAAATCGTTTATTCTTGTGAGAAAACTGTTGCGTTTCGTGAGCTTCATATCGCCTTCTCCCAAAAGTAGCCACCTTGCATTTATAGACGGAAAGGCAATTAGTATCTTTTGCACAATCCAGACGGTAGGAAGTTCTTTTCTGAATAAAATGTTCATCAGTATAGTAAAAGACAATCCCGTTCTTTGACAAAAATCAGAAACGGAAGGAGATTCTTTTTCGGCAACCTGTCTGATTCTGGCTTGTATGCCACCATTCAGAACATCCCAAAAGGACAAAGACAAATTGATGTTCTTTATATGAACCGCTTCTTTGAATAACGGTGCAATCTCAAATGGCGAATGTTTGGATATTCCGCATCCTATCTCTGTAACTAAAAAAGTATATTCCGAATGTTGTTCTGCATACAGTAGAAAATCATCAATATGTTTTTTAAGATTCTCAATGTGTTTGGAAGGTAGCGCATAGGTCTGCCCCTGTATTCCCACAGCCTGTCCCATAATAGCACCGAATTTCATCGCTGTTGCTGCGGCATTTCCATTATGTACACCGTTTGAGTTTGAACCGAACACGAATATTTCATTTGTTTTCAGCTCCGTAATGTTATAAGGGGTAATTCTGTTATTCATAATTTTAAAATTTTGGGTATAAAAAATCCTCTCATTGCATAAGCAACAAGAGGATATTATTTTGAGTTGATATTAGTTCAACGAAATAAGATTGATGATTCTGTTTCCATTATCAGCAATACTGTTGATTACAACTTCATCTGATTCTGTGATAGTTCCTACAACATTGGCACCGTCCGAATATCTGAAACCGGTGAATGCGATATTAGAACTTTCAGAATTTGCCGAAAGACTTTGTATTTCATATTCCGAAACTTGAAATTGCGATTCCTGATAATCTTTCATTGCTGTTTTTGAGAACATGGTATTGTTTAGAATATACCATGCTTTGCTTGTACGAATATCTCCGATATTCACATACTTGTCCAGTTTAACACATTGCTCTCCGTCAAACTCCAAATTCCTATTTATTACGACTGTATTACGTACATAATTTGGCGTAAATGCCCAGTAGTTATTATCTTCCGGTATTGTACAGATTATTTTTTCTTCCAAATCATTGTTACCGATAGTTTCATATTTGATAATCGTATTGTCACGAACCGAATATAAATCACCACTAAAGATGAAAGTATAAGTATCTGTAATCGGATAGATTTTACCACCCGGACATTTGACACGACAATTAAATTGCTGCCCATTCCCTTTTCTGTATACTACGAACCCATCGCCAGTTACCGAAAAATTATCAAAGCTTATATCATCCGGCAACAAAGCCTCAATAGTCATTGTTTCAGGCGACAACTTTAACACCTGTTCACCTTTCAGATGACCTTTGTAATAGATATTACCTTGTTTGTCAGTGAAGATATTATCGTTCTTATCAGGTTTTGATAAGTTTTCTGGAAAACGATATAATTTTTCTGTATTTTTATTCAAAAGCATTGCGTATTCTGTTGCTGCGCCATGCGGCTCACTTGGGATAGCTATGTGTGTTGGGTCGTCACTATGTGAGTTATACCATTCTTGCTCTATTCTATTTGTATCATACCAATCAGGAAACATCAATAATACATTGTCTGATAATTTATTGATTTCATAGATATTCAAAACATTTGTTTTACCATCAGAACCTGTGATTATTAGCTTGGATTCATTCCCGTTTTGGTCAATCTTCCACACTCCACCAAAAGCTCCAGATTCTCCAGAACGAGTATTAGTACCTTCTTTCGTATAAATCATCTTTGCATCACGAACATTTACAGATGAAAGATGCTTGTAGATTTCATTACGGTCAAATTCTTGATAGTTCCCACTTTTTTCGCAACTTGACAGCATTGTTCCAAACAGGAACAAACTTAAAACAAAACAATAATTTTTCTTCATAATTACCAGTATTTATTCCATTCTCCCCGCCCACACAGAAGAAGTTTATAAAATGCGAAAGCGTGAGGGCTGCTAACTTATTTTACGGAATAGGCTCTGGTAAAACCCTTGAACTAAAACAAGCAACAGTCTCCCCACGCCATATATGGATATGACGCGAGAGATGCTAACTTATTCCCGTTCGTTAATAGTTTACCAGACTTTATTCCGGAGAATCAGTTAAACACTTTCGTGTACCTTAAATTTCTAATATGTCCGCCATGTTGCCATGACGATACAAAATTAGAAAAAATAAGGCACATCACAAAGTTACATCTCATAAAGAGACTGTTGCAGGTTACAAAATTAGATATTCTTATTCATTCAGCATTTCATCAATGGCGAATTCGTGAAGTTCATGCTCCAGCTCCATTTCTTTAAGCCGTTCTTCTTTCTTCCGAAAATAATCATCGCCCAAACCTTTTTCTTCGAGTGTCTTGTCGAATTTATCAAGTACTTCATCTGAAACACATTCTTCATCGTCATCATCGATTGACTCGTCCAATGCGGAAAGCATATCCTCTATTGTGTATTCCTGTTCTTGTGAAGAAGTATTTTCCGTTAATGAAAACTCTGTATCATCCTCACAATCAATATCCGGCCCTAACATATCTATAAGCTCATCGATTGTATAATCTTTGTCTTTAAAAGAATCTTTCGTATTTTCTTCTTTGACAATCGGCTCTTGAAAACCGGTTTCCTGTATGCTTTCTTTTTGAGCAGACATTTTAGTCTTTGGTGCTTTCTTTGAAGATTTCTTTTTAGTCTCTACGACTTCGGCAGTCACCGCTTGTTCTTCTTTTACTTTTTTCTTTCGTGTCATAACTTTATTTATTTTGACAATTAGTAATATTCCGAATAGTTGAATTTTCGGTTAATACATATATCCTCTTTTTTACCGGAATATAAAAGAAAAAGGTATTTTAACTATATTTTTAACCTGAATTAAGCTCTCGCACCGGTAATTTTGCATAAAGAAAGCCCGATTCTCCACTAAACAAGAGAATCGGACTGTATGCTTGACCTACCAAAATTAAGAGAAATACGGACATTAAAAGCTCAATA
The DNA here is from genome assembly GCF_019633785.1 of Bacteroides sp. FSHCM14E1. Classification (NCBI taxonomy): domain Bacteria; kingdom Pseudomonadati; phylum Bacteroidota; class Bacteroidia; order Bacteroidales; family Bacteroidaceae; genus Bacteroides; species Bacteroides sp. FSHCM14E1. The sequence goes on from NZ_JADKYL010000003.1 coordinate 104,708, forward strand.
AACTCGCATTTCTGGCTCTGTTTTCAGACTCCAAATCGGCAAGATATATCTCAGTAGTGGTTATACTTGTATGACCTAACATAGGTGATATTATAGACACCGGAACACCCTCGTTTCTCAATACGGTAGCATAAGTATGGCGTGCAACGTATGTCGTTATCTTGCCTATATTTAATTTCTCACCGATAACCTTCATTCTGTCATTTATATGCTTGGTGAGATTCTTCTTTTTCTTCTCATGCTCCCAAGCATCATCACCAGCCTTCATAAAAGGAAATATATAAATGCTCTTTCTTGGATTGTTCCCCCACTTTTCAATAATAGACTGCATTTCAGGAGTTATCGGTGCATAAATCCGTTTTGTGTCACGAGTACGGTCCTTTGTCTTTTCACGAATAAACGAAATTTCTCCGTTTTGAATGTCAGAGAATTTTAGGTTTATCAAATCGGCAACGTTGATACCGTTGCAGAAATAGATGAATAGCCATAAGTCACGATAAAACTCTGTGAACTTGTTACCGTCCGAATAATTGGCGATAGCTTTGAGTTGTTTCTTGTTGAGTGCTTTTTTCTTGCCTACACCTTCCTTTATCTGGTATTTGCCTCTCCCGAAAGGATAATCAGCCTCTCTAATCACTCCGGCAGATTTGGCAATATTCATGATAGCACGAATATTTCTCATGTTGATAGCCAAAGTTGTCTGACTTACTGTTTTCAGGCAGAATTTCTCAAAATCACGCAGCCACTCAACTGTAATATCCCGAATTAGTACATTATTCCTTTTATACCGCTTAATCAATGATAGCGTACTTTGATAAAAAGTCTTGGAACCAAACTTGTTGTTTTCATCCAGTTCTTTTATCTTGGCTTCAAGCATTTCATTGATAGTACCGCCGATGTTTTTTCCAAGTCTTGTATTCAGACGGTCAAAAGAGAAAGTTCCGCGTTCGGCCAGATATTCCACATTCTTTAGAATACGGCTGAGTTCCTTACCGATTTCTTCCTGAATATCTCTGCACTCTTTGGACTTGCCTTCAAGCGCTTCTTCAAGTTCTTTTTTTGAAGTCAAGCAGATACCGACTGAATAATACTTTGGTTTGCCCTGATAATACACTTTGATTTTTACCGGATAAGTACCTTCTTTATTAATGGTGCGAGTGTCGAGTACAACCGACACAACAACGCCGTTTTTAATGATTTTAATCATGATGTTTGAATTACTTGTAAACGGAATTGTTTACCGGTAATATATCCCCCAATTTTTGGAATTATAAGTTAAACGGGGCTTTCAAAAGGCATTTACAGACATTTTTTAATAACGTTTGCAGTATTGTTTTGGAAATATTTTAAGGTAACATCGAATATATATATTCTGAAATTCAGTAGGATATTTTGTATTTCAAAACAAAATAATTACTTTTGCATAAACAACAAAGAGCATGAGAATAATAGCGAGAAGCAAAATAATCGAGTATTATACCGAGCATCCTGATGCGGAAACTGCACTCGAAGAGTGGTATCAGAAAGTGAAGAAAGCGGAATGGACTTGTTTTGCTGATATGAAGCAGATGTTTAACAGTGTGGATAATGTAGGCAATCAACACTATGTATTCAATATCAGAGGAAACAATTATCGGTTGATTGTAGTAATCAAGTTTACGATAAAAACAGTCTTGATTCGCTTTATCGGTACGCATGCCGAATATGATGTAATTGACGCTAAAAATATATAGACGTATGGCAAAGATTCAGAATGAAACAGCTTATAAGGCAGCAATGGAGAGAATAGAAGAACTTCTGCCATTGGTTGATGACAATACGCCTTTGAATGACAAGAATCTGATAGAATTGGATTTGTTGTCAGAACTTGTTGCGGATTATGAAGATGAACACTATCCGATAAAATCACCTTCTTTAGTGGATGTGATAAAACTTCGTATGTATGAAATGGGATTGAATCAGGTGAAACTTTCAGAACTTCTTGGAGTAAGTCCTTCACGTATCAGCGACTATCTTACGGGACGTTGCGAGCCTACCCTTAAAGTAGCTCGTGAAATGAGCCGGAAACTCAATATTGATGCGAATATAGTGTTAGGTATCTGATATGAAATTGGGTCTAAAAACGACCATTTGCACGAAAATTGCACAAATCACCGGAAAACAGAAGAAATAACGTGATTACGGAAGAAAAAGAAATATTATATTTGCCCTTGAAAAAGAGCCACTTAAGTAAGAGCGTGAAACGCAAAGAAATAGGAAGACATCGGTACAGCCCGGTTTCATAATCATGAGGTCCCCGGTTCAATCCCGGGTCCCGCTACCAAAAGAAAATTAGCGTTTAGGAGGCTTCCACTCTTGGGCGCTTTTTTATTGCACGACACGCTGCTCCCCTCATACATTCCACTCAGTTATCAACAAGGTTATTAACAGGTATCCACTAAAGTTATCAACAGGATAACAAAATAAGCTTCAATTGATTACAAGTTTACATTCATTCTATTAACCATTACTTCAAACAGGCTATCAACAAGGGAAAATGATAATGTTTCAACTATGTAAGTCTATTTACTGAAATGAGGTAAATACAGGAAGTCTGAACAAACAATCTTATCGAAAGGTTCAACCACCTACTTTTTTTATCAAAGCACATATACTTATTAAAATAGCAAATATCCCCGCTAAACCTTATAGGAGAAAATTGGGGAGTAAAAGTTCTGACACTACTCCATAAGATTAAAAATCAAGTAATTATAAGCATTAGTTACATTCCTGCAAAAGGCTTGTTTTAACAGTACGTTAAAACAAGCCTTTTGATAATAAAGAAGAAGTCTTTTGTGCACAAAAGACTTCTTCTCTGCAAATAGAAAAAAAACGTTCTGAAAAAGGCATTAACAATGTTAATAGAAAAGGGCTACGCTCCTATCTATTTTCAGATCCCGGCAAGCCGTATGCTCCAATCGAGATTCACAGAAACGTAACCTTTTGGGGCTTGAGAAGTTATTTTAAGTTCAAATTACTCCTTACCGATGTGATTGCTGCATTAACTGGTGTAACGGACTTTTGAGTGCAATAATCAAACTCTGCAGATTTGTCGCCGGTAAATGATTTCCATTTTAGTTTTAATTTGACTGTTTTACCATTTGTATCCGGCAGACCATCCAGTTTAAAAGCGACCAGACCATCTCCCATCGTACCATATGTGTCTCCGTACGCATGATGACGGAATTCTACCTCATAAGGATTCTCCGGATTCTGGCTTAACAATAAATTTACGAAATGGGCTTTATGATAGTCTCCCCACGTTGTTCTGAAACGTAGAGTCAAATAACCATCTTCTGCAATAGTCACCCAATCATTCACAATTTCGACTGGATCCGTGCCATATACAACATCATTTTCCGTCCCCAGATCAGGTGCAATCGATTTGGTCAGAATACTATCTATCCAGTTCACCTGTATGGCCTTATCATATTTTCCACCTGATTCATCCAATTCATCATAATTCACCAATGCCCTTACTTCTTTCTCGCCAAAAGGAGAAGAGGTCATATTAGTAGGCAACAATGTCGTGCTATCATTCAACTGTAAAAAGCATGAACCATCAGTCGCGTTTTTCACTGTTACAAGAGCATTAGGAAATCCTCCTACATAATAGTACTTATCATTGTCATCCAGACAAGACTGTAAACCGGCAGAACAAACAACCGCCATCGCAATTATAACTCCTTTATTCAAGAATGAACAGACTTTCATAATAGATTTCATTTTCATTAGACATTCAAAATAGGTTCTCTCTATTTATAGAAATAAAACAATTCCGAAAAGCCTGCATCCAAGAATGTTAATTAAAAATAATATCAACGGCAAAGAGTACTTTCAGGTCCCAAATATGATCTTTTGAGACCGCCCATATCAATTACTATTTTTTGATGACAAGTTCATCACTTACATCATTAAGATAAGTATTCCTATGGGTAAGCCAAAGTTTCTCATAAAAACAGTTTCTTCAAAAAACATCCCCTATATTCATAAAACGAAACATATCACACATCTCGTTTTATGAATACAGGGGATCAATGAAAGTTATCGAATAATTAATAACCGGATTGCCCAAAGGCCCAATCACAGTATCCTTTGGGTAAAGAGCGGGATTTGCCACCAAAAGTCACAGAGAACGGTTGTTTTAAGTTACAATGCAGATTCACGATTTGTTTTTCGTCTGCCTTTACTGTCAGTGTATTACCTTTTCCGGATACACGACAATTATATCCAACCACCTCACCATTTGGACGTTCTATCACAAAAGCATTAGTCAGTACCGTCTCACCAATACACTTAAACAGTTCGTGCACATCATTATCCTGAGTATTGACTGTCTGCCAATCGCTGATCATGTTTACATATTGTTCGCCAATAACAAACTTACGGGTATCATATAATTTGGGATGCGGATTGCCAAAACTAAGATCTGAAAAGTTCAATTTTGTATCAGCACTGCATGCCTGCTCTACTTCAAGGTGTGGATCAACAACAAAAGCCCAACGCAACTGTCCAGTCTTATAATCAATCAAATTAGCAAAAGCCCCCATTGCATTAAATGTCTGTTCCAACCATTTTTCGTCACCTGTCAACAAATAGGCATAATAGGTAGCATATGCACGCCATCCGCTCCAACCATGTGGCGAATTAAACATATTCGGTAACATTTGCACATCGTATTGCGCTTCCCAATAACGCATAGTACCTTGCCGGCGACGTCCATCAGGAACACGAAGCTGAGTCAGACAATCGTGACTATTAAGAATCTTCAGCATTGCATCAGTATAATATTTACGTGTTTCAGCATCTTTTTCAAGAACCCCCATCATACCGATCTGCAAAGCCGAACAAGAAATCATTCCATCCTCAAATGTCAACTCTCCCTCTGTCTGGAAATCACCTTGTGATGCAACCAATTGGTCGATTGCCTTTTTGGCAGATAAAAAATGACGTTCGGCACAATCTTTCCAAAACGGATCTTGCTCACCCTGTTTACGTTCAAGAACGGCAAGTTCTAAAACACTTTTAGCAATATAAATAACACTGGTATAGACTGTTCCGTGATTATAATAGGCTCCGTCATCACGCTGAGAAGTCCGAATCATCCAGTCAGCCAATTTCGATGCTTTCTTCAGATCCTCCAAATTTCCCTGTGCCTCATACTTATCTGCCAACATCCCAATTGTAGTGGAAGTATTTTGAATACGAGTTTTAAAATACAATGGCTCCACTTTTTCCGGATCATGCAATTTATTGTAGAGCTGATCAAAATAATCACTCAATTGTTTATCCAATGTTTTATCCGGAAAATAACGGGCGGCCAGAAAGGCCGAATAGAACCCATACCAACTTTCGGCATGTGATGTGGGTTTCTGATGATAACGGGCTACATTCTCACGTGCCTTTTTCATCACCCACTGCCAAGGATGATGCACCGTCCATACCGCTTCGGCAACCTTATTGCCCGAACGGACGGAAAGAGTATAAAGTCCTGCATCTTCCAGTTTAACCTTTCCTATCCAACGTTTACCCTCCGCTTTAGTCAGCACAACAGGTAACTCTGCCCCCGCATCATTAGTTACTTTTACCTCTGGAGTATCCGCTGTAAACATGAATGACGCTTCCTCATGCGCAGCATAAGAGGTCTGACGAATATCAATCAAAGGAATATCTGCAGCTTGTGTTATAGCATATTCCAAATTATCCAGCTTCCCCACATTGATGAACAGGAAGGTCCACTCTTTACTTTCGCCTTGTTTCAACTCATACAAATCTTGCGGATGACGAGACGGTAAAGGTAAAGCATTCAACAAGTCAAGATTTAGCGATTCAATGCGATGCCCCATGAACCAAAACGGTGCCGGATCCTGATATCCCAAATTATAGTCCACACTCCAAGATGCTACAGGCTGTTGTGACACAAGTCCCAATGTATGTCCGGAAGGAGTCTGCAGATACCCGTAAAAATGAGTCTTTTCATTTCTCATCAAAGTTGGAAAATATTTACCGAACCAATCCGGATATTTATCCATATATGTATCGATACCTAACTTAAGCCCTGCCTTCTGAGGTTGAAAAGGAACTGATGACTCGTTAGTCAACTTTACCTTCAATGCAGGTTGCCCATGAACTTTTGTATAGGAAATGCAGCAAAGCACCCCGTCTATTTCGCTGCGATAGGAAGCATATCCATCCGGAATCCAAAGCGCACGTATCTCTTTTCCCTCGCGTTTAGCATAGAAAGAGGGGCCGGCATGATCGCCCTTACGGAAAAAAGGTACTGTATCATTTCGTTGTTTATTTTTAAATATTAGTTGTTCCGCACATCCGGTTTCAGAAATTCTCCATTCCCAACCAGGGTGTTTCAAAACAATTTGTGCCGGAGTCATTGGACTGAAAATCAACATTCCGGATAATAAAACGGCTAAACGTATTCCTTTAAAAAGCATAATCTGTTTTTTCTATTCTAATTGTGAAAAAACGGATCCCGGCAATTTAAAGAATCATAAGATGCCCCATGACAAATTGCGGAATCCGTTTTGAATAAATTTATAATAATCTCTTAATAAGCATTAGTACCCCTCATTCTGAATAACCTGTCCACTACTTTCGGTAATGACACTCTGCGGCAACGGCATCAGGTTCATATACTCTTTTGCAGTAGTAGATCCCTTATACTTGATAGCATAATCAATATACAATCCATAACGAATCAGATCACTACGACGGCAGCCCTCACCCCATAATTCATGCCCACGTTCTTTAAGAACAGCTCCAAGAAAATCGTCCAGTGAGGTAAAATCACTCAACTGATAAGCAGTCAATCCTGCACGTGTATGTACATCATTCAGACGGTCCACAGCTTCCTGAGTAACCGCATTATTACTACGTGCCAATGCCTCAGCCATCAGAGTCAATACATCGGCATAACGGTAAACAACAACATCTACTTCACTGCTTTCACTGGTTTGTGTCGGATCTTCTCCATACTTGATGGGCAATGCACCTTTATCCAGATACTCGCCCGGATTAGTTTCATTGTATGTCACCCCATCTGTTCCTACATATTCACTACAAATAACTTCCAGACGCTTGTCCTTAGGATCGAAACTGTGGTAAAACTGCCATGGCATACGATAGCCATTCCATTTTTGGATATTGGGATTAGTTGTAGGATAATTACTTGGCAACACATGTGCATGCCACATTTGCTCATTTACCCCTCTGGTTTCAATACATGAAAAGATCATTTCATCATTGCCTTCATTATCTAAAGTAAAGATGTCCTTATAATTAGCAACCAACGAATACCCACATTTCATAACTTCTCTTCCACATTCCACAGCTTTGCCCCATTCTTTTTCATGCATATAAAGTTTCATCAACACTGTATATGCCAGTCCTTTGGTAAATCGTCCGAAGTTCTCATCAGACTTGCTATATTTAGCAGGAAGTACTTCAGCTGCCGCTTTCAAATCATCTTCAATCAGCTTCACTGTTTCCTCTTTTGAAGAACGAGGTACAATGACCTTCTGGGTAGGATTCTGTAAAACTTCTAATGAAGGAATCTGAATAGGGCCATACAAGTCGTAAAGAATATATGCTAACCAGCCACGTCCACAACGTGTTTCGGCAACTAAACGTGTTTTTTCCTCTTCTTTCATATCAATACCAGAAATACGGTCTAATGTCAATGTCATCTTTCCGATATGATTCGCCCACGTACCATAAAAAGAAGTAGGGATATCAGAGGTAGCAGTGAAATTCAACTGTAATACAGCCGGCCACCATGAATCTCCCCATTTACAGTCCAATAGGTCGGTAGACATATCTGTATTGGAGGCCAGACCACCTTTAGCGCATTGAAATAATCCGCCATATCCATCTGCACGGAACGGACCATAAGCTGCTGCAATAACCAGTGCATCTGCATCATCTGCATTAGTTGGAAATATAGTTGTATTAATAGAGTCGTATGATTCGGATTCCAGATTAATGCAAGAATCCAATAAACCAATCACTGCGATAAACAGGGAAAATATATAAATTATCTTTTTCATATCATTCTTTATTTTTTATTGCTTAGAAAGTAATATCCAGACCAATACTAAAACTGCGCACATTAGGATATGCCCAATAAGAATCATCCGTTTCCACATCCAAACCATCATACGGAGTAATAGTAAACAAGTTGTTTACATCAGCGTAGATACGTACATTGGAAATCAGCTTCTTTGCCGATTTAACAGGCAATGTATATCCCAATGTAATATTACGGCAGCGAATAAACCAGCTCTTTTCCAGAAAATAGTCTCCATATCCATAATTACTCATATATTGAAAATAACCCGGCATCTTACCCGATGTATTATCATGTGACCACACATCTTTAGCCGAAGTCGGCATGTTATAGCCACGATATAAGTTATTCACTCCAGTCATTGTACCTGAACCAACAATCCAATAATCTTTATAAGAACCACTCTTTAATAAATCCAGCTGCCCATAGAAGTAAACATTCAGATCGAAATTCTTATAACGGAAAGTATTATTCAATCCCAACAAATACCCCGGATCACTGCAACCTTTAAATACAGCATCCGCATAATCGATCTTTCCATCCGGCTTTCCAGTCCTCAATGGAATGCCATGTTTATCGGTTTTATAAGTTCCGTCTGCATTGTATGCATATCCATCAATATCTTTTAATTTCACCTGTCCCGGTAGGGCTCCCGGCATCCAGGATACTTCCTCTCCCGGCTGAATCAACCCGTCAGACAGATACATATAGTATCCCCTCAACGGAGCATTATACATATCGTATGGGTTCGGGCTCCAGCTCTCGTCACGTTCTTTCCATTTATCACGATAGAATGAGAAGGTGAAATCGGTATTCCAGCTAAAATCTTTTGTATCAAAGTTCTTTGTATTGACTGTCAGTTCAAATCCTTGGCTTTGTGTTTTACCAATATTGGCCGCAATTGAACCTACTTCATTATATGAAAGCACACTGCGGGAACTAAGCAAATCAGAAACTACCTTATGAAAGTATTCTGCCGTTACATTAAAACGGTTGTTTAAGAAGCCCAGATCCAATCCTACATTCCACTCGGTCGTCGTCTCCCATTTTAAATCCGGATTACCGATCTGACTGACATAAACTCCTGTATATTCTTTATTACCGAAAACTTTATTATATCCAGTACCATAATAAGTGACTGATTTATCTCCAATATTCGAGTTACCTGTTTGTCCGTAACTTAACCTTAACTTACCGTTAGATAGCACTTTATCCAAATTCAAAGACCGGGCAAAATTTTCCTCCGTAAATCTCCAACCCAAAGCGACAGAAGGGAAATATCCCCAGCGGTTATTTTTTGCAAAGTTAGAGGCACCATCAGCACGAAGAGTGGCAGTCAGCAAATAACGATCTTTATAGGTATAATTTACACGACCGAAGAAAGAAGCCATTTCGCTTTTAGAAGCGGAAGAACCAACCCATGGTTTCTCATAAGTACCTGCACCCAGATTATTAAACAGAAAAGCATCCGTCAAAAACCCCTGGTTACCGGCATTCAGATATTTGCTGGTGAAACGCTGGAAAGAATACCCGACCAAAGCATTCAAATTATGGTTACCAAAACGCTTTGCATAATTGGCTGTCAGTTCCAGCAAATAATCAGATCTGTCATATTGCCCGATATCTGCACGTCCATCTGCCTTTTCTCCATAAAGAGTTGTTTTGGGCATATAGACTTCACGACGCTGGTAGTTGCGGTCAATGCCGAAGCTCGCTTTTAATGTGAGTTCATTAATAGGTTTAATTTCAACAAACGGAGTAGCCAACAAACGTTCTTTAGTCGTTTGGTCACTAATCTCAAGTAATGAAACAGGGTTTGGAATATAAGCAGCTTGTTGATTCAAACTGTAATCACCATTTTCATCTTTGACCGAAAGTAGAGGACTAAACTGAGCTGCCGACACTAAAATACTGGCATATTCATTTTGCCCCGCTCCCAACGGAACATTGTCCAATGTATTACGGCTCACAGTCAGGTTGATACCGACTTTTGCATATTTACTAAGTTTCTGATCCAAATTAACACGTCCGGTATAACGCGACATACCATTATTCTTCACAATACCCTTCTGATTAAAAAAGTTACCCGAAATCAGATATTTGGTATATTCTGTACCTCCATTGATAGAAATATTATGCTGTGTCTGAAAACCGGTACGCGTAATGTGATCAAACCAATCCGTATCGTTCACCGGATTCGCAATCTCCGCATCCGAATATTTTGGACTATATGCACTGGCGACATCCGATTCACTCTTACCGCCATAAATACCAACTTTATTGTCATACATCCATTTTTCCTTGAACCAGCGGTTAGACTGAATCATAAAATCCTGTGCATCCAACATTTCATATTGGGTAGCCATGGTCTGTACAGTAGCCGATCCTGAATAGGTAACTTTGGGTTTCCCCTCTTTTCCCCGTTTAGTCGTAATAATGATAACACCACTGCCTGCGCGCGCACCATAGATGGCAGTAGAACTGGCATCTTTCAATACTTCAATTGATTCTATATCATTGGGATTAATAGAGGCCAAGATATTATCAGTTGTACCATTATCGCTGTTATAACCGACACTGACATTTCCCGCATTACTTACAGGAAATCCATCCACAATAATTAACGGATTATTACCTGCACCGGTCGAAGCAGCTCCACGAATACGAAATGTTGTACCCCCACCCGGCTGGGCACTAACTGTGTTTACTTGCAATCCAGCAGCCTTACCAGCCAATGCATGACTTACCGTAGAGATTGTACTTAAGGGAGTATCATCCATCTTCACTGATGCTACAGCTCCGGTCAGGTCCTTTTTCTTCATAGTACCATAACCTACGACAACAACTTCATCTAAAGTTTTAGTATCTTCCTTCAGCGAGATAGTTAATTGATTCCGGTTTTTTACAGCTATATCCTGCTGTACATATCCAATATATGTAACCTGTAATACTGCGTTATCCGGCACTTCTAACTCAAAATCTCCATTGAGATTGGTAATTACTCCTGTTGTCGTACCTTTTACTAATACATTTGCTCCGATAATCGCCTCGCCACTGGCATCTTTTACAACTCCTTTCACTTTCTTTACTTTTGAAGCAGGCTTTTGCTCCACCGGCACAATAACGATGTAGTTGCCGTTTTTTTTGTATGTATAACCCGTATCTTTCAGGATGGTTGCCAATATCTCCAGGACTTCAGTTTCTTTCTGGTTTAACGAAACCTTACGAGAGACGTTCAGGTGTGAATCATTATAAGCGATTTTATACTTCGAAGATGCTTCGATCTTCTCAAACGCTTGTTTCAATGATACTGTTCCATCCCGAAACGTAACTTTCTGGGCATGTACTTGCAGAGAACCCGCCAACATCAAACCAAGGCAAAAGGTTGCCACTCGGATTGATCGATTTTTGTTCATAATATTATTTTTTTTAGTTAAACAATAGCCGTCCTTTGGCGACTTTTACAATAGGACAGTCTGTTATTTAACTACACCCAACGACAAAACGTTAACAAAAGCTAATATTTAAAATCTTATTCGATATAAATATCTTTCCCCTCTATCTGATATTCAAGTCCCGGAATCATTTCTTTGATCAGCATCATTACATTTTCTATCGACTCATTAGGATAAAAATGAATAGTTAGATTATTGGATTGATAAATAGAAGTCTGTAAATGTACCTGAACCGAATAGGCGCGTTCTAAGGTCTGTATCACTTCTTTAAACGGACTACTACTAAAATATAAACCTCCATCTCTCCAATCAGAATAATCAGAAGCTTTTACCCGTTTTCGCTCTATATGTCCGGTAGACGGGATATAAACGATTTGATCATCAGGCTCCAGTAAATAGGATGAATTGGAACGATTCAGCAACATACGAATGGATCCTTCTTCCAAAGTTGTCACGACCTTATCGATATTAGGATAAGCATTTATATTGAACTCCGTACCAAGTACACTGATTGAAATAGAGTTCGTTTTCACAATGAAAGGACATTCTTTATTTTTCGTTACTGAGAAATAACCTTCACCGGCCAGATAAACTTCACGTTCATCTCCAATGAACGAAGATGGATAAACCAACAGAGAACCGGAATTGAGCCAAACTTTCGATTGATCGGGTAAGATAATTTGTTCCCTCTTCCCATTATTAACATAGTATTGGATGAAGGTCACATTACTGAGTTCATTCTTGATAGTAAGAGTTTCTGTATATAAATAAGCAGAACCGAATAAAAGCAATAGAGGGATGATGATAGATGCAGCAACCCAAGTCCACCGGGGAATACGGAAACGCGGAGAGTCCGGTTCCAACTTCACAGAGCTTCCTCCAATCTGTTGTTCCAGCTTCTCAAACGCTCTTAATGTTTCGTGTTCATCCCCTTCCGGGAAACCGATCTGTTCCCAAATACCAGACAAAGCCTCCTCTTTCTCTTGCTTGCTGTTTGTGTCGGTTAATCGTTTATACACTCTCCCCGCCACCTCTTCCGATGCCGGATGATGGAAAAAGTAAGTGATTATATTTTTTAAATAACTCATTCTATTAGTAATTTATAATAGGACGTATAAATCCGAGTTTATCCCTAACCGTATTAACATAAATAGAGAAAAATAAAGAGTAACAAAGCATTTTTCAGTTCTTTCAATGCCAGGTTAAGATGGTTCTCAACTGTTTTTTTACTTATCTGCAACTTTTCCGCTATTTCTGCATTGGTAAGCCCAGCCTCCCGGTTTAACCGGAAAATCGTTTGCCGTTGAGGAGGCATGTTCTCTACCACCATATCAATCAATAATTGCAAATCTTTGGCAACTAACTCTTCGTAAGGTGTAGTATCCGTAGACTCTTCCACTGAATCAGCCCTTTGATCATCCTGACGATTCTGCCTGGAACGCAAATAATTGAAAGTTGTATTTTTAGTCAAAACATACAGATAAGTACCAAAGACTTCCACTTCACGAAATCGTTCCCGATGGGTCCACAGCTTAAGAAAAACCTCTTGTGCCAAATCTTCCGTTTCACTCTCTGATTTAACCAATCCCATAATAAAAGAGCGCACCTTTGGATAATAACGCACAAACAATGTCTTAAACGCTATATGGTTTCCTTGTGAGAATTGGACGACCAGCAATTTTTCATCTGCGATTTCAGAATGCATTATTATACCTCGCTTAAAAGATTAACTTAGACAAGTATCAGATTATATATCAATACGCTGACAAAAATAACAAAAAAAGCTTAATATAAAGATGTTATAAGTTGTTTTTTCCGGAAAATGCCCTACAGAGCCACAAGTTCACCTCTGTCATTTACAATCATCATCAAGCCTTCAGTCTCATCACGAAGCAGCTCCCCTTACCCAATTCGCTCTGCACGGTCAACGTACCTCCATGTGCTTCTACAAAGTCTTTTGAGATAGACAATCCTAAACCACTCCCCTGCACCTTGGTGCCCGGCACACGGAAATAACGATCAAAAATACTTTGGTGATATCGCGGATCAATACCCTTCCCAAAGTCCTGGACATAGAGTTCGATATACTCTTCTTCACGCCGTGCACCAATCACCACCCGTCCATTCTCTTTAGAATAGCGGATTGCATTGCTCAAAAGATTAGTAAGCACCCAAGCTATCTTTTCACTATCCACAAATAACTTAGGTATCTTCTCTTCAGGGTACTCCACTTCTATCTGTATATTGAATTTATCGGCCTGTACCTGATTGGCCTTAATGGCATATTCAATCAGTTCGATAGGTTTTGTAATTTTCGGCATCATCTGAAGTTTACCGGCTTCCACCTGAGTCATATTCAGTAATTCTCCGGTAATATCAAGCAAACGTTGGCTGTTATCCTTTATATTCTTTGACAGCTGTTCTTGTTCTCCATTCAGAACTCCTACCCTCTTGTCCTCCAATAGCTGAAGGCTCATCATAATGGCAGAAATGGGGGTCTTCAGTTCGTGAGAAATAGTGGAAATGAAGGTTGTTTTTGCCGAATCGAGTTCCTTAAATTCTGTGATATTTTTCAGCAAAATGACGTCTCCCAAATTACGGGCTTCTCCTTTTTCTGCCTCTGCATTCTCAATCGGGATATAAGAAGCCTGGAAATAACTTTCTTTATTATCCGCATAGATTTTCAAGGGTTCATTCTTTTCGCCGGGAGTCACCAGTTCACGTATCAGTCTGCGCAGCAGATCATTCTTCAAAGAAAGTTCCTCAGCCGAGTGCCTAATCACATTCTCACGCTTCATATTGAGCACATTCAGTGCTTCATTATTAATAAAAAGAATTTCCCGTTCGGTATTCAGCCCGATAATCGGTTCATGGATACTATTGACTACAGCCTCAAGAAATTTTTTTGCAGAAAGAATATCAGCTAACGTACTATCACGATATTCTGTCAGTTTCTCTGCCATACGATTAAAACTATCGGAAACCTCCCTGAATTCTTCATACCCCTTCATATCCAATCTCTTTTCATAATTATGATTGGCTATTTCCAGAATTCCACGAGTCAGTTCCTTTACCGGTCTATTAATGGAGCGGGGTAGCCAAATAAGCAGAACCAACCCCGTCAAGATACAAATACCACCCGTTATGGAAATCCATAAAAGAGCACGTTCCAGAGCAGGCATAGCAACCGGACTGTCAGGTTCCGTAGCCGTCAAAATCTGAAGATTAACCACTGAAAGTGTTACCAGTAAAATGATCATTCCGGCCAATATTCCAATGCCGAAAAGTAATTTGGTTTTTATATTCATAATCGATAATGAGACTAAATCATTTTTTATGCAAGTATAATCAAATCTACGTTCGCTTGTGCCAGATTATTTAAAAATCTGCGATATTTCAATATTCCGCACACAGCGCCGGGCAATCGGAGGAAAGGGGATCCCATACAAACAGTGGATATTTGTTTTTCTTTGCAAACCTGTACAATGCTCTGCAATACATCTCTCGACTGCACCTGAACCACTTCTCCCCCCAACTCTGTCACCAGTTTGAAATGATTCAGCAAATGACGCTGACTGGCCAGATCGATACGCTCCATGCTCTCTTTGGGAGTCTGTACATAGAGTGCTACAAACGAGGTGTTGTACCGGGTAGCCAAACGGGCTGCTTTCCGTATAATACGCCGGGGAGCCTTTTCCTGACTACTGATGCAAGCCATAAATTTTTCATGACGAACCCCAAGGCCAATGCTCATCACAACTTCATTTTCCACTTTCTTCTCTACTCGCAATGCGACCTCTTTCAAGGCCAATTCACGGAGTTGCAAAATGTTTTCAGTCTTAAAAAAGTTATTGAGTGCGGTCTGAATCTTCTCCGCTTTATATATCTTCCCCGCTTTAAGCCTGGTAATCAGTTCTTCGGCTGTGAGGTCAATATTCACGACCTCGTCAGCCTCTTGAAGTACGCTATCGGGGATACGTTCCCGAACTTCAATGCCTGCTATATCCTGCACTTCTTCGTTTACACTCTCAATGTGCTGGATATTGACTGCCGAAATCACATTAATGCCTTCATCGAGCAATGTCATCACATCCTGCCAACGTTTCTCATTTAGACTTCCTTCCACATTAGTATGTGCCAGCTCGTCCACTATCACAATTTCGGGATGAATACGGATAATCGCCTCCAAGTCCATCTCCTCAAGCTCTTTCCCTTTATAAAACAGTTTCCTACGCGGAATAACCGGCAAGCCTTCCAATACGGCCTCCGTCCCGGCACGCCCGTGTGTCTCAATATATCCTATCCGGACATCTACTCCACTATCAATCAAATCGTGTGCTTCCTGAAGCATCCGGTAAGACTTGCCTACACCGGCAATCATACCGATGTAAACCTTGAACTTACCACGACGTGATCTCTTTATCAAATCGAGGAAATGCTGTACACTCTCTTCTCTATCCATATTTATTCATTTTTTATACTGCATAACCCGTAACAGTATCACTACTGCTACGGGCCGGCTAACAACTTCATGAGTTTTTAAGTTATATCTGATTTCACGGTTTTAAAGTGATACCAAACACCAAATGTGCATCTTCCATACGAGGATTCCAAACAACCTGTGCAAATATAGGCAAAGCAAACGTATCATTGAATCTGATCCGGGTAGTTCCTTTCAAAGCAACATTGGTCACAGCAAATCCATCACAATTGTACTGAGGAGCCGCATAAGGGACAATACCGCAAGTTGCGTTCAGATCTACCATCTTTACACAGAAAGGATAATTAAACTCGACATAAGACGAGTAATTCTGTTTGCCTTCCGCATTCTTATCTTGTCCGGCAAACATGGTATACCATGCTATAGATAAAGGAAACTTTTCAGACTGGACGGCATAAGTAAGTCCTGCTTCAAAATGGTGAGCGGTTTCATGACTTTTAAAATTAAAGTATTTACGCGCTCCCTGTCCTGCCCACCATAAATCTGCAACTGAAAAAGTCAATCCGGAATTACCTAAAGTATAGGCAGCAGTCAAATCTATCTCTTTGGCAGCAGCTCCGGCCGAAGCGGAAGTCCCGTCAAAATCTGTAGATCCCCATGCCGTCAGCGAAAAGCCTCCGGCACTGAAACCCAGAGTCGGCTGAATACTGACCCCTGTCTGATACATTCCACGCCAAATGTAAGAGCTTACCAGATCGCCCTGAACATTGAACTGTTGAGCATTTGCATTTATGCCTCCCCAAAAACACATAGCCACAAGTGCCAGTGATGTTAAAATCGTGTTTTTATTTATAATATTTCTCATATTCATTTCCTGTTTACTTTTGTCTCTTCAAGAGCTATATTCAATTTTAATACATTTACTTTCTCGGTTCCGAATACCCCTAACAATGGTTTTTCCACTGCCTTATCTACAATCCTTCTGACTTCCTCTACATCCATTCCTCGTGCTTGAGCGACCCTTTTTACCTGCACATAAGCACTCTGAGGAGTGATATCGGGGTCCAGTCCCGAACCACTGGCCGTCACCATTTCGGCAGGCACATCTTTACGGGACAAGTATGGATGGTGAACCAGGAAAGTGTCGATACGGGATTTCACTTCTGCCAGATATTCCGGATTGGTAGGCCCTTTATTACTACCAGATGAACTGGTTGCATCATAACCGTCACCTGCACATGAAGGGCGTCCCCAAAAGTAAATATCCTCCGTAAATTTTTGTCCGACATTGGCGGCACCGACCACTTTACCGTTCAATGTCACCACCTCCGCATTACCCTGATTGGGACCGGCTACCCGAGCAAACAACCATAACACGAGAATATAGAACACTGAGAAGAATACACAAAACACAAGCGTTATCTTGATAGATTTTAATAATGTTTTCATTGTTTGAATATTTAGAAGAATAAACTGACTACCAAATCGATTAACTTGATTCCGACAAAAGGAACTATCACCCCTCCTAACCCATAAATCAGCAGGTTACGACGAAGTAGCGCCGATGCTCCGATCGGTTTATACTGTACTCCTTTCAAAGCCAATGGAATTAAGATCGGAATAATAATAGCATTGAAGATAACAGCCGAAAGGATCGCACTTTCCGGACTGTGCAGATTCATGACATTAAGTGCACCGAGTTCTGGAATAGCCACCATAAACAGGGCAGGCACAATAGCAAAGTATTTGGCCACATCGTTTGCAATAGAGAAAGTTGTTAACGTACCGCGAGTCATCAGCAGTTGCTTTCCGATTTCCACAATCTCTATCAACTTCGTCGGATCGTTATCAAGGTCGACCATATTACCGGCTTCCTTGGCCGCCTGGGTACCACTGTTCATTGCCACACCGACATTAGCCTGTGCCAGCGCAGGAGCATCATTCGTTCCGTCGCCCATCATAGCCACCAACTTACCTGACTGTTGTTCCTTACGGATATATTCCATCTTATCTTCGGGTTTCGCCTCGGCGATGAAATCATCTACTCCTGCCTTCTCTGCAATATATTTAGCGGTCAGGGGATTGTCACCGGTCACCATCACCGTTTTCACTCCCATCTTTCTCAAGCGCTCAAAACGCTCTTGAATTCCCGGTTTGATGATATCCTGCAACTCAATAACCCCTGTTACCTTCTGGTCGACACACACTACCAGCGGTGTACCGCCATTACCCGAAATTTCAGCTATCACTTCTTCTATTTCTTTCGGAAATTTATTTCCTGCAGCCTCCGTTATTTTACGGATTGCATCGAAAGCCCCTTTACGGATTTGTGTACCATCGGACAAATCAACCCCCGAACATTTGGTTTCGGCAGTGAACTGAATCATGCGTGCACCGGTCGTATTAAGACTC
Source organism: Bacteroides sp. FSHCM14E1 (assembly GCF_019633785.1). NCBI lineage: Bacteria > Pseudomonadati > Bacteroidota > Bacteroidia > Bacteroidales > Bacteroidaceae > Bacteroides > Bacteroides sp. FSHCM14E1. The sequence goes on from NZ_JADKYL010000003.1 coordinate 123,135, forward strand.
CGCATGCGTACCCCCGATTCACGTCCTAACTCTACGATGGACTTACCTTCAGGCGTTTCATCCGAGAGGGAAGCCAGCAGACAGGTCGTAATAAACTCACGCGGACCGACTCCCGGTGCCGAATGGAATTTTGTCGCTCTACGATTACCAATCGTAATGGTACCCGTTTTATCTAACAGCAGAGTATCAATGTCACCTGCCGTCTCAACAGCCTTGCCCGATTTCGTAATCACATTGGCACGCAGTGCACGATCCATACCGGCAATACCGATTGCAGAAAGCAGTCCCCCGATAGTAGTCGGAATCAAACAGACAAACAGAGAAAGAATAGCTGCGATCGAGATGGCCGTTCCAGGATGCTCAAGACTGGTATAATCAGCAAACGGAATCAGAGTGACGCAAACGATGACAAACACAAGTGTAAAACCGGCCAACAGAATGGTCAAAGCTATCTCGTTCGGTGTCTTTTGTCGGCTGGCACCTTCTACCAAAGCAATCATTTTGTCGAGAAAACTTTCACCGGGCTGTTGTGTCACCAATACCTTGATGTGATCCGAAAGCACTTTAGTTCCACCGGTCACCGAACTCTTATCTCCACCTGCTTCACGAATCACAGGAGCAGATTCACCGGTAATGGCACTTTCATCAATCGAAGCCAATCCTTCGATAATCTCTCCATCGGCAGGAATCGTATCGCCTGCCTCACACACAAAAATATCTCCCTTTTTCAGCATTGAACTGCTCACCGTCTGAATCTTGTCACCCATCACCAGTCTGGCAGGAGTTTCCTCACGTGTCTTACGCAGGCTATCCGCTTGTGCTTTGCCACGGGCTTCGGCTATCGCTTCGGCAAAATTGGCAAACAACAAAGTGATAAACAAAATCAGGAATACACACAAATTATATCCGAAAGCACCATACTCCGGAGTGAACAGAGAGAACACCGTCACCACCAACATAATAAAGGTAACTATCTCTACTGTAAACATGATCGGATTCTTTACCATCATTCGCGGATTTAACTTCACAAACGATTGCTTGATACTTTCCATTACTTGCTCCTTTTGAAACATAGAAGCTGACATTTTATTTTTCATAACTATATTATCCTGCTATTCTTATAAACTTAAATGTTCGGCAATCGTACTTAATGCATGCACAGGGAAGAAAGACAAGGCTGCAACGATAAAGATAACAGCAAAAGTCATCATGGCAAAAGTCGCAGTATCCGTTTTCAATGTACCGGCACTTTCGGGAATAAACTTTTTCTGTGCCAAAAGTCCCGCAATGGCTACCTGACCGATAATTGGAATAAAACGGCTCAGGATAAGCACAATCCCACATGTCCAGTTCCAAAAGTAAGTATTATCACCCAACCCCTCAAAACCGGAACCATTGTTGGCTGCCGAAGAGGTATATTCATAGAGTTGTTCGCTGAGCCCGTGGAAACCGAGGTTATTCAACCAGCCTCCTTCACTCTCTACAAAATCGGGATGATGTGTATAAACGTAACTTGAAATGGCAGTAAACACAAGGATAACAAACGGATGGAGCAAAGCAACGAGAGTTGCAATCTTCATCTCCCGGGCTTCTACCTTCTTTCCCAGAAACTCAGGTGTACGTCCCACCATCAAGCCACTGATAAACACGGCCATAATAATGAAAGTATAATAATTCATCCATCCGACACCGACACCACCAAACCAAGTGTTAATCTGCATATTCAGCATTTCGACCATTCCACTGAGCGGCATAGTCGAATCGTGCATGCCATTGACTGATCCGTTAGAGGTAACCGTTGTAGTAACACTCCACAATGCTGTGGCTCCGGCCCCAAGCCTTACCTCCTTGCCTTCCATCGCACCATAATCCTGAGCAACTCCCATCTCATCGATACGTGGATTACCTCCCATTTCCTGCTGAACATTAATGAAAACTCCGGCCAGATAAGCAAACAGCATCACTCCAAAGATGCTATATCCTAACTTTCTGCGATTGGTATAGAAGCCCAAAGCCAACGCCATTGCCATCGGAATGATCAAGATTGACCAGCATTCAACCATATTAGTCAGATAAGTAGGGTTCTCCAGCGGATGTGAAGAATTAACCCCGAAGTAACCGCCACCATTGGTTCCCAGTTGTTTAATAGGGATAATTGCAGCCGCAGGTCCTTGCGATACCATCTGCTCCTGTCCCTCCAGGGTAGTCACCTTCATCTTACCATCAAATCCCATCGGTGTTCCCTGCAAAATCAGGACGAAACCGACAATCAACGAAAGAGGTAATAAAATACGTGTACAGCTTATTACCAGGAAATGCCAGAAGTTACCTATTGTTCTGGTGGATTTGGCAGCCATACTTTTCATGATACCGGCCATAGCGGCCATCCCTGTAGCAGCAGTGATAAATTGGAACAGCATAATAACGAACAGCTGGGTAAAATAAGTCAATCCGCTCTCACCACTATAATGTTGCAAATTGCAGTTTACCATGAAACTGATGCAGGTATTGAATGCTTGATCGGGTGTCTGAGGTCCGTTACCATCGGGATTGAGTGGCAGCCAACCTTGTGATACCAGCAGTACCATTCCCCATACAAACCAGAAGGCATTCAAAATCAACAAGGCTTTGAGAAACTGTTTCCAATTCATCTCCTCTTGCGGATTTATACCGCATATCTTATAAATCACTCGCTCTACAGGAGCCATAAAGTCCGACCAAGTCTTCTCTCCCTTATAAACCCGGGCTATGTAACGTCCCAACGGATAAGCTAAGACCACCATTAGGACGATTTGCACCGCCACTCCTAAAATTTCTGTATTCATTGCTTTACTTCCAATTAAAACTTCTCAGGCCGAATGAGCACATACGCCAAATAGCCGAAAAGTGTAATACTTATTACAAATAGTGTTGTGTACATAAACTTAATTCTCCTCTCTCTTTAAATTGTTTCAAACCAATCGACACATTTCCAAAACAGCCAGAAGCAGACGATGCCGCTCAACAGGCAGAAAATAAATGAAACTGTTATTCCCATGTTCTTTACCTTTTAATTAGAATGTTTATATTTCTATTTTACCTGAAACAATTAATGCCAAATGTGTGCCAAAAATGAAGAGAGTTAGCATAATCAACTAACATACAGACAGATAAAACAAATAGGGTATCCTCGTCAGTGCAAGGATACCCTATCATTTTGAAAAGGTATGTTTTATTTTGAAAGGGAGAAAAGCATAAACCCGGACAAGCAAGTATATTCCTGTCCGCTCAACTGCCAAGTTTATATTCTTCTATTTTCCGATATAAGGTAGTTAATCCGATTTTCAGCAAACGTGCCGCTTCAGTCTTATTCCCTTTGGTATGCTCCAATACCCTGGCAATATGCCTGCGTTCCATGGCTGAAAGTTCAAAGCTGCCCGGCATTCCTTCATCAGATTTCTCATAATGGCTGTTCTGTATTTCAAGCGGAAGGTCGTCTACATCCAGACAATCACCCTCACAGACAATCAGACTTCGTTCGATGGCATTACGCAATTCGCGGATATTGCCTTTCCACGGTTGTTGACATAAAGCCTCAAGATAAGCAGGCGTAATAGTACCCACCGGATGTGAAAGCTTCTCCGAGAAAGAACGGACAAACGATTCAGCCAGAATCTTAATATCCCCCGTACGTTCACGCAGAGGCGGAAGATGTACCTGAAATACAGAAAGGCGATAGAACAAGTCCTCACGGAAGCGTCCGGCTGCTATCTCAGCAGGTAAATCCCGATTCGTAGCAGCAATGATGCGTACATTGATGCGGGTAGGCTTCGTATCTCCTATCTTGATATATTCACCGGTTTCGAGGATGCGCAATAGTTTGGCCTGCAATTCAAAAGCCATCTCACCAATCTCATCCAAAAAGATTGTTCCATTATTGGCTTCCTCAAAAAGCCCCTTCTTATCTTTCAACGCACCGGTAAACGAACCCGCCTTATGCCCAAACATTTCACTCTCCAGCAACTCTTTACTGAATGAAGAGCAATTGACCGCTACAAAATTCTGCTGCGACCGCTTGCTGTTATAATGTATCGACTGGGCAAAGACCTCCTTTCCGGTCCCTGTTTCACCTGTCAGCAACACAGGGACATCAGTCACTGATACTTTACGTGCCAGTGACACCGCTTCTTTCAGTGCCTTCGATTCGCCAAGTATAGTGTCAAACGAATACATCAGTCCGACTTTTTTCTCAAGCTTATCCAAACGGATATTCATTCGCACTTTCTCTACAGCACGACTAATGAGAGGAATGATCTTATTATTATCATCTCCTTTTGTAATGTAATCGAAAGCTCCGTTCTTAATGGCCTGCACACCGTCGGGTATGTTACCATGAGCCGTCAGCAGGATGATTTCTACTCCGGGTGCTTTTTTCTTTATTTCCGTCACCAGGTCTACCCCGTTTCCATCCGGAAGAAATACGTCACACAAAGCCACGTCGGGCATTTGAAGTTCCAATTGTCTGAGCGCTGCCTTGCAATCGCCGGCCTGGCACACTTCATAACCTTCAAGTTCCATCATACGGGCCAGCAGACCACGAATCTGAACTTCGTCATCTATAATTAGAATTTTACTCATGTCTGATAAGTTAAAATGTGAACGGTAAAAAACAGGGTGTGCAAATATAATGGTTTTCTACTACAATGCAAATGATCGGACTGTGGAAAAAAACAACCTTCAATGCACGGCTCTTTCATTTAACAACCGTCTTCCTCTCATACAAAAAACGCGTTTCGATCTTCCATCTTCCACCTTTTAGAGTGCATATAGTTGATTGTGAGATGTATAGATTGGTGGAAGATGCGGTTTTTATGCCATTTATCTTCCACCCCTATCTTCCATCTTCCACCCGCTGTTTTAGGGGATATTTCAGCAGTAAAGGTTTGGAAAACAAATGGATATGTCCAATTTCTTATCCGTTAATCTCTCTAAAAGCATTTCATTTCACTTACTCTCTTTAGTGCAAATGGTCGGATCTTTATCTCAGCCCGGGCATGCGGGCTCATCGGCCCGGGCATGCGGGCTCATCAGCCCGGGTATGCGGGCCGGGATAAAGAGTTGTATGACAATGGTTAATCTACTACACTTCTCCGGTAATAGCCGGCCGGATTCTTTCTTAAAAAAGAAACAACGAAGCGCTGCTTCCGCATCGCTGTGTGCGAATGGAAGGTTTTGTGTGGGGGGGGGGACAAGGGAGGAAGGCGGTTATTAAATGAAAGAGCCGTGCCTTCAATGGCATATACTTTGAACTTTCATTCATGACATAGTCCCTGAAAATTCGTCTAATCTGCCTTACAAATACTACAGCAGCGCTTTCAACGGGCAAGATACAGCCGGAACAGGTACTTATATTCCCTCCCATTTTGATAAAAACAACCTAAAATGGAAAGGGGTAACGAACAAAGAAAATATATCGTATAACTCAAAAACAAAAAAATGAAGATCTACAAATTCGGTAATATTCCCACTGGTTCAATCCGGGGAATGCAGGAAATGCTCCAACTGGTCAACGACAGTACACCCAAAATAATCGTTCTATCTGCCCCTACAGAAACTACGGAGCATCTAACGAAAATAGCAGCACATCTTTTCAGCAGAGATACAGAACGGGCGCATGACGAAATAAGCAAACTGGAATTCAGATTCATTGATTTCGCTAACGAACTATTCAACGACGAGTCGATCAAACAACAAGCTGTTGACTCCATCATCGACCGCTTCCGTACCCTATGGAACTTTACCCGGCAACGTTTTACATCGGTCGATGAAAAAGACATATTGTCGCAAGGAGAATTCATAAGCAGCATGCTGTCAGGCCTTTATCTGAAAGAACGGGGAATCAATAATCTATTGCTTAACAGTCTTGACTTTATGCGACTGACTCCGGAAAGAGAACCTGACTTGGAATACATCAGTAAAAAACTGCACACATCCATGGAAGCCAACAAACACATCAACGTGTTTCTTACCCAAGGACACCTCTGCCGGAATGCTTATGGCGAAACCTGTTTTCTCAAGCCGGATGGAGACGATGCTTCTGCCACATTAATCGGAGCTGCCCTACGGGCCGAAGAAATACGGCTATGGATAGGTGGTAATGGCATACACAGTTGTGATCCGCATTTCGTGAAACATCCGGCTATGGTTACACAACTCAGTTTCGACGAAGCCGAACGATTCGCCCATTGCGGAGGAACGGGATTCGATCCCTGCTGCATTTTCCCGGCAAGAGAAAACAATATACCGATACGCCTGTTCTGTTCAATGGATCCCACGGAAAAGGGTACTCTGATTTCACACATACAGAGCGGAGAAAGTATAAAAACCATTACTGCCAGAGACGGTATTTGTTACATCAGATTCCAGTCGAACCGGACATTGCGTCCCTACTTGTTCATTAGCAAGATATTCGATGTTTTTGCAAAATACCACACTCCCCTGTGCCTTTTTACTTCGTCCGGCTCGGATGTATCCGTCGCCATCAACGATAAAGAACATCTACCAAATATCCTGCATGAGCTTTCGCGATACGCAACTACGGTAGTAAAGGACCGTATGTGCATCCTGTCGGTCATTGGAAACATACAATGGCAATATACCGGATTGGAGACCCGAATCCTAAACGCTCTGACAGCCATCCCGATTCGGATGATTTCTTATGGTAGTAATAATAACGACGTTTCTCTTGTTATCAAAGCAGAAAATAAGAAAGAAGCATTGCAACTACTGAACGATACCCTGTTTAAGCCTTCAGCTACAATGGTCTCTCATACATGTGCCCCGACATTAAACCGCAGTAAGTGGAACAACACGGACAAACCATCTTTTCTTCTAAAGAAAAGTTGACTAATATAGGGATATTGAGAATACGAATATCCTCATGTCTGTCCACAGATAATAACGGGATAAAAGAGCCGTCTTTCAAATCAACCATATCTCAGTAAGATAAGAGAGCGGATGCCGGATAATTTCCTGTACATCCCATGAACCTTTTGAAGCCTATAAACGTTTATTTCCAAAGGAAACTATTTTAAAACGAAAACATATTCAAATGAAGATCATTATTATTGGAGGCGTAGCGGGAGGAGCTACTACTGCGGCTCGCATCAGACGTTCGGATGAAACAGCAGAAATCATCTTACTGGAAAAAGGAAAATATATATCTTATGCCAACTGCGGACTACCCTATTATATAGGTGACGTTATTGAAGACCGCGAGAAGTTATTCGTGCAGACTCCTGAGGCTTTCGGAGTACGTTTCAGAGTGGATGTACGTACCGAAAATGAAGTTATTTTTATAGATCGGAAAAAAAAGACAGTGACCGTCCGCCTTAAGAGTGAAGACACTTACGAGGAGAGTTATGACAAACTGTTAATATCCACCGGTGCATCTCCTGTACGCCCACCATTACCGGGCATTGACTCAAGCGGTATCTTTACTTTGCGGAATGTAGCAGACACCGACCGCATTAAAGCATACGTCAACAGTCGGCCTCCCCGCCGGGCTGTCGTGATCGGAGCCGGATTCATCGGACTGGAAATGGCAGAAAACCTGCATGCATTAGGAGCACAAGTATCTATTGTCGAGATGGGCAACCAGGTGATGGCACCTATTGACTTTTCAATGGCGGCACTGGTTCATCAACATTTGATGGAGAAAGGTGTAAACTTATATCTGGAACAGGCTGTGGCTTCGTTCGAACAAGCAGGCAAAGAGGTGAAAGTGATCTTCAAAAACGGACAGTCTATTCCGGCGGATATTGTGCTCCTCTCCATCGGTGTACGTCCGGAAACTACACTGGCACGGGCTGCCGGGCTTACAATCGGCGAAGCGGGTGGCATCGCAGTGAACGACAATTTGCAGACTTCCGATGAATCAATTTATGCCATCGGTGATGCCATTGAATTCCGCCATCCCATTACGGGCAAACCCTGGCTGAACTATCTTGCCGGACCGGCTAATCGCCAGGGACGTATCGTTGCCGACAATCTGCTGGGAGCGAAAATCTCTTATGAAGGAGCCATCGGTACATCCATCGCAAAAGTATTTGACATGACGGTAGCCTCTACCGGCCTTCCCGGCAAGCGGCTGAGACAAGCGGGCATCTCATACGCTTCTTCAACAACACATCCGGCTTCACATGCAGGATACTATCCGAACGCTATGCCGATGAGTATCAAGATAACTTTCGATCCTCAAACAGGCAAGTTGTATGGCGGGCAAATTGTGGGATACGATGGTGTGGACAAGCGAATCGACGAACTCTCACTCGTCATCAAGCACGGGGGAACGATCTATGACCTGATGAAAGTGGAACAGGCATATGCCCCTCCTTTCTCTTCGGCAAAAGATCCTGTGGCTATTGCCGGTTATGTAGCCGAAAACATCATCCTTGGCAAAGTGAAACCCATATACTGGCGTGACCTGAGAGACATCGAACTGAAAAACGTATTCTTGCTGGACGTGCGTACACCGGATGAATTCGCACTGGGTTCGCTGCCGGGAGCGGTCAATATCCCGTTGGATGAAATACGCGACCGTATGGACGAGATACCTTCTGAGAAACCCGTTTATACTTTCTGTGCCGTAGGGTTGAGAGGGTATCTCGCTTACCGTATCCTGATTCAGCATGGTTTCAAAGATGTGTATAATCTTTCCGGCGGACTGAAAACATACCGTGCAGCTACTGCTCCTATCGTCCTGCACGAAGATGAAGCAACGAAAAACATGTCTATTACTCAAGAAAGTCAGGTAAAGCAGCCTGCCTCTGCTGAAAAGATGCAGGCTGCACCCGTTGCAATGTCTAAAATCATCCGAGTGGATGCCTGCGGATTACAATGTCCGGGCCCAATCTTGAAAATGAAGAAAACAATGGATACACTCGCCCCGGGAGAACGAGTGGAAATTGTAGCTACAGACCCGGGATTCTCACGAGATGCCGCAGCATGGTGCAACTCGACCGGAAATAATTTCATCTCAAAAGAGAGTGCAGACGGGAAGTCGGTAGTAATTATTGAAAAAGGAGAGCCCAAAGCCTGTAGTCTCACTACAACGTGTGACAGCAAAGGAAAAACATTGATTATGTTCAGCGACGATCTGGATAAGGCGCTTGCTACTTTCATCCTGGCCAACGGTGCGGCTGCGACCGGACAGAAAGTGACTATCTTCTTTACCTTCTGGGGACTGAATGTGATTAAGAAACTTCATAAACACAAGGTAGAGAAAGACGCTTTCGGCAAGATGTTCGGAATGATGTTACCATCGAGTTCACTGAAACTGAAGCTGTCGAAAATGAATATGGGAGGCATGGGCGGAAAGATGATGCGATACATCATGCACCGCAAGGGCATCGACTCACTGGAATCCCTGCGGCAACAGGCATTAGAAAACGGTGTGGAATTCATAGCCTGCCAGATGTCGATGGATGTCATGGGAGTGAAACGTGAAGAACTGCTCGACGAAGTTACGGTAGGTGGAGTGGCCACTTACATGGAGCGTGCCGATAATGCTAACATCAATTTGTTTATTTAATAAAGAAGTATGAATACAATATGTAAAATGCGCGATATCTACAAAGCTCTCTCCGTATTCGAAACAGCATTTGAGGAGATGTATGCGATATCGCTTAACGAAGCAATGGTGCTATGTGCGTTGCGCGAAGCCGGAAAAGAGATTACATCGACCGCCATATCCGAACGAACGGAAATGGCTCCGTCGCATACCTCGAAAGTCATCCGTGCGGTAGAAGATAAAGGACTCATCCGACGTGCATTGGGTGAAGTAGACAAACGTCAAATGTATTTCAACCTAACAGAAGCGGGAAAGAAGCGTTTAGACGAACTGGACCTGGACAAAGTAGAGGTGCCGGAGATATTGAAACCGCTGATGTAAGTTTGTAACATCAGAGATCACCACAGATTACACTGATTATCTGTATGGGCAATAATCCAGTTGTTTTTCATCTGTATAAACTTGTGTAATCTGTGGTGAAAACGCCCCTGTAACTTTTCTATTCATTTACAGAAGGGTAAGAATGGAATCACTCTTCCAACCATTCTTTTATCAACTCGATAGCCTCCTCTTTCTCTTTTTGAGGTAAAGTGCCGATACGGGCCAAATGGCTTCCGTTTGGTTGCACAAAGACATGAATATTCTTTTTTCCTTTCAGCCAAGTGACACCTGCTGCCGTCCATGGATCATTCTGCCCATAGATAAAGATCATCCTCGGATCATTTTTCTTTAGGAAATGAATTATTTTCTGGCTCAAAGTCTTATCAAACTTCATATTGCCGAGTTCTTCAGGAAGCATCAAACGCTTTAAGTAATCTTTACTGGTTTTAATGGTAAGATATTTTTTGAATGGACGGATATCATACCCATAATACCCCAACTCGCGGGCAGCTTGGACAAAGAAGGAAGTATTGGCACCCTCTTCCTCAAAATAAGACGGTTCGCTAATTGCAAGCAAATGTTTAAAGAGTTCGTCATCCGAGGCCGTAATTGCAGGAATCTGATCGACCGGAGTCCCCCATTGCCAGATAGAGAACGAATATTCGAGTACTGAATAATCATAAATCTCTTCTACAGGAACGCGGAATTTATATTTCTTTCCGGCACAATACTTCTCAAAACGAGGTAGCAAAGTAGGTTTACGCTTCAACACTTCCAACTGAAAATTTTCAATTTTCTCACGAGCCTCAGGAGTAGATACCATCTTTAAAAATGGTTCGTGACGCCCGTCTTCGGCTCCATAGCAGAGTGGAGCCACATACGGAACAGAGATATCCACATCTTCGGGAAAGAAAGTCCGATAAAGCATCGCTGTCTGTCCTCCCTTACTGATGCCGGTAGCAATCCACTTACCGGGATAGATGGAGCGGAAAGCCTCGCGCACGGCATGTAAATCTTCAGCAGAGTTCTCGGCTGTCAGATATTGCCAATCTTTAGGAGTAGGAGTCGATTCGAGGAAATAGCGATACTCCACAAATATCATATTGGTATTAAATAGTTTTGATAGCTCTTCCCGGTAATTGATTCCCAAAGCATAAGAAGCGCCATAACCTTCGGTAACCATCACAGTAGGACGATCGAATCCGACATGGGAAACAATAACACGCTGACTGAAAGAGCCCTTCTCTGGATGATGATGATCTAACGGCTGGGTGAAATAAGCCACATATTTCTCAACAAACTCTGTAGATTCCAAGGGCTGGGTCTTGGTGATTTCGGTAATCTTACCCAACTTATCCAATAAAGTTGTTTGGGCGGATAGAGACAAAGATGTAGCAAGCAAAACGAGCCAAAGAGAAAATGTCTGGCAGATGCGTAGGTTCTTCATATTTATTTCGGTTTTAATTTTGTACAAAGATAGATCTTTCACCAAAGGCTCCAAGTAATCATACTGCATTTTAACATTATTCTTTGCGAACCTTTTAACAAGAGTCTTGTTATTTTCTGCAAACGCCTTAAGGTACCAGGGCAAGATTTTTTTAATAACCTAAACATTATAAAGATATGAAGAGATTAATTCCCATCTTATTGGCGGTCTTTGCATTCGCAGCTTGCGAAAAAGACCCTGACATGGACAAATTGGACAATGACTATTTGGTTTATACCAACTACGACAAGAAAGCTGACTTTAAACAGTTCAGCACGTACTACATCCCTGACAGCGTTCTCGTAATAGGAGATAAAAAAGATCCGGAATACTGGAAAGGTGAAGCAGCAGCAGCCATTATCAATGCATACAAAGACAACCTGAACAGCAAAGGTTTTGCTTATACTGACAATAAAGATGCTGCCGATCTGGGTGTGCAGATTAGTTACGTTCAGAGTACTTATTACTTTACCGACTACGGACAACCCGAATGGTGGTGGAACTATCCCGGCTATTGGGATGCACCTTACTGGGGTAACTGGGGCGGTTGGTACTATCCGTATGTTGTGAACTATAGCATTACAACCAACTCATTCCTGACTGAAATCATGAACCTGAAGGCTCCCGAAGGTGATAATCAGAAACTTCCGGTTCTGTGGAGCAGCTTCCTGAGCGGTCCTGCAAGCTATTCCGGCAAAGTGAACCAGACTCTGGTTGTTCGCGCAATCAATCAGTCGTTTGCACAGTCACCTTATCTCACTAACAAATAATTTAATTAAGAACCGTTATGAAAACAATGAAATATATTTCTCTTAGAGTACTGGCCATAGCGGCCCTTGCTCTGGCCTTTGCCATGCCGGCCAAGGCACAGTTATCAGATAATGGATACGCTAACGTGGACTGGCAGTTCAACGTGCCATTGAAAAATCACTTTGCCGATAAAGCCAGTGGATGGGGTATGAACTTCGAAGGCGGTTATTTTGTAACCCCTAACCTCGGACTGGGTCTCTTTATGAACTATAGCAGCAATCACGAATACTTCCCACGCGCAACTTTCCCTGTGGGCGAAGGAACCGTGAATACTGACCAGCAGCATACCATCTTCCAGTTACCTTTTGGTGCTGCCGCACGCTATCAGTTGAATCGTGGGGGAGCATGGCAGCCTTACTTTGGTGTCAAACTGGGTGCTAACTATGCGAAAGTACGTTCTAACTACAATATGTTCGAAACCCGCGACAATACTTGGGGATTTTACGTATCACCGGAACTCGGTCTGAACGTTTACCCTTGGGCATATGGCCCGGGTCTGCACATCGCTGTTTATTACAGCTATGCTACCAACAAAGCCAACGTGTTGACTTACAATGTAGACAAACTGAACAACTTCGGATTCAGGGTAGGTCTTGCTTTCTAAAAAGAGCAGAGGTACCTGACTATATATACATAAAGGGGCTGTTATATCACATAACAGCCCCTTCCTTTTAAAGCAATACATGCTTGCCTTTCATTTTGACAACTTTATCAATCACTATTTATCGAAATAAAGGCCAATTAGGATCTTCTGTATGAGCTTCTTTCATAATTGTCTTCAGCTCATCCGCTTTCTTGGGGAACAGGTTCAGCACGTTATGTTTCTCTGACGGATCCGAAGCTAAATTATACAATTCGTAGTAGGGTTTGTTTCCACGTATATTCATATGAACGAGTTTCCAATCGCCTTTGCGGACAGCCTGGCGTCCGTTCATCTCAAGAAATTCAAAATAAAGATATTCGTGCTCTTTCTGCCCTTTGCTGTTTTGCAACAAAGGAAGTATGCTGACACCATCCATATTCCGAGTATCCACTTTCGGATCCAATACTTCCCTGAAAGTAGGCATCAAATCCCAGAATGAACACATGAAATCGGTTTCCGTATTTGGCTGTACACGTCCAGGCCACGATATAATCATAGGTACACGAATACCACCTTCATATACATCACGCTTGTATCCGCGCCAGATACCATTACTGTTAAAGAAATCCGGATCGGCACCGCCCTCCATGTGAGGACCATTATCACTTGAGAAAATAATAATGGTATTATCGTATACTCCCATATCTTTAAGTTTCTGTACAATCTGCCCTACGTATACATCCAACCGGTAAACCATTGCAGCAAAAGTAGCATGCGGATAGAACTGGGTACAATATCCCCCTTTACGAAAACCGGGACTGCCGGGCTCTGCTCCACGATAGGGTTTCTCCGGATATTTCCCCCTGAACTTCTTGATAATACTATCTTCCGGTACTATCAGTTCGGCATGCGGGATAATAGTAGGATACCACATAAAGAACGGTTTATCTTTATCCTTAGCAGCTTCATCCAGGAAAGCCAATGCTTTAGAATGAATCAGATCCTGCGAATAAGTTCCCTTTCCGTATTGCACGTTTAAATTGTTATCCGGCAAATCGACACGTTTATCATTATCCCACAAATGGTCGGGATAATAACTATGGGCGAGCAACTGGCAGTTATATCCGTAAAATTGATCGATTCCCTGTTTGTTAGGATCACCCGCCGAACCGATGTAGCCAAGCCCCCATTTGCCAAAGGCACCTGTACGATAACCTGCATTACGAAAATCATTAAAGATGGTCTGTGAGTTTTCCGGTAATGGGAATTGTCCTTCCGGAGCAAGCTCTTTGTTCCCGCGAATAGCTGTGTGCCCGCTATGGGTTCCGGTTATCAGGCACGAACGCGAGGGAGCACTAACCGTTGTTCCCGAGTAACATTGGGTGAAACGCATGCCATTCTGTGCCAATCGGTCGATATTAGGAGTTTCGAACTTCTCTTGCCCATAGCAACCCAAATCTCCGTACCCCAGGTCATCAGCCAGTATAAAAACAACGTTAGGGCGGGTTTGCCCCTGTGCTTTCTTTTTCTGTGCCAACGTTTGTTGTGTAGAAACCATCCCTACGAGCAATGCACTTCCGAGTAATAATTTCTGATTCATGATATGTATTTAAAGTTTTCAAAACAGAAGGAAGAGGGCGCTACTAAATCCAGTTTCGCCACTCTTCTTCTCTCATTGTTTAATTTAAAAGAACGGATAAAGATCTTTCTATTCCCAGCCCGGGTTTTGAGTCAGATTAGGATTAAGCGCTATTTCTTCCAACGGGACTTGATAGAGATAATATTTTTCAAGCCAGCCTTTTCCTTCTTTCAACGGATCGTTGAACAGATAGATATAACCTTCGGTCATAGATCCATTTGCCCCATCCGATGTTCCGGTCATTTCGTTAAGCAGTGTCAGTGAGCTGAGTTCGCTCTTCGAAATCCACATACCTTTCTGCTGCATATTCACAAACCAAGGAGCCATTCTCCAACGACGTACATCGTAGAAACCGAATCCTTCTCCCATCAGTTCAATAATACGTTCACGACGGATCTCCCACAATACCGGATCAACGAGAATTCCATTATCATTTCCCTTCGGATAATATTTTCCACGATTCGGATCAAAATTAGCATCAATCTGCGCCACTACCATATCGGCCACGCCGGCACGTTTACGCAATTTATTGATTGTCTCGTCAGCAATTGTCTGTGTGAACTGGTTGGTCTCAAACATAGCCTCAGCATAGTTCAGCAAAACCTCTTCAATTTTAAAGACAGGTTTATCGGCAGTGTTCACTTGGGCATTGTTATAATTTTCTTCCCAGTTATCCCAGTTTTTCCATACATAATATCCCGAACGGCAAGCAACATAAGCATGTGGTCCGTATTTCTTTCCTTCAATCGTATATTGTGCGCCTCCCTGCAAATTCGGAACGCGGCGTACCAATGAAGCACTCCAGTTCTGTCCCGGTAAACGTTTCATACCGATACCCGGATTGCTACACGACTCATTCGCTCCCATGATGTCGATATATTCACGGTCGGCGGGATCACTGGTATAAGACCATGTAGCATAATCTCCCTTACCGTCTTTCACTTTATAAGGAGGCATGATGGTATGATACATACGCGGGTCACGGTTGCGGAAAGTAGAATAAATATCTTTGTCTCCCTTATACAAATCTGAGTGAGAAATAGTTTTTCCATCTTTACACAAATACAGGTCCACTGTTCCCTGATGCATTTCTATGTCGTGCGAAGAAGTATGTTCATAATAGCACGAGTGTCCCGGTTTTATTGTTTCCAGCCACTGCTGATACAGAATAACGCCTTGTACCTTACTCAGATCCTCTGTGGTCCACATCTCACCATATCCGGCTGCCGGTTGTCCGTCAGTTCCATAATATAATGTCGGATAGTCTGCCATCAACAGTTTGGATACACGGATACACTCAGTGAAGTACTTATCATAACTTCCCAGTTCATGATATTTACGCCAGGTAGCTTCACGCAGCGTGAAACGTGAAAGAGCTGCACGCACACAGTCACGATTGATGGTATTCGAACCGTCTTTTTTCTCGTAAACCGATGCATCACCGATATTCTCTTCAGCCCATTGTAAACGCTCCAGCACTTTATCGGCTACTTCAAAGCGTGGCATACGGGTACCATAAGCCTCTTCTGAGGTTTCATCCAGTGGTTTATCAATCCAGGGTACATCACCGAAACGATCGATAAGCTCCATATACCAGAATGAATGAAAGAAATATCCGACGGCTTTCCAGTGATTCTTTTCAGCTTCCGTCATATCAGAAGCATCCACATGTGAAAGCATCAGGTTAATACGGCGGATAAAGGTGGAAAAATTCCATCCATTACCTGATGTAGCATTAGTCACCGTTTGGAACGCATATTTATTCTGGCTGCTGGCTCCGCGCTGATTCAGATATCCGGCATACACATCACCCAAGTAATGAGAATTACGCCCGATTGCAGTGGTAGAAGTAGCAATGTTCGTATTAGAAAACATTTCATAACATGGCCACATAAAGGCCTTAAAATTGTCATAAGATTTGAAGGCATTTTCTTCCGTCAGGCTGGTTACAGGATATTTCTCCAGGAAACTATCGTTGCATCCCGACAGCATCATCCCCGCGAAAAGGGTTAAAAACAATAATATCTTTTTCATATTCGTGTATCAGATTAGAGTTTATAATGTGACATTTATACCGAATGAAACCGTGCGGAATGCCGGATAGTTCCATTCTATTCTTTCCGGGTCGATACCCGAAGGCAAAGAGGTGAAAGTAGCTACGTTTTCAACACTGACAAACGCTTTCATTTGTGACAGGAAGATCTGAGACAGCCACTTTTTGGGCAAGTTATAGGACAGAGTAATGTTCTTGATACGGAGGTAAGAAGCATCGGACAAATATTTGTCGCTTTGACGAAGATTTGATCCTGAATTACCACGGTTACCATACAGACGGGGATACTTAGCATTCGGATTAACTGCTGTCCAGTCACCGTTATCCGGGTCTTTCGGCTTCCAATAGTCACCCAGCCCATCGAATAGAGGAATAAAGTTATCACCGTTCATCGGGAAAGTCAGAACATTCGAGATCCAGTAATCACGTTTTCCGGTTCCCTGCAAGATAACATTCAGGTCAAAACCGGCATAGTTGGCTCCCAGATTAATACCATACTGATAACGCGGAGTCGTATTACCAATCACTTTGCGGTCACCCGGATTATCGAATGTGTTGTCACCGCTTGTAATAACATTAGTAGAACTTTCATCATCACGAAGATTTTTGAATTTCACATCACCCGGACGGACGTTATAACCATTAATCGAAGTTATGCCTTCCTTCAGTTTCCAGGACGAAGTATCTTCAAAATCATCTACTGTATAATAGCCGTCTGCTACATAACCCCATATTTCACCCATCACCTGTCCGGGATAGAAACTGCTTAACAGTTTAGTGGCCGCATTGTCATCGTATTTGGTAATTTTCGACTTATAATCAGAGAGGTTAAAACCAAGACGATATCCTACTTTACCGATCTGGTCGCGCCAGTTCAGGCTCAGTTCCCAACCTCGGGTACGCATATCGGCCGTATTTTGGTAAGGAGCACTGGCACCTACAACAGCAGGCAACTGTACGCCCGGAGCAAGCATACCGTTAGTATTACGCTGATACCATTCAAATACACCATTCAGGCGATTATTGAATAGATTCACGTCCAGTCCGACATTGACCGTACCTACTTTTTCCCAGGTAAAATTCTGGCTTACCAATGCAGGCAACGAGCTGATAGAGGTAACATACGTATTATCGATAATCCAGGAGGTAGACTTATTGCTGACACTCATGGTCGGAGTGAATGTATATGGATTCACATTCTGGTTACCAATAACACCATATGATGCACGGACTTTCAACCCATCCAACCAGTTACGTGTAGACTCCATAAACTTCTCCTGTGCTATCTGCCAGCCGGCTGACACTGAAGGGAAGAAGCCAAAACGGGAACTCTTCGGGAATTTGGAAGAACCATCATAGCGCCCGTTTACTTCCAGCAAATATTTGTCCTGATAATTATAGTTAACCCTGAAAAAGCCACCACGTACAGCATACTCACTATATGAGTCAGTAGTCTTGATGGTTCCGGTTCCGGAGCCCATTGCCGGCACATCAATCACAGCTTGATTGTATGAGTAGGCGTCCAAAGTCTCTTGATAGCTCGATTCCTGATTGAATCCGGCCATTACTTTAAAATTATGACTGCCAAAGTTCTTACTATACGTAGCATACACGTTGATAGCATTATAATTCGTATGCTGTTTGTATTTTCTCAGATAATCGTCTACAAAAGATTTAGAGCTTCCTCCCTGGATAGTGGTATAATCATACTGCCCTGTATACCAATGATAATCATAAATGTTTTTATCGAACGTATACTCAAATACTGCTTCCAGCCCTTTAAGCGGTTTCAGAATAGATTTCAAGAAGATACGTGGATTATCATTATTGTTGTTTACCGGGTTCGACAGTAAAATCTGATTCCGCGGGGTAAACAAAGGAAGGTCTTCGTTTGCCAAAGTATTAACCGATGCCGGCAAATCTCCTTCGGGATAGTATGAAATCAAACGGGTGTTATACACACCACCCATTCCACCGGGTGAAGTTTGCAAACTGTGAGCATAGCTCATTGTCACTTCCTGAGTAAACCAATTAGTCACATCGGCCGAAATAAAGGTGTTGATGTTCATACGCTCAAACTTATCACGATCGGATATCAACACACCATCGTTTGAAGTATATCCTCCCGAAATACGATAACGGAGCTTGTCCGTACCTCCGGAGGCCGAAATATTATGGGTCATCTGGAAGCTGGTCTCCATAAAGTTTTTATAGAGGTCTTTCTCATTCAGATAATAAGGTACACCGGATTCATCCATATAGATACCATCACCTACCGTATTGAAAGCAGACGGATTTTTCTGGTATTCACTGAGATACTCCATCCATTTACTGACACTTGGCGAACCGAGCGACCAATAGGCATCCGAATATCCGCAATCCAGATAAGCTTGCAGATAATCCATCAACGGAGCTTGCTTAGGCAGGTTGACAGCTGTTCCGAAAGCAAAGTTATTATTGTAATTCAATGAGAATTTAGCGGCACCTTTGGGACGTTTGGTTGTGACAACAATTACACCACCGGCAGCACGTGCACCATAGATTGCCGCAGAAGCAGCATCTTTCAATACACTGATTGACTCGATATCTTCCGGATTGACCATGTCAAGATCACCTTCCACATTATCGATCAGTACCAGTGGCTTAATGGTATTACCATATGAACCGTCCGAGTTCTTGACGCCGACAGAATAGGCACCACGAATCTGGAAAGATTTACTTGTTCCGGGAGCATTACCTCCGTTAGAAACAAACAATCCCGGGACAGCTCCCTGAAGAGCATCGGATGCATTCAAGATAGGACGGTCACCTAATACCTCATCCATTTTGACTGAAGATACGGCACCGGTCAGATTCGCTTTCTTCTGAGAGCCATAGCCTACCACTACCACTTCTTCCAGTGCTTGGGTATCATCCATCAATATCACTTTGAGTGAGCTCTGATTGGTTATCTTAATATTTTGCGTTATGTATCCTATATACGAAATACTGATTACGGCATTGCCCGAAACAGAAAGAGAGAATTTACCATTAATATCGGTAATTGTACCATTGGAAGCATTACCCTTTTCCAGGACAGTAGCACCAATGACCGGTTCACCGGCAGCATCGGTTACAGTACCGGTAATCTTCCTTGCTTGCTGAATGGCAGCAACAGACTGGTTCTCATAAGTCTCTAAAGACGTAGCGAACACATGGTTCGGAGAGAGTAGGCCGGCAGAAATGCCAAGTCCTATCAGAACTTAAAACAATATGTAATCATCCATTTTCATTTTATATTACTTTTTGATTCATATTGGGGAAACATTCACTCCAACAGGGGACTTCTTTTATATTATTTTTTAGTATTGTTTATTGTATTTATAAAAAATAGAGTTAACTTTGTCTGCGAAAGTTAAATCTAATACAGGTAGAAAAATAGGATTAGGATAGTAAACAAACATATATTTAACCGATTCCAAACAGATCCTATATTGCTATCTCAAAACCAATTAAATATTAATACTTATGAGAAAATGTTCCCCAATTTCCCCTAACTCCTTTCGGAAAGTTCTGATAGAACTTAGAAGAGAATGCTCTTTTTACTATTGATTTTAATACTTTTCTCTATCCCACACCCATCTCAGGCTAAATTATTTACATTAAAAGAATGCTATTCACATTTGTCAGAAGCTATCACGGTGGAGTTATAGTACTAAATAAAAATATCAAAGCACAAAACATCATGAATCATAAAGCATTATAAATCAAATCTCAGTGAGATACCTCCTCACCAAGAGTTGACTTATAATACGCTGGCATATGTAATGATTAATTCTACTTCATCGCCTCATAAATGGTTTCCTGAATTTTTTCCCGTATTGCCATTTTAGATAATTTGTTAACCCAAGCATCGGGATAGGTACGATTGCTCAGAAACACATAAACCAAACCATTATCCGGATCTACCCAGGCACAGGTTCCTGTAAATCCGGTATGCCCATATACAGAAGCAGGAGCAGAAACAGCACACGGGCTTTTACTTTCATTCACCACATCCGGTTTATCAAAGCCCAGACCACGGCGGCTGATTTTAGATTTATCGGTAGTGAACAAAGCACAAGTCTCTTTACTTAAATAACGCCGTCCATCCAGCTCACCACCATTAAGTAACATCTGATAGACCTTACCAACCTCACGAGCTGTAGAAAAAAGTCCGGCGTTTCCTGAAATACCTCCCTGAAATGCAGCCGACTCATCATGGACAAATCCCTGCAAAGTAGTCTTACGCAGGAAACGGTCTACTGCAGAAGGTACTACCTCTTTTTTATCGAAGTAACGCAACGGCAGATATGCAGTACGCTCCAGCCCCATCGGTTTGTAGAATTCCTGCCACAGATATTCATCCAATGGTTTACCACTTAACTCTTCTGCAAGCATCTGCAACAAGATAAATCCGATATCACTGTAACGGTAATTCTTATCCTTTAACGGTACTTCTGCAATTTTTCTCTGCATCTCTTCCCTGAACGACTGATTTAACCATAGACTATCGCAAACCTGAAGGATACAGTCTCCGCTTTTCGTCTCGGCTGCCATCCCTTTATTGAACCGGAACCTCGGATTTCCCCAAGTACGAGCACCTAACCGTACCGTATGCAACGCATCCTTTGACTGCTTGAACAACGAACCTTTATAACTTTTCTTATCAATAGCTTCCTGATAGAAGACTAATCCGGAAGGTAACCCCGATTGGTGCAAGAGTAGTTCACGAATGGTCAGATTCTCCTTATTCGTCTTACGCAAGAAAGGCAGATAATCAGACACTTTATCAGTCAGATTAAAGCACCCTTTATCATAGAGCTTCATTACAGCCAACAATGTACCTGTTGTTTTTGACAGTGAAGCCAGATCATAAAGATCGGTCGGTTTCACTTTCTCACTATGCTCATCTGTATGATGCCCGAAACATCGGTCATATAAAGTCTTGCCATCCTTCATCACCAGTATCTGACAACCAGGATAAGCTCCTTCTTTAATACCTTCCAAAGCAATTGAATCGATGCGACTTAGTACCTCCGATTTCAGACCATATTCTTCGGGCACAAAATGGAAAGGCGTATGCGGTGTGATCGTCACTCCCGAACCGACAGGAAACAATCCACCTACACTGGCAGATAGCCTTCCGTCTGCTGTCGCTTTGCCAAAAAGTATATCAGCCACACGTTCCTGAACATCATCATGAGGAGCATGAGCCAGTACCACAGCCTCAGCCGCCGATACAGCCCGCTGGATCTGCAACATGGATTTAGCCGGAGTATAGAATACATAAATTGCAGGAGCTTCCGGAGCAAACCGGGCAAAAAATGATTGGTAAGGAGCAAGGCGTTGCTCGGTAACAGTAACAATAATGCGGCGATAAGCAGCAAGAGAATCACGCAGTTTCTGCTGTTCGACCTCCGGCAAATCTTTACGCAATTGAAAACGCGTAAATGGAATATACTTCTTTATTTCGCGGTCAAAAGGTTCTGTTTTCCCGCCATCACCGACATTCAATATAGCTACCTCTTTCAGGTCGGGATGCAGAGGCAATACGCCTCCTTTATTATTCAACACTGTAATTGCAGCCAGATTTAGCCTGCGAATCAAATCACGTGTTTGAGGCGTATTAATACGAGACCCCAACCCCGATAGTCTCACAAAAGGTTTATCCTTTAGACCTAAAATGTATTTATAAGTGAGTATTTTCCGACATTTTGCATCAATTTCCTCTTCCGGAAGTTCTCCTTTTTCCACCGCTGCCAATACAGCATCTATCTCTTCCTTTAGCCTGCGGGGAGCCAATACCATATCATTTCCGGCTTTCAAGGCTTGCAGACAGACACTCTGATTACCGGAAACCCCTTTCATAGCAAGCGCATCCGTAAAAATAAGTCCCTTAAAAGCCAATTCCTCGGTCAGCAAACCATAAACCACATTGCGCGATAAAGATGAGGGCAATCCACCGATTGGTTCGATTACAGGAACCTGTAAGTGCCCCACCATCATACCACTGACTCCGGCACGGATAGCCTCTTTAAACGGATATAGTTCTACACTGTCCAGACGTTCACGTGTAAAAGGCAATACGGGCAATGCTTTGTGTGAGTCCACGTCCGTATCACCATGTCCCGGGAAATGCTTGCAAACCGAAAGGACTTTTCCACTCTCCAGCCCCGAAGCATAAGCAATCACTTTGTCGGCTACCTGCATCGGATCTTCACCGAACGAACGGGTGTTGATAACCGGATTATCCGGATTGATATTTACGTCAGCCACCGGAGCAAAATTCACCTGTACTCCCAGTTCACGACACTGGCGAGCCATTTCCCGTCCATACTCATAGATCAGCCGATTATCCTGAATACATCCTAATACCATATTTCTCGGAAAAACAGGAGTACCGCGTAAACGCATGGAAAGTCCCCACTCACCATCGAAGGTTATCAGCAACGGACAGCGTGCCATCCGTTGCGCTTCGTTGGTCAGTGTAGCTTGATTCTGTATCTTTCCACCGGAAAAGAGTAATCCACCGACTTTATAGGTATGAACGGCATCACGCAACAACTGCATATTCCGTTTGGTCTGCACAGGTGCAATGGTATAAATGAACAATTGGCCAACCTTTTCTTTCAAACTCATCCGCTTGTAAACAGAATCGACCCAGTGACGGCATTTTTCGTCCTGAGAGGCCTGATAAAGCAATAAAGGTTCTATAGGAGCAGATACACCGGGAGGAGCATGAAAGTTCTCACCAATAGGAGTATCTTTTAAAGTAGGAGTTTTCGCCCCTACCACAAAAAACGCTGATACGACTAAACCAGCAAATAAATATCTTCTTTTCATTCTATATTGTAAAAAGCCATTAGCTATTCTGTTGTATATAATGACTGATAAATCACTTCCTGTATCCCTTGCCTAATCTTCATGCTATTCAACTTTCCATTCCAGGAATCGGGACAGAGACGGTTACTCAGAAAGATATAAACCAAGTCATTTTCCGGATCCACCCAAGCACAAGTACCGGTAAATCCAGTATGTCCGTAAACAGAGGCCGGTGCCGAAGGTGCACAGGCATTTGCTTTCGGATCATTCAAGTTAGGCTTGTCATATCCTAATCCACGATGGCTGACAGCAGATTTTCCCATAGTAAATGCACGGCAGGTTTCCGATCTGAGATAACGCTTCCCGTCCAGTTCGCCTTCATTGAGAATCATCTGATAGATCTTTCCAAGTTCGCAGGCTGTCGAAAATAATCCGGCATTGCCACTCACGCCTCCCATAAAGGCAGCCGCTTCATCATGCACATATCCGCAAAGGTTCTGCCGACGCAAATAATCATTGGTAGCAGTCGGCATTACTTCTGTTTTCTTATAACAGTTTAACGGTTGGAACAACGTACGTTCTAACCCCATAGGTCGATAAAACTCAGCAGCCAAATAAGCATCGAGCGTTTGACCGGTTATGGATTCTACCACCTGCTGTAACAGAATAAAGCCGATATCACTATACACAAAACGTTTACGATCCAGTTCCGACTGAACAATACTCTTCATCATTGCGGCTTTAAACTTTCTGTGCAGCCACATTCCATCGGCTATTTTCAACGTATGTTCCGGCGTTTTTGTTGCAGAGACGAGCCCTCTCCTGAACTTGAAATCCGAACAGGCATAAGTATATTCCCCCATACGGGTATGATGCCATTCATCCACAAACCCTTGTGTAAAAGGACCGGTTACTGAATATTCATCGATTGCGTTGCGATAAAAACGGATATAGGGAACCAAGCCGGATTCATGCAACAATAACTCCCGAATGGTAATATTCTTTTTGTTCGTATTCCGTAAAGCAGGCAAATATTTAGAAGCAGGATCAGTCAATTTCAACTGTCCCTGATCATAAAGTTTCATCACAGCCAATAGTGTAGCGCTTGTCTTGGTCAAAGAGGCAAGGTCAAAAAGATCGGTCGGACGTACCGGGGTACTATCCGTATCGGAATGAATGCCGAAGCATTTATCATAAACAGGCTGTCCATGTCGCAATACCAGTACCTGACACCCGGGAAATGCTTTGGCAGCCAATCCGGCAGATACTACAGAGTCTATACGATGAAGTCGGTACGATTTCAATCCATAATCTTCAGGAGCCGTACCGGCAGTCATGCCGGGCACTATATCTACACCTGAACCGGCAGCAAACGTCTCTCCGATACGCATAGACAAACGCCCTGTCGCCGAAGCTTTACCCAATACCACATCCGCTACATAACGTTGCAAATCCGCTTCATCGGAATGTGCCAGTACAACAGCAGCCGAACGGGCAACAGCCTCTTCAAGTGTCACCAGGGTCCGGTACGAAGTAAAGAAAGCATAAACCACAGGAGCCTGGAGATTGAGGTCTGTAAAGAACGGACGATATTCTTCCGCTTCTTTATCTTTTATCGTCATACTCACAATGACCCTCCGATGTTTTCCAAGTTCTTTTGCTATCCGTTTGCGTTCTTCCTCTCCCGTATCTTTATCCATTCGGAATGTTTTCAATGACAGTCTGGTGCGTAACTCTTCAATGAACAAAGCATCACTACCTTCACCACCTACCGTCAATACAGCTATTTCATCTTTAGTAACAAGAGGGAGAATCCGGAAATAGTTCCCCAGTACGGTCACTGCTGACGTGCGGAGTTTTGTCAGTAAAGCCCGTGCCTCAGGAGTGTTGATACGATCACTCAACCCATCTACTGAAATCACAGGACGCTTATTTAATCCCAAACGGTACTTATAAGTTAAGATCCTGCGGCATTTTGCATTTACTTCTTCCATACTGAGCCGTCCTTCCTTAATGGCTTGCAGAACATCCTGCTGTGCTTTCTCTATATTTTGTTGCACCAATACCATATCATTGCCCGCCTTCAGAGCCTTCACCGTCACATCCGGTTCGCTTGCTACTCCTTTCATGGCAAGCGCATCAGTAAAGACCAAGCCATTGAATCCCAGCTCTCCTCGCAGCACATCTGTCACAATGCTACGCGACAATGAAGAAGGAGTTATACGATCAGGTTCCAGAGCCGGAACCTGCAAATGCCCTACCATAATACCACCTAAACCAGCCCGAATGGCCTCTTTAAAAGGATATAGTTCCACACTGTCCAGACGTGCCCGATTGTAATAGACCGCAGGCAGCGCCTTGTGAGAATCTACGTCCGTATCACCATGTCCGGGAAAATGTTTGGAAACAGACAAGATACCACCACTCTCCAATCCACGCCCATAAGCTATCACTTTCTCAGCCACCGCTTCCGGGTTTTCACCAAACGAACGCACATGGATCACCGGATTATCAGGATTGGTATTGACATCCGCATCCGGAGCAAAATTAACATGTACACCCATCTCCCGGAATTCACGTGCCACTTCCTGCCCGTAGGCCTCAATCAGTGCATTATCACTGATGCAACCCAATGCCGCATTACGCGGAAACACAGGCGTATTCTCCAATCGCATGGATAGTCCCCACTCACCATCAAAAGTGATCATTAACGGAATTTTCGACCGGCTTTGTGCCCGGTTGGTCAATTTCGCCTGACCTTCTACCGTTCCTTCGGAATACAGGAAAGCACCCACTTTCAACTTACGGGTCAGTTTATCCACTAATTTTTCAGTATCTTTATCTGTCCGTGGAGCCAGGGTATAAACAAATAATTGCCCGACCTTATCCTTCAGTTTCATGCGGGAGAGCGTTTGCTCTACCCATTCATTGCAATGTACATCTTCCCGTACAGGCAAGAGTCCTGCTGTTTGCTGAGCCCAAAGAGCACCCGCACCCAGCAGCAACGCAGCGGTTAGCAGTTGTTTTAGCATAGTTTGTTTGGGGGTATTTCAAAAGGGAAAATCCCTCTTATTTCTTATTTTCAAGTGTCAAGTCCATCTGTCCTACATAGATCCCGCTCTTACCGGTATGCATCAATGATACATTTTTGCCATCCATATTAAGAAGAGTCTTCGGTCCTTTCATAAAGGTATGCGAGTGCCCTCCGAGAACAACATCTATATTACGGGTTTTAGGAATCAACCGGTTTTCATCATATTGCACACCCAAGTGAGAAAGACAAACAACCACATCACAACCCTCTTTTTCTTTCAGGACAGCAGCCACTTCATTTGCCGTAGCTACAGGATCATTATAAACGACTCCCACGCATTTATTGGCCTGAACCATGCCTTCAAGTTGGCAGCCCAATCCCAAAACACCAATCTTAACTCCGTCTCTCTCGATGATTACATATGGTTTCACCAAGTCTTTAAGCACTGTGGCACTCACATCGTAGTTGGCACATACCACCGGAAAGTCGGCCATCCGGAACAAACGTGCCATATTATCCAGATCGAAATCAAATTCATGGTTGCCAATAGTCATGGCATCATATTTCATTTCGTTCATCATCTTCACTTCTACCTCACCCTGAAACATATTATAATAAGGGGTCCCCTGTGATATGTCTCCGCAGTCGAACAATAACATATCAGGATGTTCCTTACGGAACTCTTTCACAAATGTAGCGCGACGTACAAATCCTCCCTTATCATAATTCCGGTCACCTTCCTGATTGATAGGTTCCAAACGGCTATGCACATCACTGGTCTGCAACAGGATCAGTTTTTTATCCTGTTGGGCAAATGCTGAAAAAGAAAAAAAGAAAATGAAAAAGAAAGCCAGAAAATTCTTTTCCATAAAACTAAGAATATATTTATTATTGGTTGGGGATATCATAATTCACTGAATTTTATCATTTTACATTCTATTATACCTTTACTTCACGGTGATTCTACCATCCAGTGCCGAAGTTATCTTCTTTCCGGCAGCTGTTTGTTGTCTCACATAGTCAAGAAAGAGTCCGCGTAATGTTGCTCCTTCCGGACATACACGTTTCTCCGCTTGCAAGAAAGCTTCCATGCTTCCGTTACCGTCAGCCAGATAATCAATGGTCGCCACCGTATAAAGTTTGTTGTCATCAATCGGCTGGCCGCCCACTGTAGCGTTCAGTAATTTTCCATCCTTAGTGATTTCCATCCGGATACCACTCACTCCTTCTCCCTTCAGCGAAGCAATACTTGTGAGCAATGCTTTCAGGTGTGTTCCCTTCATCGTCATTACGCAAAGTGAATTTTCGAATGGCAATATCTCATATACCGTTCCCACCGTAATATCCCCGGCAGGCAAAATATTACGCAATCCGCCCATATTCACCAATCCCATGTCAGCCGGCTTATCCTGTACTTTCACCGCAGCCTGGCGCAATACCTCCGCAACAAGATTGGAAAGCAGACTTTCGGGATGACCTTTGTCCATCTTCTGCTCGCTGGTGCCGATTACCTCATACATCATGTTGTCTATCTTCTCTTTGTAAGGCTTTAATATTGCCACGGCATCTGCATCGGGATGAGCATCCCATTTAGCGTCAATGTCAATCATCCTTCCTTCTACCTTGGCAACCCGATAATCGGCTTTTGCCATTTCGTGCGTCGACTGGCAAGAAGTAAATGTCAGCAACCCCGCCAGAATTACTCCTGAAATAATCTTTGCGTAATTTTGTTTCATATCCTTAAGTACTTAATAATGCTACAAATATACAAAAACATTTGGCTATCCGGCAAATAATTCGTTACTTTGCACCGCTTTCGCGCAATCGCTGTCAGGAGAGAGTTGCCTGGTATGTTGCGTTGTAACGATAAAACAATTTAATAATAAACAACAATGGATTTAATTAAAATTGCAGAAGAAGCATTCGCTACCGGAAAACAGCACCCGAGCTTCAAAGCAGGCGACACTGTAACAGTAGCATATCGTATTATCGAAGGTAACAAAGAACGTGTACAGTTGTACCGTGGTGTTGTTATCAAAATTGCAGGTCACGGAGAAAAGAAACGTTTTACTGTACGTAAAATGTCAGGAACTGTAGGCGTAGAAAGAATTTTCCCAATCGAATCACCGGCTATCGACAGCATCGAAGTGAACAAGGTTGGTAAAGTACGTCGCGCTAAACTGTACTACCTGCGTGCTCTTACTGGTAAGAAAGCAAGAATCAAAGAAAAAAGAGTTAACGGCTAATCAGCCTTACTTTTCGATTCGAAATAAAAAAGAGGGAATCTTCTGGCAAGATTTCCTCTTTTTTATTTCGTAACACAATTATCATTCCTACCTTTCGCGGCACAAGCACTTATACAGCATAATCACCGAAAAGCTTCCGATAGTCTTCATGTGTGGAAATCCAAAAGAAACAAATAGCCCCCCCTTACAGCATTGGAAGATGATAAAAAAGGAATCCGGCAAAAAGATGCTAAATCTTATAAAAGGGAATCATTATACTCTCTTTTCAATCGATTTGCTAACCACCCCTTTCTTAAACAAAGAGCTTCTGTAGATCTTTCTTGCATAAAAAAAGAGTATTCATGCAGAACTTGATCACTTTGAGAGTATATATACGGAAAAAGACGAAAGAGATTATTAATTTCTTCCAAGTCTTTTGTTAATAACGTCCGAGTCTTTTATTAATAAAGTCGAAACAAATCATTAACTTCTTCCAAAGAGGTTATTAATAGTCTAAAATCAAAGTCATTTTTCACTTATTAGCTCCGGTTGGAGTGAGGTATCCCAAGTACCATTTCGAAGTTAGACTACAAGATTCGCTATCATACAAAACAGAATAAAAGAACTTTTCTTTCTTCCGGAGAGGGTCAAGCTCAATAAGACATCTTTTTGACCTTCCGGGAGTCTGCTAAAATTCATTTTTCCCACCGGTTCCCAACAAAGATCGGAATATGCCCGCCCTGAACCGATAGAAAATACAAAATGACATTTTTGACAAAACGATATTGGAGTACATCCCGAAGTTCCTGCCCACACAGACAAAAAAAGCTCCGGAATTGCTTCCGGAGCTTTCAGCTAAATAATCGCTTTCATTCGCTCTTAGTCTCTCAGGTCTTTCAATTCCCAAGCCAATGCACTGGCACCCAGTACGGCAGCATCGGAGTCTTTCAACTCAGAAACGAGCAATTTTGTTTTGCCTTTGTAAATGTTCAGAAGATTGTTTTCCATGGCTTTTGTAATCGGCTTCATGATATAGTCGCCCGATTTTGCCAAACCACCGAACAAGATAATAGCTTCGGGACTTGAAAAAGCAATAGCGTCAGCCAATGCCTCACCCAGAATATTACCTGTAAATTCGAAAATCTCCTGAGCCAGCTTATCTCCCTGTACGGCAGCATCGTATACATCTTTCGATACAATGCTCTCTGCCGGGATATTGCGCAACAAGCTGGCATCGGTACGTGCAGCGAGGAATTCGCGTGCAGTGCGTGCCACACCTGTAGCCGAACAGTATGTTTCCAGACATCCTTTACGTCCGCAACCACAGATACGTCCGTCACGACGAACGATCACGTGACCGAGTTCTCCGGCAAAGCCGTCATGTCCGTAAACCACTTGTCCGTTGATAACAATACCACTACCGACACCTGTTCCCAGAGTAATCATGATAAAATCTTTCATACCGCGAGCAGCCCCGTAAGTCATTTCACCCACAGCGGCAGCATTAGCATCGTTTGTCAAGGCTGTCGGAATGCCCAGACGTTCCTCGAACATAGAAGCCAACGGCAATACACCTTTCCAAGGCAGGTTAGGAGCAAACTCAATGGTTCCGGTATAATAGTTTCCATTAGGAGCGCCAATGCCGATACCCTTTATTTTATCCACCCCGCCATTTGCAATGATCAACGGCAGAAGATTTTTGCATACTTCATCTGCATATTCTTCTACTGTAGGATATACCTGAGTTTTCACTGCACCGCTTGCTATAATAGTTCCGCGCGCGTCAACAATTCCAAAGACAGTGTTTGTTCCGCCAATGTCAATACCCACTACGTAGGGTTTCTCCATGCTTGAATTCATGATACTCTTATTTAAAGGGTTAGTTAATATTAAATGTTTATTGCACACAAATTACGTAAAGAAGATTGAGTCTACAAAATCTTTTTTTAAAAAAGTTCACTTCGTTTGCAACTTTTCGTATCAACCGTGCGTCTAATAGAACAAATCATAAGAAAATTGAAACTAAATAGATGAAACTGTGATACACTTAAAAGACATTAACAAAACCTACAACAACGGAGCCCCCCTCCACGTACTCAAGGGCATCAATCTCGATATCGAGCGGGGTGAATTCGTTTCCATTATGGGAGCATCAGGTTCCGGCAAATCTACTTTACTTAATATATTAGGTATACTGGATAATTACGATGACGGAGAGTATTACCTCAACAATGTGTTGATTAAAAACCTGAGCGAAACTAAATCCGCGGAGTACCGCAACCGGATGATCGGTTTCATCTTCCAGTCGTTTAACCTGATTTCATTCAAAAACGCAGTAGAAAACGTTGCACTACCTCTATTTTACCAAGGAGTAAGCCGGAAAAAGCGGAACGCAATGGCTATGGAATACCTCGACAAACTTGGCCTCAAAGACTGGGCACATCACATGCCCAACGAAATGAGCGGCGGTCAGAAACAGCGTGTAGCCATCGCCCGTGCCCTGATTACACAGCCTCAGATTATTCTGGCCGACGAACCTACCGGTGCACTGGACAGCAAAACTTCAGTAGAAGTCATGCAAATCCTGAAAGACCTGCACAAGACCGGAATGACCATTGTCGTAGTAACCCACGAAAGCGGAGTTGCCAACCAGACGGACAAGATTATTCACATCAAAGACGGTATTATCGAACGGATTGAAGAGAACCAGAATCATGATGCCTCACCATTCGGCAAGGATGGATATATGAAATAAAAACAAATACAAATATGATTGACATTTGGCAAGAAATATATGGCACCATCAAACGGAACAAACTTCGTACGTTCCTGACCGGATTTGCCGTAGCATGGGGAATTTTCATGCTGATAGTGCTATTAGGAGCCGGTAACGGGCTAATCCATGCTTTTGAAAAGTCATCCTCCGCACGAGCACTGAACTCCATCAAAATCTATCCGGGATGGACCGGAAAGCCCTACGACGGACTGAAAGAGGGACGCCGCATTCAACTGGATAACAAAGATTTGAATGCTACCATGGAACATTTCAGTGACAACATCATCAGCGTAGGTGCCAGTCAATGGCAGAGCAATGTGAATCTGAGTTACGGACAGGAGTACGTTAACCTTTCATTGGAAGGGGTATATCCGAACTTTACAGAAGTGGAATCCGTAAAATCGACAGAGGGACGGTTCATTAATGATATCGACCTCAAAGAACGGCGAAAAGTAATTGTACTACATACCAAGACGGCTGAGATCCTTTTCAGAAAAAGCCGAACAGAGCCTATCGGAAAATTCGTAAATGCCGGTGGAGTTTCTTATCAGGTAGTAGGACTTTACACCGATCCGGGTGACCAGGGAAGCAGTGAAGCATATATTCCCTTCTCAACCCTACAGGTGATTTACAATAAAGGCGATAAACTAAACAACCTGACTTTCACGACCAAAGGACTCACCACGATGGAATCGAATGAGGCATTTGAAGCAGCCTATCGTAAAGTGATGGGTGCCAAACATCGTTTCGATCCTTCGGACAACAGTGCACTATGGATATGGAACCGCTTTACCAACTATCTGCAATCTCAGAATGCCATGGGTATCCTGCGCACGGCCATCTGGGTGATCGGTGTCTTTACACTGCTGAGTGGCATTGTGGGTGTATCAAATATCATGCTGATCACAGTGAAAGAGAGAACACGCGAATTTGGGATCCGCAAGGCATTGGGTGCCAAGCCATTCTCCATCCTATGGCTGATTATCGTAGAGAGTGTAACCATTACGACCCTCTTTGGATATATCGGCATGGTAGCGGGAATCGCAGCTACCGAATGGATGAATAAGGTGGCCGGAGAACAAACCGTAGATGTGGGAATGTTCTCGGAGACGGTATTCCTGAATCCGACGGTAGATATCAGTATTGCCATACAGGCCACATTAACCCTGGTAATCGCAGGCACATTGGCAGGATTCTTCCCGGCCAAAAAAGCAGTAAGTATCAGACCTATTGAAGCACTTAGAGCAGATTGATTATGAGAGTAGATATAGACACGTGTGAGGAAATCCTCGTCACGATAACAAGAAACAAAACACGAAGCCTGCTGACGGCTTTCGGAGTATTCTGGGGTATCTTCATGTTGATAGCCCTGATGGGGGGCGGACAAGGGATGCAGGACATGATGCAAGCCGAATTCGAAGGATTTGCCACCAACTCGGGATTCATGGGCTCCCAGAAAACAGGGGAAGCTTACAAAGGATTCCGTAAAGGACGTTACTGGGATATCGAGAACTCGGATGTAGAACAAATCCGTGAGAAAGTAAAAGATATCGATGTTATTACCCCATCGATAGCCCGCTGGGGCTCGACAGCCATTTTCGGAGAAAAAAAGTATGATTGCAGCGTAAAGGGGCTCTATCCGGACTACGCCAAGATTGAAAATCAGGATATGGCTTACGGAAGATTCATTAATGATGTGGACGTACGCGAAGGACGCAAAGTCTGCGTGATCGGCAAACGCGTTTACGAAAGCCTTTTCAATCCGGGCGAAGATCCTTGTGGAAAGTATGTACGGGTAGACGGAATCTATTACCAGGTGATCGGTATGTGTGTATCCGAAGGAAACATAAATATTCAGGGACGGGCTTCGGAAGCTGTTGTATTACCTTTTAGTACCATGCAACAAGCCTACAATATGGGAAAACGTATCGATGTGATATGCTATACCGTGAAACCCGGGAAAAAAGTAAGCGATCTGGAACCGGAAATAGAAAGCATCCTAAAAGAAGCACACTATATAGCACCGGACGATAAGCAGGCAGTCATGAAACTGAATGCGGAAGCCATGTTCTCGATGATGGATAATTTGTTTACCGGTATCCATGTACTGATCTGGATGGTGGGCCTGGGTACTTTGCTGGCCGGCGCCATCGGTGTATCGAACATCATGATGGTAACGGTAAAGGAACGAACCACGGAAATAGGTATACGACGTGCCATCGGTGCCCGTCCGAAAGATATTCTGCAACAGATCTTATCGGAAAGTATGGTACTGACTACCATAGCAGGCATGGCCGGCATCTCTTTTGGAGTATTGATCCTGCAATTGATGGAAATAGGCGTTAACTCCGGTAAAGACCATTATTCTCACTTCCAGGTCTCCTTTGGCATGGCTATCGGAACCTGCCTGTTACTCGTGACACTGGGATTACTGGCCGGGCTGGCACCGGCTTACAGAGCAATGGCCATCCGTCCGATAGAGGCTATCAGAGATGAATAAAGTACAGCCTCTCCCCCACAAAAAGCAGAAAAGAGACACAGTCAAGTATAGAAAATAACAATTCAAAATATAAAACAAGATGAAAAAGTATCTGAAAATCACATTACTGGTAGTGGTAGCCGCCATCTTCATTGGGACATTCATATTCCTGTACCAGAAGTCGAAACCCCAAACAACTGTATATGAAACTGTCACCCCGGAAGTTGCCGACCTGGAAAAGACTACAGTGGCCACCGGTAAAGTAGAACCACGAGATGAAGTACTTATTAAACCACAAATATCCGGTATCATATCCGAGGTATATAAGGAGGCCGGACAAACCATCAGACAAGGTGAAGTGATCGCAAAAGTGAAAGTTATTCCGGAACTGGGCCAGTTAAACTCAGCCGAAAGCCGTGTGCGTGTAGCAGAAATCAGTGCAGCTCAGGCAGAGACCGACTTCGGACGTATCAAGAAGCTTTATAATGACAAGCTAATCAGCAAAGAGGAGTTCGAGAAGAGTGAAGTGGATATAAAGAAGGCACGCGAAGAATTGCAGACTGCAAAAGATGCATTGGAAATCATCAAAGAGGGTATCACCAAAAACAGTGCATCGTTCAGTAGCACACTGATCCGTTCGACCATCGACGGACTGATTCTGGATGTACCTATCAAAGTAGGTAACTCCGTTATTATGAGCAATACGTTCAATGACGGTACGACTATCGCCACGGTAGCTAACATGAATGACCTGATTTTCAAAGGTAAAATCGACGAAACAGAGGTTGGACGTATCCATGAAGGTATGCCGGTGAAACTGACGATCGGTGCTTTGCAGAATCTTACATTTGATGCCGAACTGGAATACATTTCTCCGAAAGGTGTGGAAGAAAACGGAGCCAATCAGTTTGAGATTAAAGCGGCCGTTCACGCACCGGATTCAGTACAGATCCGTTCCGGATATTCTGCCAACGCAGAAATCGTGCTGCAACGCGCACAGAAAGTTTTG
The DNA here is from genome assembly GCF_019633785.1 of Bacteroides sp. FSHCM14E1. Taxonomy (NCBI): domain Bacteria; kingdom Pseudomonadati; phylum Bacteroidota; class Bacteroidia; order Bacteroidales; family Bacteroidaceae; genus Bacteroides; species Bacteroides sp. FSHCM14E1. The sequence goes on from NZ_JADKYL010000003.1 coordinate 158,003, forward strand.
GCAGTTCCCGAGGGCGTAATCGAATTCAGCGGTGACAGCACGTTCGTATGGGTAATGACCGATAGCATTCCCGAACAGAAGTTCGAACGTCGCCAAATAAAAACCGGTATGAGCGATGGTATCAAACTGGAAATCAAAGAAGGTCTGACCGGAAAAGAAAAAGTGAGAGCTTCGGAAAAGAAAGGTAAATAAGCCTTTATATATAAAAGAGGTATAAAGAAAATACGAATCACCAACAACGCATAATATGGGAAACAAAATATTAATTAATTTACTGATACTGACCGGACTGTCCACTTACGCTGCACAGGCACAGGAAGGATGGACTCTACGTCAGTGTATCGATTATGCCATTGAGCATAACATCAGTGTGCAGCAAACAGCAAATTCAGCCGAACAAAGCAAGGTGGATGTAAACACAGCCAAATGGGCACGCCTGCCCAACCTCAGCGGTAGCGCTTCGCAAAACTGGAGCTGGGGGCGCACGGCATCACCCGTAGACAATACCTACAACGACATTAACAGCGGTAGCAGCAGCTTTAGCCTGGGTACGAACATTCCCTTATTCACCGGTCTGGAACTACCCAATCAGTACGAGCTTACGAAGCTCAACCTGAAAGCTGCAATAGAAGACTTGAATAAAGCGAAAGAGGATCTGGCCATCAATGTCACTTCTGCTTATCTGCAAGTACTCTTTAATCTGGAACTAAGTAAAGTGGCCCAGAGCCAGGTAGGCCTCAGTAAAGAGCAACTGAACCGTATCACCCGCTTGCATGAAGTAGGAAAAGCCTCTCCTGCCGAGGTTGCTGAAGCCAAAGCACGTGTTGCACAAGACGAAATGAGCGCTGTGCAGGCAGATAACAATTACCGGTTGGCTTTGCTCGACCTAAGCCAATTGCTTGAACTGCCAACTCCGGAGAACTTCGCATTGGCTGCCCCGGATACTGAGTTGGAGTTTTCTCCACTTACTTCACCGGACGATATTTATAATCAGGCCATGTTATACAAGCCCGGTATCAAAGCAGCCCAATACCGCCTTGAAGGTAGTGAGAAAAACATCCGTATAGCTAAAAGCAGCTACTATCCTCAGTTATCCTTCTCAGCCGGATTAGGTACGAATTTCTATACAGTAAACGGTAGTGCCGGTTCAAGTTTTGGTAATCAAATGAAGAACAACCTGAATAAATATGCCGGATTCAGTTTGAATATACCTATATTCAATCGTCTGGCTACCCGCAACCGCGTACGTACGGCACGCCTGCAACAGACCAATCTGGCACTGCAATTGGACAACAGCAAGAAAGCACTGTACAAAGAAATCCAACAAGCATGGTACAATGCTGTAGCCGCCGAAAGCAAGTTTAAGTCAAGCGAATCAGCCGTAGAGGCCAACCGGGAATCTTTCCGTCTGATGAGTGAGAAATTCGATAATGGAAAAGCAACTTCGGTTGAATACAATGAATCTAAGCTGAATCTCACCAAAGCATTGTCCGACCAGATTCAAGCCAAATATGATTATCTGTTCCGTACAAAGATACTGGACTTCTATAAAGGACAGCCCATTGATTAAGAAAAGAGGTTATTATTATTGTAAGTGATAGGGGGATGTGTCATTATTCACCACAGAGTAACACAGGTTTGCACAGATAAATATCCTTAGCTATCAACAGATTAAGTTCTCTCTATGGAACTCTGTGTTACTCTGTGGTGAATAATGACACACCCCCTATCTTTTTTACCCTGTTGCCCGCACAAAATAAAGGGCGAAATTCACATTCCACCCTTTATCAATCAAAATTACAATCTAAGAGTAAGTTACACCACGACCGGACAACTCACCCGTTTATCCCTGTACAAGTAATGTGCCAAGTATACAACTATCTAATTATCAGCATATATATAAAACAAAGAGATGTTCAGCAACGGACATATCACTTCCATTAGCGGACATTTTATATCAGAAAAAAGGAAAACACACACCTTTTAATCCTCTTTTGCTTTTTTTTTCATACCTTGCAGCGCATTTAGATAATACAGAAAAATACCCAGGTACGGAATATTAGGATGGACGACTTAAATATCAACAGTTTTAATGCTCTCCATACTCTCTACTACAGAAAGTCTTTCTTGTTTGCCAGATCGTATGTACACGACGAACAGGCAGCAGAAGACATCGCTGCCGAAGCCCTGATAAAGCTATGGGAGAAGCTGAAATCTGATATTATAAATTCTCCCCAAGCTATGTTACTCACTATCCTGAAGAACAAATCACTGGATTACCTGCGTCTGGAACAGAATCCATAAAAGGAGAATCTTATTGAAGCTGCTTCGTCCGGGTATGCGAGGGTTCCTCGTATGAAATGAAAATACAGATACAGCCTGAACAGTTCAATTAACGAAAATAAAAACGACATGAGAAACATCCAACGAACCATTCTCCGGATAGCCGGGCTACTCTTCTGCCTGCCGTCCTTCTGTTCAAATCCGGTAGTTATAGGCAACAGCCGGTTCACGTTCATCACCGACCATCTGGTGCGTATGGAGTACGCACAGCAGGGACAGTTCCTGAATGACTCTACACTCTTCGCTGTCGACCGCACTCCCAGATGTACCGACGTAAAAGTGGAGAGAAAAGAGGGCAACCGTTACGTAATGACCACCCCCGTCCTGCGCATCGAGTACTACAACGACGGATTCCCCTTCGGGCAAACCAACCTGTTTGTCTACTTCAGAAACGGAAACGCACCCAAAGAGACGCGTTGGTACATAGCCAGCCGCCAAAGCCGGAACCTGCTGGGACCGGTGACCACGCTCGACGATGTAGACGGCCCCATCGACCGACAGGAAGGATTATTGAGCCGCGATGGATGGTACCTGATTAACGACACCGGCAAAGAAATCCTGAAAAACGGATGGGTCACCGAACGCGACCGCAGCCATGTACAGGATTTGTATCTGTTTGTTTACGGCAATGACTACAAGGCAGCCCTGAAATCGCTTCAGGCAGTCAGCGGTCCGTCACCGATGACCCGCAAATATGTACACGGTTCCTGGTATTGCCGCTGGTGGAATTATACGGACGAAGACTACCGTCAACTGGTACGTGAATATCGCGAACACGACTTCCCACTCGACATCATGGTGTTCGACATGGGATGGCATACGCAAAACGCCAAAGTGGGAACCGGACATGCCGGCACACGCGGCTGGACGGGTTACAGCTGGAACCGGAAACTGATTCCGGAACCGGAGAAGCTGATAAGCGACTTCAAAGACGACCATATTTACGTGGTACTGAACGAACATCCGCACGACGGTATCCGCCCGCACGAGGACAGCTACAAAGCATTCATACGTGACCTGGGAGCAGATACGCTGAAAACCGGCGTACCCTTGTTTGACGCAGGCGACCGCAATTATATGAATGCCTTCATGAGACATGCCCATCAGGAAAGCGACTCCATGGGTGTAGCATTCTGGTGGCTCGACTGGCAACAAGATTATCTGTATCCGCTGGTACGGGGTACAAACATGAAACACCTTCCCTGGCTGAACCACATTTATTATAACTACTCGGCCGGTAACCGCCTCCGCGGCGCAGGATTCAGCCGTTGGGCAGGTTGGGGAGACCATCGCCATCCGATCCAGTTCTCCGGAGATGCCGTGGGCAACTGGGACTTGCTCCGCTTTGAGGTTGACCTGACGACTACCAGCGGCAATGCGGGCTGTTTCTTCTGGGCACACGATCTCGGTGGATTCTATGACGGAACCGATCCGGAACTCTATACCCGCTGGACACAATTCGGACTGCTGAACTCTTCACTCCGCATCCACTCGGTATATGACAAGAAACTCGACTGCCGCCCCTGGCTTTGGGGGACAGAGGCAGAAAAGGCCATGCACAGGATTTATCACCTGCGCTCGCAGCTGATGCCCTACATTTACTCCTCCGTCCGCCAGTGCCATACGGATATGTTGCCGCTCAACCGGGGCATGTACATCGAATATCCGGAAGAAGAAAAAGCCTATCAATATCCGGGACAATTCCTGTTCGGAGATCTTTTACTGGGTGCCCCCATCACTACAAAGGGCAAAGGAGAGAAGAAAACAGCCACACAAGAGGTCTGGCTGCCTGGCGGAACAAGCTGGTATAACTTCTTCACCGGCGAGAAACAAGAGGGTGGACAAGTCATAAAGACAGAAAGCCCACTGGACGAATTCCCCTTGTTTATCAAAGGAGGCCATCCGCTGCCGATGCAGCCATATACGGAAAGAATGTGCTCCACCCCGCTCACCGAACTGACCGTGCGTTGCTATCCGGGAGAAGAGGGAGCGGACAACACTTACACCCTGTACGAGGATGACGGACTGACGCAGGATTATCTGGCCGGCAAGTATGCCACCACCCGCCTCAACTATCAGAAGACCGGAGAACAAACAATCATCACCGTGTCGCCGGCAGAAGGAACCTATGAAGGGCAGCCCCGGAAACGTGCTTACCGGATTGAACTGCCGGGAGTCACGACACAAGCCCGCATACAGGTGAACGGTAAAAAGGTAAGAGCCACTCCGGATAAGGAATTAAACGGAATTGTAGTGCAAGTCAAGGTTACGGACATCCGTAAACCGATTGTAATCAAGATACAGTAATAACACGAGGATGTGCCGGGAACCCGTCAGGCTGTGGCAGGCTCCAGGCACACCCTCTATATCCGATTACTGCATTCCGGCAAGTTCTCTCTTCACAATCCAGTATCCGACCCTGGACTCCGAAATACCCGGCTTCACTTTATGGTTACATACCAGTTCGTCATCTGTTATGGCAGATTCCAGGTAATAAAAGCAACAAGAATCGTCTCCATCCAGCCTCCGGGCCAGTTCTATGATATGCGTGGATATCAGGAAACGGCTGTGAACCTTCTCCCTGAGCACTTCGGTCACGGCTACCGATGCTTCAAAAGCATCCCGTGCATTGGTCCCCCTGAACAATTCGTCGAACAGCACAAAACAATGGTTACCTTCATTAATCTGTTGCAACACCTCTTTCACCCGGAGTACTTCCGCATAAAAATGACTGCGCCCATCCCTTAACGAATCCGGAAGATTGATAGAAGTAAAGATACCATCAAACACCGGACAGACCATAGAAGAAGCAGGCACCGGAAATCCGGCATGAGCCAGCCATACGGCGGACGCTATCGCTTTCAAGGTCGTGGATTTACCGGCCATATTTGATCCTGTAAAGATACAGATATTCCCATGCTCCATATCCCAGTCATTCTTCACCGCATCTTTCACCTGAGGATGGTAAAAGTCACGAAGCACAAATTTGCCATCGGTCGTAAACGTAGGAAAACACCATCCTTTCGTAACAGCCGTACGGTGCATGGTACGGATGGCATCCAATTGATATACAATCGAAAGAAGATCAGCAATGGTATGGTTGCGCCGATAGCGGAAAATATAATCCAGCCGGTCGGTCCGGTAAAAACCGTCCTCCTGTCCGCAGGATTCTACCATTTTGCCCAACTCCGTAGCCTGATAAGTCTCCAGGACAGTAGCTACCATGCTGCGGATTAACCGGGGAGAAAGTTCGGTCACATGATCCGCAAAAATCTTCAGTTCCAGCAAAACATTTTCAAGCAACTTTGTTCCTCTCTGAATGATATAGCGTTCGGGAGTACTTCTGAACACCCTGAAAGCACGTGATAAAACAGATTCCAGATAAGTAACCCTTGTCGGACGGTCTCCCTGACTAAGATAAAACTCTATAAAATCCAGCTCTTCCCGACAAATACGTATTTCGGGGAAGTCCGGACACCGGATTGCCTCCTGCCTTTCATGCAGCATCTGCCAATCGGATATGGGATGGGTTGCCCAATCTTCCAGACACCTCTTTCCTCCGTCACTTTCCGTCATGTCAAAGAGAGAGAAAAGAGTTTTCTCTCCGTACGTACTCTCCATCACTCCTAAGTCATTGAGAGTCTGTCTATCTGTTCGTAGTTGTTTCACGGTATCTCATATGATCGATTTCTCAAAGATAGAATATTTTTCCGGAAAGAGCATCATCCATCCTCCCGGAATTGTATAACTTTGCAGCCGATAAATCCGTAGTTTACATATCATAATGGGAAAATATCGTACGAAAGGGAGCATCGCTCTCATCATTACAGGAAGTGTCCTGATCCTTGTTCTGACAGGTTTATATTGGGGACGCAACGGAATTCTCTGCCGAATGGTTGGCAAGCGGATACTGCGCACCGAACAAAAATACGGATTATCCATCCGCTACGATGCCTTGCGAATGAAAGGGCTGAACGAAATCGAGCTGAGCAATCTTTCCGTAGTCCCTGACAAGCGGGACACCCTCCTCACCCTGCATGCCCTGAACATGCGCCTCAGCTTCTGGAAACTGCTACGCGGAAAGATCGAAGTACGCAACGTAACCGCCGACCGGCTGAAAGTTTCATTCATCAAAGCAGACAGCACAGCAAATTATGACTTCCTCTTCCTGAAAAAGGAACAGGAGGTACCGGCCGGTTCGGCACAAGCCGACTATGCCCACAGAGTGAACAGGATACTGAACCTGCTCTATGGTCTCTTACCCGAAAACGGAACACTGCGTCAAGTCGACGTCAGCGAACGGAAAGACCGTAACTTCGTAGCTATCCACATCCCGCAATTAAGCATACGGCAAAACCATTTCAACTCCGATATCGAAGTACAGGAAGATTCGGTAAGCCAACATTGGACCACCTGTGGAGAGGTAAACCGAAGCCACCACACGCTAAAAGCCGAACTTTATGCACAGCATAAAGAGAAAATCGCCCTCCCCTATCTCAAACGCCGTTTCGGTGCGGACATTCGCTTGGATACCCTTACCTATAGCCTGACTGAATCGGAAGGAAACAGCGGTCAGATTATACTGACAGGACAAGCAGCAGTCAACGGACTTGAAGTGTATCACAAAGCTCTTTCCCCTCAAACAGTCAATCTGGACCGCGGACAAATATCCTACCGGGTTCTTGTGGGTAAAGAGTTCGCCGAACTGGACAGCACAACCTTGATGCAATTCAACCAAATGCAGCTTCATCCTTATCTGAAAGCCGAGAAGAGAGAACACCAATGGCACTTCACAGCAGCTTTAAACAAGTCCTGGTTTCCGGCAAACGAACTTTTCGGCTCACTCCCCAAAGGACTATTCAGCAATCTGGAAGGGATAAAGACGGACGGCGAACTGTCCTATCATTTCTTGCTGGATGTGGACTTTGCCCTACCGGACAGCCTGAAGCTGGAATCGGAACTAAAAGAGAGAAACTTCCGCATCGTGAAATACGGAGCCACAGACCTTGGTAAAATGTCGGAAGAGTTTATCTATACGGCTTACGAAAACGGACAGCCGGTACGCACTTTCCCCATAGGCCCCTCTTGGGAACATTTCACGCCACTGGACAGCATCTCTCCACTATTGCAAATGTCTGTGATGCAAAGTGAAGACGGAGCTTTCTACTATCACCGGGGCTTTCTTCCCGATGCCATGCGTGAAGCATTGATACAAGACCTGAAAGTGAAACGTTTTGCCCGTGGGGGAAGTACTATCACCATGCAGCTGGTAAAAAACGTATTCCTGAACCGGAACAAAAACATAGCCCGGAAACTGGAAGAAGCCCTGATCGTCTGGCTGATAGAAACGGAACGTCTCACTTCCAAAGACAGGATGTACGAAGTATATCTGAACATAGTGGAATGGGGGCCGCTTGTCTACGGAGCACAGGAGGCTGCTGCCTACTACTTTAAAAAACGCCCGTCTCAACTGACAGCCGAGGAGTCCATCTTCCTGGCATCCATCATTCCGAAGCCCAAGCATTTCCGAAATTCGTTCACCGGTGACATGAAACTGAAAGAAAACCTGGAAGGCTATTATCGATTGATAGCCGAACGACTGGCAAAAAAGGGAGTTATCAGCGAAGCGGCGGCGGACAGTATCCGCCCGGAGATAAATGTGACCGGCGAAGCAAGGAAAGACTTGGAGAGAGACAGCATACAGTAATTTATCAGATACCAAAAGCAGAATAGGGGGGAAACTCACCACAGAGGACACAGAGTGAATTTTAAGTCATTGATTAGTAAAGTTGTTAATCTGTGATAATCTATGTGGTGAAAAGGCTTTTGACACATCCCCATCCTAACTGATTTATCTGCTAAGAGAGCATTTACCGACACAGAACCGTTATTTCTTTGTTAAGTCCCCCTATACAAAGGGTATTCAGCAAACAATTCCACCGCAAAAAGTGTTTCATTGTACATTTTTTAGCCGTTTGCTATGGCAATTCAGAAATTATCACCATCTTTGTGGTGAACTACAACATTCTCTCGCTTGGAGAGCAAGACATAGAAAGCATTCTTTGTCTAACTTTAGCTACGGGCATAATTTATTTATGTCCGCAGCTTCTGGATAAAAGACGGCTCTGCCCCCGTGTCTGATACCGTAATGGGTCAGCATATATGCTTTTCTTGCTCTGCAATGGAATGATGTAGTTCAGCGGGTCAGCAGGGCCGTTCATTTTTCCCTGCCCGATATACGTTTGAGCTATGGGCAAACAATCTACTATCAAAATCTTGTCTTTCCACCGGCGCAGAACCAACGCAAACGGTTGGTATCGGTTGGATTTTATTTTTCAGCGAGGTAAAAAGATTCTGCATTATACACTCTCTACGCGGGATTATGAATATTCAGAATGTTTCTGTTCACCTTCCCATATCGAACGTGCAGACATGATTGTCTTTGTAGCCGAACTTCTTTTAGAAATTCATAAAGTGAAATATTCGTGCCTGAAACGTACACCAAGCCAGGCGTATGCCACTTCCAAATATATATCCCGGATCAATCAAATATGCAAAAAGAACCATTATCACAAAACTCCTGTCATTATAGACGGGCTATAGTACTTTGATCTTTCATAATAAATTCTCTTTTATAATTGACTTTAAATCTAAATCCGACTCACCAAACCAGTTAACTCGTCGAACCGCTGCCACTCTACCCCCCGGAGGACAGCGGTTCTTTTTCTTTCATTTAACCAGTTCACATGAATCGCTTCTCTATTCTATTTCATATTTAATCATCTAATTATCAATATTTAATCATTCATGTCGGTATCTTTATCTCGTCCCGTATACCTGGGCTTATAAGCCCAGGTATACGGACTCATGGGCACGTGTACCCGGGCTCATGGGCACGCCTGCCCGGAACCGGATGCAGATTGCACCATTTCCGGTTAAACAACAAGGGAAAACGAAATGCTTTAAGAGGTGTATTTGCTTAAGCAAGGCGTATTTTTCGGCTGACGACCAGCATTTACGCCTTATTTTTGCCTTAAAACAGTAGGTGGAAGATGGAAGATACGGGTGGAAGATAAAGGGCTGAAAAATGCGATCTTCCACCCGGATATTTCTTTGATTATTAGAGTGATAAACTCAAAAAGATGGAAGGTGGAAGATCGAAATGCAGACAAATAAAATTCGTCGAACTGACGTTATTTATCCCGGCTCCCTCTTTCCGACGAGCGGGAAGAAGAACTACGGCTACTGCCTGAAGAAGAATTTCCATTGCTGCGTCTGCTTGAAGAAGAACGCTCAGAGACTGAACTTCGGGTGCCATTATTACTCTTCACCCTCTCCTGGCTCCGGCTACTACTGCGTCTGCTATCCGTACGTTCAGGAGTCACCCTATTGGGAGTTGCCGAACTCCTCGGAGTCACCCTGTTTTTATCTCGTGAGGCAGAACTTTCCCTCCGCACATCATTCCTCCGCACATCATCTCTCCGTGCCGAATTAGGACGTATAGTTACCGTACCGAAATCGGAACGACGGTGCGTGTTATAATTCCGGTGATCTCTTATGCTGTGGGAACCGGAATAGAAATCATGCCGGTAACGTCCGCGATAATAGCTGTTATGATAGTGCGTACGATAGTGTCCGCCGCAATAACTGCTATAGTGGTAAGGCTTTCCGAAATAGAAGTGGTTATGGTTTGTATACCGGATATAGACCCGGAAGCTCCAGCCTCCGCCATTGGCGTAAATCGGGCGATAGAAATAATCCACCCCTATAAAACGCCGATACTGTGAAGCAGTCAGCACCCATCGTAAGTCATCGTTACGAATATCCAACGTGCGATAGTATTTATCGAGCGCCCACTCTTCTCCCCGCATCACATCGTCCATCAGATAACGGATGGAGTAAACAAAATCATAATTGATTTCGTATACATCATTATATTGTCCCGTACTCAGGTTCAATTCATAGGCCATCTTGTCGGTAAGGAAACGAGTCTCCTTACGAATGCGGCTATTGCTCATGGCAGCCATGCTCACACTACTTACAGCAGTGATTCCGATGGCCAGAAAGAATATCAGTACTCGTTTCTTCATATCTCAAGTCTATTTAGTTCTATTATAATTCTTCACAAAGTCCTTCACAGTACTTTGATTCGACAGGAAGTCCAGTTCATCTACTGCTATGGAGAAGTTATCTTTATCCACTACACTCGGGTAAAGTATCTTCAGCACCTTAGTCCGGTCATCATCAAAGCTATAAAGTTTTATCAGTCTACGGCATTGCTCTGAAGTAAACCCGGTAGAACTCGCTGCTTTTTCGATAAAGTCCGTCCTGTCCGAGTCGAATGTTTTACTCTTTGCATCATTCAGGAAGCGGGCAAATTCATCATTTCTCATTGCCCTGTAGCTATAGGAATGCCCCACTTCCGAAGCGGAAACTGTACCGCCAATACCTAAAGAGAAAGATGGAGCGGGAGGAACAGTGGGTGCACCGTCCTTGAACGAATCCAGCCCTACGACACGGTTGTCTATAAAGTTAACGCAAATCACCGAAGGCCCTGCTTTGGAAAGGTACCCGCGATATTCCCACTCTTCCATGCCACCATCAAAGCGTCTGTAGTTCGGTTCTCCAAGAATGGTTTTCACCTCTTGTTGCGTCATTCCTTTCTGAATACCCATCAGTTGGCTGTTCCTGAAATCTGCCAACAGGCTGGCACAACTACTCATGACAACGAGCAAGAGTAGTATTGCTGAAACATGTATCTTTTTCATAATTTATATAGGTTTTAGTTACGTTGACTATGGTATTTTCTCACAAATTCGTTCATCTTATTCTTATCGGACTGAAAGGTCAGACTCTCAATAACCAGATAAAAATTCGGTTTATCAACAATCCGCGGATACATGGCCTGCATCAGCTTTATTTTTTCACTGTCGAAACTGAACAACTTAACCAACTGGAGGCATTGATCGGAAGTAAAGCCGGTAGAGACAAGCGTAGTCTCGATCAGTTTATTGCGGTCAGAATCGAAAGGCTTATCTTTCACTGTTCTCAGAAAGCGGTCGAACTCTGCCCGGTTCATCACCACATCATATCCGTATCCGGGACGCCCCTCTCTACCTACCCGGATATCCCGTATGTTCATACCGGGATTTGACACCCATTCCTGAAACAACAAATCTCCTTTTACACTCTGTCCGGTGCGCGGGATATAGCGTGCGGCATATACCTCTATGCGGTGTCTGCCCGAATAGTTGGCTATGAAGCAAGTCTCTGTCGGCGTGCATATCTGTTCGCCATCCATAAAGACAAGAATCGCCTCACCTGCACTCTGGATATTTATTCCGCTGATTCTTCCGGCTTGTGCCATAAATGCAGCGAACAAGAAACAAAGGGTTATGATTACTTTTCGCATATCGTTTAGTTTTTATTGTTTTTAATATCACAAAAATAGGGTGAGGAAACTCCCCACCCTAATGATTCTGTCTATTCATACGTAGGGTTTTCCCTATTCAGTTTAGGGACGAACCAACTCGATTCCGTCTTCGTGGAGCAGGATCAGACGTTTCTTATATAAGTCGCCAACGGCTTTCTTGAATGTCTTCTTACTGACACCGAAAACATCGTAAATCTCTTCGGCAGGGCTCTTGTCATTCAATCCGATCCGTCCGCCGTGGTCTGCAATATAGTGGTAAAGTGTTTTTGAGAAATCATCAACTTTCTCAAAACCCGGTTTCTGGAGAATCAGGTCTATCTTGCCGTCTTCGCGTACCTGCTTAATATATGCTTTCAGCGTATCGCCCGTATGTAAGGTCTGAAAGATCTCACTATCATACAGCAAACCACTGTACATATTCTCAATGATCGCCTTAAACCCAAGGTCCGTCTTCTGCCAGATAAGTATGTTCACCTCTTCGCCCGGCTGATAAGGAGCTTTCTCTTTGGATAAATAGCGGTCTACCTTGGCTGAAGCTACGATGCGGAAACTTTCATCGTCAATGTAGGCATGAATGACGTATTTATTCCCTACCTGCATCTTCATCTTCTGCTCACTGAAAGGGACAAACAGGTCCTTCATCAGTCCCCAATTGAGGAAAGCTCCGAACTGATTGACCCAGGATACCTCCAGACAAGCAAACTCGCCTACTTGTACCAAAGGTGTCAGCGTAGTGGCTATCAACCGTTCTTCATTATCCAGATAGAGGAAGACGTTCAACCAGTCTCCCACCTTACAATCTTCGGGCACATAACGGGTAGGCAGCAGAATTTCGCCTTCTTCTCCGCCATCCAGATACATACCGAAATCTACCTGCTTGACTACCTCAAGCTGGTTGAATTTTCCTAATTCAATACTCATAATCTTCATTCAGTTTGTGACAAAGATAAATAAAAAACAGACGTAAGAATAATAAGCCGTCGAAAAACATATCGCTGCATCTGTTTGTTATCATCCGCAGACGATAACTTTTCATTATAGCGCAAAACTTTTTTCGATAAACAACCTGCGTTTAAACGAGTTATCTTTGCACCGGAAACAAGAAACAAAGCAATTGTCGAATTAAAAAAAGATATAAATTATGGAATTCTTAACCAACGAAAAACTTACGATCGTAGGAGCTGCCGGAATGATTGGCTCTAACATGGCACAGACTGCCCTGATGATGAAACTGACTCCGAACATTTGTCTGTATGATCCTTATGCACCCGCTTTGGAAGGTGTAGCCGAGGAGCTGTACCACTGTGCGTTCGAAGGCGTAAACCTGACTTACACTTCAGATATCAAAGAAGCTTTATCAGGTGCGAAGTACATTGTGTCATCCGGTGGTGCCGCCCGTAAAGCAGGCATGACCCGTGAAGACTTGTTGAAAGGTAACGCAGAAATCGCAGCCCAGTTTGGTAAAGATATCCGCCAGTATTGCCCGGATGTGAAACATGTGGTCGTAGTGTTCAATCCTGCCGATATCACCGGACTGATTGTACTGCTCTATGCCGGCTTGAAACCGTCACAGGTATCCACACTGGCCGCTCTGGACAGCACCCGCCTGCAAAACGAACTGGTGAAGTACCTCCATATCCCCGCATCCGAAATTGTAAACTGCCGTACATATGGCGGGCACGGAGAACAGATGGCCGTATTTGCTTCTACCACTAAAGTACAAGGTGAAGCGCTGACCAAGATCATCGATACTCCACGCATGCCTATGCAGGATTGGGAAGATCTGAAAGTACGCGTTATTCAAGGTGGAAAACACATCATTGATCTGCGCGGACGCTCTTCATTCCAAAGCCCGGCTTATCTGTCTATCGAAATGATCGCGGCAGCCATGGGCGGACAACCTTTCCGCTGGCCGGCAGGCACTTATGTATCTGACAAGAAGTTCGACCACATCCTGATGGCAATGGAAACTTCCATCACCAAAGAAGGCGTTAGCTATAAAGAAGTACAAGGTACTCCTGAAGAACAGAAAGAAATGGAAGAGAGCTACGCTCACTTATGCAAACTGCGTGATGAAGTGATAGCTATGGGTATCCTTCCGGAAATCAATAAATGGCACGAGCTGAACAAGCATATAAATTGATGACATCATACAAAGTTTAATTAGTTGGAATACTGCCTGTCTGCCATATGCGGATGGGCAGTATTTTTAGTTTTATCCGGAAAACATCGACTTGGGCGACCGCCTCAGTAACACTGATAACCAGCAGATTATATTTACCTGAATTTCCCCTTTCTATGTAAAACCATTTACCCCGGCATGTAAAAGCATTTACCTCGGTATGTAAAGCCATTTACCCCGGTACGTAAAAGCATTTACCCCGGTATGTAAACGGAACCGGCATTCGACGTGACAGATGCCCTCCCATAGGGTACGCACTCCAATGACGCATTCTCCGGATAGAGCTATTTCCCTTTCTCTATATCAACTCCCGTCCCTGCGGGACAGAGAGCTGAAAAGCCTTACTTTTGTTTACTGTCATCGGCCGCCTCCAACTGCTTGTAATATTCTTCTTTCTCTTTATTCTTCTTCTGAATCAGACTAGTGACATAAACAGTAAAAATCGGGAACATCATCATACCCAGTGCAGCCAGCAGCACCGAGAGTACACGTCCCGTCACGGTGACGGCAATGATGTTGGAACCAACCGTAGTCACATCCATAAATGCCCACCAGAGCGCATCTCCGTAACCGGTCACCAGCGGGTTGACTTTATGCTCAAGCACAAAGAAAGCCAGACTGGAAAAATAGACAGTGGCAAGCAGCATAGTCAAATAAGAGACAAACAGACCGGAAGCCTTATTATAAGTGAGCCAACCTACCACAATGGCCATCGCATACCCCCCCCGTACTAAGGGAACGAAACGAATCATATAAGTCACTTCGGGAGAGAAAGTCCATCCCATATACGATATAATATTCTGGTAGGGTATCGCCACCAGCAGGAAAATGAAGTGTGTACTGAGATAGTACCATTTGTTTTTCGAAAGAAACAATTCGAGAATAAAGTCGAACAGGAACAAGACACAAATCCACAACTGGACTTTCATATATACCGACTGAGTATAAAAAGGGATGCCCTTGAATGTATCAATCGAAATACTGATGACCAGAAAAAGAGAAAGCAGCAGGATGATGACATGCAGAATGCCGTAGATCCCTTTCTTCCGTAAAGAAAAATCAGAAAGAGCCATTTTCATAAGCACTGATATTTTATGGGTTATTTTTAATTATGCAAAAGGAACAAGAGTCATACACGATTTGTTTGATATCGAATCAAGATCAGGAGGAAAACCGGTTTTCTCACTCTTGGCCGATGTTAATTAACCAAGTTTGACGTTAGTAAACTGAAACATCTTACGTTAAACGTTGTTATAGACACTGACTTAAAAATATTTTTCACTTAAAACCTTAACTTATGGCAAATATTAAACAAGCAGTGAAACTAGGGGTATTCACCCTGGCGATCATGAACGTAACGGCAGTAGTATCCCTACGTGGACTTCCTGCCGAGGCCGTATATGGAATGAGTTCGGCCTTCTATTATCTTTTCGCAGCTATCGTATTCCTTATTCCGACATCACTCGTTGCGGCGGAATTGGCTGCCATGTTCCAAGACAAACAAGGTGGTGTGTTCCGTTGGGTAGGCGAAGCATACGGAAAAAAATTAGGATTCCTTGCCATCTGGGTACAATGGATTGAAAGTACGATCTGGTATCCGACTGTATTGACATTCGGTGCCGTATCCATCGCTTTCATCGGAACAAATGACGCACATGACATGACACTGGCCAGCAATAAATACTACACACTGGCCGTTGTGCTTATCATCTACTGGCTGGCTACCTTCATCTCACTGAAAGGCATGGGATGGGTAGGTAAAGTAGCTAAAGTAGGTGGTATGGTCGGAACAATTATTCCGGCTGCCCTGCTGATTATTCTGGGTATTGCCTACCTGGCATCCGGAGGTCATTCCAACCTCGACTTCCACAGCAGTTTCTTCCCCGACCTGACCAACTTTGATAACGTGGTGTTAGCAGCCAGTATCTTCCTCTTTTATGCCGGTATGGAAATGGGCGGTATCCATGTAAAGGATATGGAAAACCCGTCAAAAAACTATCCGAAAGCTGTATTTATCGGTGCATTTATCACCGTAATCATTTTCGTATTGGGTACATTCTCACTGGGTATCATTATTCCGGCCAAGGACATCAGCTTGACACAGAGCTTACTTGTAGGTTTCGACAATTACTTCAGATATATCCATGCCTCCTGGTTATCACCAATCATCGCCATCGCCCTTGCATTCGGTGTGTTGGCAGGTGTATTGACATGGGTTGCCGGTCCGTCAAAAGGTATCTTTGCCGTAGGTAAGGCCGGTTATATGCCTCCGTTCTTCCAGAAGACCAACAAACTGGGTGTACAGAAAAACATTCTGTTCGTTCAGGGTGGTGCTGTTACCGTATTGAGCCTTTTGTTTGTGGTTATGCCTTCCGTACAGAGCTTCTATCAGATTTTGTCACAGTTGACAGTTATTCTTTATCTGGTGATGTACTTGCTTATGTTCTCCGGCGCCATCTATCTGCGCTATAACATGAAGAAGGCCAACCGCCCGTTCCGTATCGGTAAGAAGGGTAATGGTTTAATGTGGATTGTAGGCGGCCTGGGCTTCCTTGGCTCATTGCTGGCATTCATCCTCAGCTTCATTCCGCCCAGCCAGATCTCTACCGGCAGCAACACTGTATGGTTCTCAGTATTGATCATCGGAGCACTGGTTGTAGTCATTGCTCCGTTCATCATCTACGCAGCAAAGAAACCATCATGGGCCGACCCCAACAGTACTTTTGAACCCTTCCACTGGGAAACACAAGCCAAACCGCAAGCAGCTCCCGTTACTGCAACAGCATCCGGCCCGGCTGTAAGCGGTGCTAACACTTCCACCAGCACTACTTCTGCACCGTCAGCAGGTTCTGCTCCTTCTGATAAGGACACTCCGCAAAAGTAAAGTTAAAAGGAAATATCTATCTACCTGAATGAAAGAGGTTGTATCCGGAGATTTAATCTAAATTCTACCGGATACAACCTCTTATTTCTTTGGAGAAACCATTCAGGATGTCAAAGGAAGAGTAAACCTTTATTTTACTAAAAATGACTACATTTAAAAAAAACTTTCCTCCTAATAATACAGATGGCAAGTTATGTCCCCAATTAACGCCCTGTCCTATGTATAGAAACGTATCAATTAATGTCGTTTTCATCAGAAATGTATATTATATCCATCTTAAAATCCGGAAGAGAAAGATGCTCTTCACCTCGTTTGAGCAAATATTTTATATTTTCTTTGCCAAACTATTGCAGTATTAAAAATTATACCTATCTTTGCACCCGCAATCACAAAGGTGCCATAGCTCAGTTGGTAGAGCAAAGGACTGAAAATCCTTGTGTCCCCGGTTCGATTCCTGGTGGCACCACTTTGCAGATAGCGGAATGTAGCGCAGTTGGTAGCGCACTACGTTCGGGACGTAGGGGTCGGGCGTTCGAGTCGCCTCATTCCGACATTCGCATAGACAAGCCGTTCAAATTGAGCGGCTTGTCTGTTTTTTTTAGAGGAATAATTGAATTATATTAAAAACAACAGTTTTCCTAATCTTCCTTTCCATACAACTATCCACCTCCCAATCAGTTCTGATTCCATAGAAATATATCTTCACCTTATTTATATATCGCTTCTAATCAGAATTCAGCAATTCATAAAAACTACATAACCATTCAAGCATAGATATATTCATGCTACCATTTCTGCATATTTCCACAATATATGCTATGTTTATGTATAAAAAGAGTAAAAAAACAGCCTTTTATGCATACTATTTCCAAATTATTGCATACTTTTGCGCCATTCTTAGAATAATTATACAAGATGAAGAAGAAAGCAAACCGGTTAGATGCCATAAAAATGATTATCTCCAGTAAAGAAGTAGGTTCACAAGAAGAACTCTTGCAAGAATTAGGACAGGAAGGATTCGAACTGACACAAGCCACTCTTTCACGTGACCTGAAACAACTGAAAGTAGCCAAAGCTGCCAGCATGAATGGCAAATATGTATATGTATTGCCCAATGACATCATGTACAAACGGGTTGGCGACCAAAGTGCCAGTGAAATGTTAATGAATAATGGATTTATCTCCCTTCAGTTCTCCGGAAATATTGCAGTAATCAAAACCCGCCCCGGATACGCGAGCAGCATGGCTTACGACATTGATAACCGTGAGTCGGATACCATTCTGGGAACGATTGCCGGAGACGATACCATCATGCTGGTGTTGCGCGAAGGAGTGACTCCCACTGCCGTACGAAGTTTCTTGTCTCTCATTATTCCGAATATCAACTAACTAACAACAATTATACTCTACACTAAATCAAAAATGGACACTCAACAAATAGATGTTATGGTAGCCGACGCCTCGCATGAGGTTTACGTTGACACTATTTTGGAGACAATCAGAAACGCAGCAAAAGTACGCGGAACCGGAATAGCAGAACGTACACATGAGTACGTAGCCACCAAAATGAAAGAAGGAAAAGCAATCATAGCCCTCAGTGGAGATGTGTTTGCCGGATTTACTTATATTGAATCATGGGGAAACAAACAATACGTTGCTACATCGGGATTGATTGTACATCCCGACTTCCGGGGATTAGGATTGGCCAAACGTATCAAACAGGCCTCTTTTCAGTTGGCTCGTTTACGATGGCCGAGAGCTAAAATATTCAGTTTGACCAGTGGTGCGGCCGTGATGAAAATGAACACGGAACTGGGATATGTACCGGTCACATTTAATGAACTGACCGATGACGAAGCTTTCTGGAAAGGATGTGAAGGTTGCACTAACCATGAAATCCTGGTGGCAAAGAATCGTAAATTCTGTATTTGCACCGCCATGCTATATGATCCGGCAGATCCGCATAACATTAAAAAGGAACAAGAAAGAAATAACATTTAAAAAATACAGCACTATGGAACAGAAAAAGAAAGTAGTGGTTGCATTCAGCGGAGGTCTCGATACCTCGTTCACTGTAATGTACCTGGCTAAGGAAAAAGGATATGAAGTGTACGCTGCATGCGCCAATACAGGCGGTTTCAGCGAAGAACAACTGAAGCAGAACGAAGAGAATGCCTACAAACTGGGTGCTGTGAAATATGTCACCCTCGATGTCACTCAGGAATACTACGAAAAGAGTTTGAAATACATGATATTCGGCAACGTACTGCGTAATGGCACTTACCCGATTTCTGTTAGCTCCGAACGCATCTTCCAGGCACTGGCCATTGCACGTTATGCCAAGGAGATTGGTGCAGAAGCCATTGCACATGGTTCTACCGGAGCAGGAAACGACCAGATTCGCTTTGACATGACTTTCCTTGTCATGACTCCAGGTGTAGAAATCATTACGCTGACTCGTGATATGGCCCTAAGTCGTCAGGAGGAAATCGATTACCTGAACAAAAATGGTTTCGAAGCCGACTTTACGAAGCTGAAATACTCTTATAACGTCGGATTATGGGGTACTTCCATCTGTGGAGGAGAAATTCTGGACAGCGCACAGGGATTGCCCGAAACAGCTTATCTGAAACAAGTCACCAAAGAAGGTAGCGAACTACTGCGTCTTGAATTTAAAAACGGTGAGCTTCATGCTGTAAACGGTGAAGTCTTTGAAGACAAGATTGCAGCCATCCAGAAGGTGGAAGAAATAGGTGCAGCTTACGGTATTGGTCGTGATATGCACGTAGGAGATACCATCATCGGCATTAAGGGACGTGTTGGATTTGAAGCAGCTGCCCCGATGCTTATCATCGGCGCACACCGGTTCCTCGAAAAATATACGCTGAGCAAATGGCAACAATATTGGAAAGACCAAGTAGCCAACTGGTATGGCATGTTCCTTCACGAAAGCCAGTATCTGGAACCGGTAATGCGTGATATTGAAGCAATGCTACAGGAATCTCAGCGCAATGTAAACGGTACTGCAATCCTTGAACTCCGCCCCTTGTCATTCTCCACCGTTGGTGTAGAGTCACAAGACGATCTGGTAAAAACCAAATTTGGTGAATATGGAGAAATGCAAAAGGGTTGGACAGCCGAAGACGCTAAAGGCTTCATCAAAGTAACTTCTACCCCGCTACGTGTTTACTATGCTAACCATAAAGACGAAGAAGTATGATAAAAGCAGGAATAATTGGCGGAGCAGGATACACGGCAGGCGAACTTATCCGCCTGCTTATCAACCATCCCGAAACCGAAATCATATTCGTTAACAGTACCAGTAATGCCGGAAACAAAATTACCGATGTGCATGAAGGACTTTACGGAGAGTGCGATCTGGTCTTTACCGACGAACTCCCGTTAGAAGACATCGATGTGCTTTTCTTCTGTACCGCCCATGGAGATACAAAGAAATTTATAGAAAGTCACAACATTCCGGAGGATCTGAAAATCATTGATTTATCAATGGACTACCGCATTGCTTCACCGGATCATGACTTTATTTATGGCCTGCCGGAATTAAATCGCCGTGCAACCTGCACAGCAAAACATGTAGCCAATCCGGGATGCTTTGCTACTTGTATCCAATTAGGATTACTTCCATTGGCAAAACATCTGATGCTAAACGGAGATGTAATGGTAAACGCTATTACAGGAAGCACAGGAGCAGGAGTAAAACCTGGAGCCACCAGTCATTTCAGTTGGCGAAACAATAATATGAGCGTGTACAAAGCTTTTGAACACCAACACGTTCCCGAAATCAGGCAATCACTGAAACAATTACAGAATAGTTTTGATTCAGAAATTGACTTCATCCCTTACCGGGGTGATTTTCCCCGCGGTATTTTTGCTACTTTAGTCGTAAAAACAAAGGTAGCATTAGAGGAAATTGTACGCATGTATGAGGAATATTATTCCAAAGACTCGTTTGTACACATCGTAGACAAAAACATAGACCTGAAACAGGTAGTAAATACCAATAAATGTCTGATTCACCTGGAAAAACACGGTGATAAACTATTGATCATTTCTTGTATTGACAATCTGTTGAAAGGTGCATCCGGGCAGGCAGTCCATAACATGAACCTGATGTTTAATCTGGAGGAGACGGTAGGCCTGCGCCTTAAACCCTCTGCATTCTAAAAAGCAATGAACCTATTTGACGTATATCCCCTTTTTGATATAAACATAGTAAAAGGAAAAGGTTGTCACGTTTGGGATGAAAACGGCACGGAATATCTGGATCTCTACGGAGGACATGCTGTCATCTCGATCGGACATGCTCACCCGCATTATGTTGACATGATTAGCAAGCAAGTGGCAACACTGGGCTTCTATTCAAATTCTGTAATCAACAAGTTACAGCAACAGGTAGCCGAACGTCTTGGAAAACTATCCGGATATGAAGATTACTCCCTATTCCTGATCAACAGTGGTGCCGAAGCAAATGAAAATGCACTGAAATTGGCCTCGTTCCATAACGGACGGACCAAAGTAATATCTTTCGGCAAAGCTTTTCACGGGCGTACTTCGCTGGCGGTAGAAGCTACAGATAATCCTAAGATTATAGCTCCGATCAATGCCAACGGGCATATAACCTACCTTCCGCTAAACGATACGGAGACGATGAAAGCCGAACTGGCAAAAGGAGATGTTTGTGCTGTCATTATTGAAGGCATACAAGGAGTAGGCGGTATCAAAATACCAACAACCGAATTCCTGCAGGAACTCCGTAAAGCCTGCACTGACAACGGCACAATCCTGATCTTGGACGAGATACAAAGCGGTTACGGACGTAGTGGCAAATTCTTTGCCCACCAGTATGCCGGAATCAAACCTGACATAATCACTGTTGCCAAAGGCATTGGAAACGGATTTCCAATGGCAGGGGTACTGATCAGCCCGATATTCACACCGGTATATGGCATGCTCGGGACTACTTTTGGTGGCAATCATCTGGCTTGCTCCGCTGCACTGGCAGTAATGGATGTCATTGAACAGGAAAAGTTGGTAGAAAATGCAGCCGACATCGGTACCTATCTGTTAGAAGAATTGAAAAAATTCAGAGAAATCAAAGAAGTTCGCGGATGCGGACTTATGATCGGAATGGAGTTCGACCAACCGGTAAAGGAAATCCGCAACCGCCTGATTCACGAACAAAAAGTATTTACCGGTGCCAGTGGTACGAATGTAATCCGTTTGCTACCTCCTCTCTGCCTCAGCAAGGCAGAAGCCGATGAATTCCTTGTCCGGCTAAGAAAAGTACTCGGTTAATAATCAGCATCCTTATAAGGAAAGTGAAAAAGTGAAAATACCTGCCACGTTTGCTCGTATTTTCACTTTTTACTTATACCTTTGTCAGAAACAGACTAAATAATTATAAAATATGAAAGTAGCTATCATTGGTGCAGGAAATATGGGAGGCTCCATTGCCTGCGGACTGGCAAAAGGCAAGCTGATCTCGGCTTCCGATATTATAGTGTCCAACCCCAGTGCCGGAAAACTGGAAGCGTTGAAAAAAGAATTCCCTTCTATCACTACCACTCGCAATAATGCAGAAGCTGCTATCGGTGCTGATATTGTGATTTTGACCGTGAAACCCTGGCTAATCAGAAGTGTGCTCCGCGAAATGAAACTAAAAAGCAAACAGATTCTCGTTTCCGTTGCAGCCGGAATCAGCTTCGAACAATTGGCGCATGATGTCGTTGAACCAGAGATGCCCATGTTCCGTATTGTCCCCAATACAGCTATCAGCGAACTACAAAGTATGACACTGATAGCTTCACGAAATGCCGGACACGATCTGGAAACACTGATGGTCAACCTCTTCAGTGAGATGGGGATGGCTATGATTTTGCCTGAGGACAAGCTGGAAGCAGCTACTGCTCTAACCTCTTGTGGCATTGCTTATGTACTGAAATATATTCAGGCTGCTATGCAAGCAGGTATTGAAATGGGAATCCGCCCGTCGGATGCCATGGATATGATTGCGCAATCTGTAAAAGGGGCTGCCGAACTGATACTGAACAACGATACCCATCCGAGTGTAGAGATTGACAAAGTGACTACTCCCGGCGGAATTACAATCAAAGGTATCAATGAGTTAGAGCATAATGGATTTACCTCTGCCATTATTAAAGCAATGAAAGCATCAAGATAGTGATTATCTAATTTTAATCACAAAAAACAAAAACATTAATCACTAAACACTAAATTTATATGGACGACCAAATTAAACAAATAGCAGAACGTCTGCGTGGACTACGTGACGTACTTGAACTGACAGCTGAAGACATCGCCCGTGATTGTGAGATTTCAGCGGAAGAATATCGTCTTGCAGAAACCGGAGATTACGACATCTCAGTAAGTATGCTGCAAAAAATCGCACGTAAATACGGCATAGCTCTTGATGCTCTGATGTTCGGAGAAGAGCCTAAGATGAGCAGCTATTTCCTGACACGTGCAGGTAAAGGAACCAGTATAGAACGTACAAAGGCGTATAAATACCAATCATTAGCGGCGGGCTTTATGAACCGAAACGCCGACCCGTTTATCGTAACTGTCGAACCAAAACCGGACAACGAACCGATACACTATAATAGCCATGGCGGCCAGGAGTTCAACTTGGTACTTGAAGGTCGCATGATGATCAGCATAGATGGAAAAGACCTGATACTAAACGAAGGAGACAGCTTGTACTTCAACTCAAAACTGCCCCATGGAATGAAAGCACTGGATGGAAAAACAGTGCGTTTTCTGGCAGTAATCATGTAATTATTTAAATGAAGAAAATGATAGATAGATTTTTATCGCAAACTTCCTTCAGTTCACAGGAAGATTTTGTCAAGAACTTAAAGATAAATGTTCCGGAAAACTTCAACTTCGGATACGATATAGTAGATGCCTGGGCTGCTGAACAGCCAGACAAACCGGCTTTGTTATGGACCAATGATAAAGGTGAACAACGCCAGTTCTCTTTTGCGGATATAAAACAATATACAGATCAGACAGCATCCTACTTTCAAAGTCTGGGCATCGGACATGGTGATATGGTCATGCTGATATTGAAACGACGTTACGAATTTTGGTTCAGCATCATCGCTTTGCATAAGCTGGGAGCCGTTGTTATCCCTGCCACCCACCTGCTAACCAAGAAAGACATTGTATATCGCTGCAATGCAGCCGATATAAAGATGATCGTAGCAGCCGGAGAAGAGGTTATTACTAAACATATCATAGATGCCATGCCGGACTCTCCTACAGTGAAACATTTGGTAAGTGTTGGCCCTGAAATAGCAGAAGGATTCGAAGATTTTCATCAAGGCATTAAAGATGCAGCCCCTTTCGCTAAACCGGAACATCCAAACTCCAACGATGATATCTCTTTGATGTACTTCACCAGCGGAACGACCGGTGAGCCCAAAATGGTTGCACATGATTTCACCTATCCGTTGGGACATATTGTCACCGGCAGTTTCTGGCACAATCTGAAAGAGAACAGCCTTCATCTCACCATCGCCGATACAGGTTGGGGAAAAGCTGTATGGGGAAAGCTGTACGGACAATGGATAGCCGGAGCTAATGTTTTCGTCTACGACCACGAGAAGTTTACTCCAGCCGACATATTGGAGAAAATACAAAACTACCATGTTACTTCACTTTGTGCCCCTCCCACAATCTTCCGTTTTCTGATTCACGAAGATCTGACCAAATACGATCTTTCTTCCTTGGAATATTGCACGATTGCCGGTGAAGCATTAAATCCGGCAGTATTCGATACATTTAAGAAACTGACAGGCATCAAACTGATGG
The DNA here is from genome assembly GCF_019633785.1 of Bacteroides sp. FSHCM14E1. Lineage (NCBI taxonomy): Bacteria > Pseudomonadati > Bacteroidota > Bacteroidia > Bacteroidales > Bacteroidaceae > Bacteroides > Bacteroides sp. FSHCM14E1. The sequence goes on from NZ_JADKYL010000003.1 coordinate 182,699, forward strand.
AAGGGTTCGGCCAAACGGAAACAACACTAACGGTTGCCACCTTCCCCTGGATGGAACCGAAACCGGGAAGCATGGGAGTCCCTAACCCCCAATATGATGTTGACCTGATAGACTATGAAGGCCGTTCGGTAGAGGCTGGCGAACAAGGACAGATTGTTATTCGGACTACTAACGGTAAACCGTTGGGACTGTTCAAAGAGTATTATCGCGACTCTGCGCGTACACACGAAGCATGGCATGACGGCATCTATTATACAGGTGATGTGGCCTGGAAAGATGAAGACGGCTATCTTTGGTTTGTAGGGCGTGCCGATGACGTAATAAAAAGCTCCGGTTACCGTATCGGACCGTTTGAAGTAGAAAGTGCGCTGATGACCCACCCTGCTGTAGTGGAGTGTGCCATCACTGGTGTACCCGATGAAATTCGAGGGCAAGTGGTAAAAGCAACTATTGTGCTGGCAAAAGATTATAAAGAACGTGCAGGTGAAGAGTTGATAAAAGAACTCCAGAACCATGTGAAAAAAGTAACGGCTCCTTATAAGTATCCACGTGTCATTGAATTTGTAGATGAATTACCCAAAACTATCAGTGGCAAAATCCGGCGGGTGGAAATCCGTAAGAATGATGAGAAATAGCCCAATTATACAAAATTCGTACATAAAATATTGATCAAACCAACAAATCAGCAAACGTTTGCAACATAAGTGCTATAATATGAACTAAAATTGCTCTTCTGAAAGAAAACAACCTGCTATATTTGCAACATATTCATTTAATAACTAAAAAGCAAATGGTAGTAAGTAGAAAGATTTCTCAGGTTGAAGTATTCGCTGGTAGCCCATGGGAAGTGGCAAGTGTGAGAACCCTTCTAAAGGCTGCATCTATCGAAGTGGTGATGAAGGACAAAGGAATAGATTGCATACTGCTTTCTGTCCCCTGTGAATATTACACTGCAGCAATGCGGGTTATCAGCAACAGAATAGCTTCATAGGTTTGTTAGATTAGGTTTGATTAGGGACAAAAGCCGGAATGATTCGTGTTACATTCCGGCTTTTTATTTTCAACGCTTCTTATGATTATTATCACATCTTCTAAATAAAAACAATTTTCTCCAAGCATGAAAAAGATAATCATTGCATCCGACTCGTTTAAGGGTTCCCTGTCATCCGCAGAGGTAGCTGTATCATGTGAAAAAGGTATTCGAAAAGTATTTCCGAAATGCGAAATCATAAAACTCCCTATAGCGGACGGCGGAGAAGGAACAATTGAAGCACTGGTCAGTGCAACAAATGGACGGATACATTCGTGTCACGTGCACGATCCATTAATGCGGTTAATAGAAGCCCGGTATGGCGTTTTGGGAGATGGAGAAACTGCTGTCATCGAAATGGCAGCCGCGAGTGGACTGACATTGATTGAACCCCATCTGAGAAATCCGATGAAAACAACCACTTATGGTACAGGCGAATTAATACAGGATGCCTTGGAACACGGTTGCAGGAAATTTCTGATAGGAATCGGAGGTAGTGCCACCAATGATGCAGGCACGGGAATGTTGCAGGCATTAGGCATGAAGTTCCGGGATATAGCCGGGAATTTATTAGGGTATGGAGGAGAAATACTTCAAAAGATAGAGATGATTGATAGCAACGATTTCCCGGAAGATAAACTGGCAAAGTGTACATTCACCATCGCATGCGATGTAAACAACCCATTTTCCGGACCACAAGGAGCCGCATTTATTTTTGCTTCCCAAAAAGGAGCCGATGCAAAACAAATACGCATATTAGACACAGGACTGAAGCATTTTGCACAGTTGATTGCCCAAACCCTATATAAGGATATTGATGCTATCCCCGGAGCAGGAGCAGCCGGAGGCATGGGTGGCGGTTTTATGGCCTTCTTCAACGCTCGGTTATCCCGGGGAATTGACACTGTATTGGATGCTCTCCATTTTAATGAGAAACTACAAGGAGCCGATCTTGTGATTACAGGCGAAGGGAAAATGGATGCCCAAACTATAATGGGAAAAGCCCCTATGGGAGTTCTCAAAGCAGCCCAACGAAAAAATATTCCTGTAATTGGTATTGCCGGATGTGTAGATGAAACCGAATTGCTGAATAATGCAGGTTTTCTGGCTGTATATCCTATTGTAGAAGGTCCGGTCTCTCAAGAGCAAGCTATGGAAAAATCAAGGACCTGCAGCAACATAGAGAGAACTGTCCATCAATGCATGCGAATGTTATCCTTATTGCATAACTAACGGCATATAGATAACATCTCCATGAATAAAGTAAAAGCTCCATAAGTAATGAACTTATGGAGCTTTTTAGGATGCAACTATAGTACTCGAAGCGGGACTTGAACCCGCACAGCCGCAATGGCCAAAGGATTTTAAGTCCTTCGTGTCTACCATTCCACCATTCGAGCATCCTTTCAAAGAGAGCGGAAAACGAGACTCGAACTCGCGACCCTAACCTTGGCAAGGTTATGCTCTACCAACTGAGCTATTTCCGCGTTTTTTCAACGGGTGCAAAGATAAGTAGTTTCCTGCTTTCTGCCAAACTTTTTCCAAAGAAAAAATTCTCAAAGAAACGGAAAACTATTTTTATCATAAAAGCTATGTAAAGATAGAAGTTATCTTCACATAGCAATAATCTATCAAACACGCCCTAACAAGGTCTTTTCAGCCTGTTCCATGCTGTAGAAATTAAAGCCTTCCACTACATTTTGCATCAAAGCGGATATCTCATCATTACAAAGATTACCAATACTTCCTTCATGAGTATGATGCACCTTCTTATTATGCAAGAAGTTACCAGCTTCAATATCCAAGCCTACTTTTTTATAAGCATCCCGAAAAGGCATACCTTCACGTGCAAGGCGATTCACTTCTTCTACACTAAAGATAAAAAGATATTTATCATCATCAAGAATATGTTCATTCACCTTAATTTCATTCATGATGTATGTAGTCATCTGCAAGCAATCTTTCAGTTCTTGAAAAGCCGGCAAGAAAACCTCCTTGATAATTTGCAGATCACGAAAATATCCGGAAGGCAGGTTATTGGCAATCATCATAATTTGCTGTGGGAGAGATTGCAACTTATTACATTTAGCTCGTGTTAATTCAAACACATCCGGATTCTTCTTATGCGGCATGATACTGGAACCGGTAGTACATTCATCCGGCAGTTTCACAAAACCAAAATTCTGGCTATTGAACATACAGGCATCGAAAGCCAATTTTGAAATGGTTCCTGCAATTGTTGCCAGTGCAAAAGCGACGTTACGCTCCATCTTGCCACGTCCCATTTGAGCATAAACTACATTATAGTTCAAAGAGTCAAAACCAAGCAACTGGGTAGTCATCGTACGATTCAAAGGAAATGAAGAACCATATCCCGCAGCCGATCCCAAAGGATTACGGTTACACATCCTAAATGCAGCTTGCAAAAAGAGCATATCGTCCACCAAACTTTCGGCATATGCCCCGAACCAAAGGCCAAATGACGAGGGCATCGCAATCTGCAAATGAGTATACCCGGGCATTAATACATCTTTATATTGTTCACTCTGACGAATTAAAACATGAAAGAGTTGCTCCACCGCCTCTGCCACTTCTTTTATCTGTGTGCGGGTAAAAAGCTTTAAGTCAAGTAATACCTGGTCATTACGTGAACGACCACTATGAATTTTCTTACCCACATCTCCCAACCGACGAGTCAACATCAACTCCACCTGAGAGTGAACGTCCTCAACTCCTTCTTCTATTACAAATTCTCCTTTCTCGGCAGAAACATAAATATCTTTCAATTCGGCTAACAATAAAGATAATTCATCTTTTGTCAATAAACCTATGCTCTCAAGCATAGTGATATGTGCCATTGAACCAAGTACATCATGTTTAGCAAGATAAAGATCCATCTCACGGTCACGACCAACGGTAAAGCGTTCTATATCCTTGTTTACCTCAACAGATTTCTCCCAAAGTTTCTGTGCCATATTCTTTAATATTGTATCATGGATAACATATCAGCCATCTTCTCCAGTCCTTCCTGTAAAGGCTTCTGTACCATTGCTTTCATAAATGGATTAATATCCAACCCAATGGTTATTTTAAGTTTACATTCTTCATCGGCTGAAGATACAATCTGAATCCACATATTAAAAGGCAGAGGAGAATTAATCGTCTCAAATTTAATACACTTACAGGGCTCACGTTCAATAATCTTAAGGGTTAGCTGTCCCACCGGATCTACATTGAAACTAAGTGTATCCGTATCAAAACTCATATCTTTCACTTTGTCTTGTGGTAAACGGTCCTTTATGGATTCCAGGTTACTAAGGTCCGCAAGTTTATCGTACACACGTTCCTGGCTATAAGGTATTACCTTGACACTACTCTCAAATTTAGTCATCTTATTCTATCTTACTTATAAAGAAAAAAGAAGAACAATCCGAACAAACTCTGTCCGAATGGCCCTTCTTTCTATATTTTAATCATCAAAAAAATCAGTCTTATTTTCCGGTTTCCCAATGAGCTGGATCCTTGCGCCATTCGTTTAACGTTGCAATATCTTCTTCTTCAATGTAACCGGTACGCAATGCAACATCCAACACTGCTTCATAATTAGTCAACGTTACCAAAGGTACTTTAGCATCTTTAAAAGCCTGTTCGGCAACCGGGAATCCGTAAGTATAGGCAGCTACCATACCAATTACTTCACAACCATCCCGACGGATAGCCTCTACGGCTTTCAAACTACTTCCACCGGTAGAAATTAAATCTTCTACTACAACGACTTTCATACCCGGACGAAGTTCGCCTTCGATAAGATTCTCCAAGCCATGGTCTTTAGGGGTAGAACGGACATACACGAACGGAAGATTCAATGCATCAGCTACCAAAGCACCTTGAGGAATAGCACCTGTTGCAACTCCGGCAATGGCATCTACCTGTCCGAAACGTTCCAGAATCAGACGTGTAATTTCGAACTTAACAAAACTACGAAGAGAAGGATAAGAAAGGGTTTTACGGTTGTCGCAGTAAAACGGTGATTTCCATCCGGAAGCCCATGTAAACGGATTTGCCGGTTGAAGCTTAATAGCTTTAATCTTCAACAACTTCTCGGCGAATAATCTCTCTAAATTTTTCATAACTAAACTAACTATGATAATTACAGGATGCAAAAATACGGAAATGGAACGAGACTAAAAAGAAGAAGCCGTATTATTTTTTTGTTATTTGTCACTTACTCTTCTTCCACTTGCACACAACGGCGGATATCATCCATTTCAAATCCTCTGCTCATAGCAAAACGGATCAACTTCCCATTCAACTCGAATTCATCTTTGGCGTGTATACTTTTACGTTTAGCAGCCATCAAATCTCCCAAAATAGCAAGATACTCTTCCTGATCAATGTCATTCAGGTATTTATAAGACACTTCACGAGATATCTTTTTCATGTAAAGTGCTTGAGCAATCTTCATTTTACCCCATTTGGCAAAACGAAACTTATCATTGACAAATGCCCTACAGTAACGTTCTTCATCTATAAACTTCTCAACCACAAGCCGATCAATAATCCGATTGACCGCTTCATAAGGCAAGCCCCACTTCTGTAGTTTTTCACTCACTTCAGCTTTACAATGCTCGGCTGCAGAGCAATAGCCAGCCATGCGGTTTAACGCATCTTCTTCTGTTATTATATTCATCGTTTAGCAGTTACAATTCGATCATTACCCGATATGTCTTTTATCAAACGAAGGTCTCTATATCCCTTTCCGCCAAGCATTTGCAAAACTTCTTCACCATACGCCCGATTTATCTCAAAATAGAGTTTACCATGCAGACTTAGCATCTCTCTCCCCAAAGAGGCAATACGCCGGTAAAATAATAAAGGATCATTATCCGGAACAAACAGAGCCAGACCGGGCTCCCAATCCAAGACGTTAGGTTCCATTTCATTTTTTTCGCTCTCTGTCACATAAGGAGGGTTACTTACAATAATATCATATCTTCTGTCTCCAGAAAACTCCGTAGAAAAGACATCCACTTTCTCAAAATTCACTTTAGTTTTCAGTTCCTGATTGTTTTGCCTGGCAATGGCAAGTGCATTTTCCGACACATCCCACGCCGTAACCTCCGCTCCAGGAATATGCTTAGACAAACTTATAGCAATACACCCACTTCCGGTTCCTATATCAAGCAGACGGACACCTGTAGCAGACTCTTTTACTATTAAATCCACCAGTTCTTCAGTTTCGGGACGAGGGATCAGGACTCCCGGAGCTACCCGGAACATGGATCCGTAGAAATTTGCCCTTCCCTGAATATACTGAATTGGCTCGTTTTTCTTCAACCGTTCAACAATGCTTTCTAAATCACGCTGTTCGTTTGCAGATAAAATTATATCTTTGCCCAAATAATAGTCAATAGCATCCTGCCCCAGCAGATCACAACAAATCATTTTTGTGAGGCTCCTGAGTTCTCCCGGTGGATAAATATGGTGTAAAGACTGGCGGATATAAGTGGTGACGCAGTTCATTCTCATTATTTTGGGGTGCAAAAATACAAATAATATAGCTATAAGCCTAAAAGATGGAAGAAGAAAAATACATGAGACGTTGCATCCAATTGGCAAGAAACGGTCTTTGCAACGTATCTCCCAACCCAATGGTGGGGGCCGTCATCGTATGTGATGAACAAATCATCGGCGAAGGTTATCATGTCCGTTGTGGAGAAGCCCATGCCGAAGTCAACGCTATCCGTTCTGTTAAAGACCCCTCTTTACTGAAACGCAGTACTATATACGTAAGCCTTGAGCCTTGTTCCCATCATGGAAAGACACCTCCCTGTGCTGACCTAATCATAGAAAAGCAAATTCCCAAAATCGTAATCGGTTGCCAGGACCCATTTTCCAAAGTTGCGGGTAAAGGCATCCAAAAATTACGGAATGCCGGACGTGAGGTCATAGTGGGAGTCCTGGAAAAGGAGTGCCGCGAACTTATACAGAAATTCATCACCTTCCACACCCTTCATCGCCCTTATATTGTTTTAAAATGGGCAGAATCGGATGATGGCTTCATCGACTTAGAGCGTACAGAAGGACATCCTGTGCTATTATCCACTCCCCTCACTTCCATGTTGGTACATAAAAAAAGAGCAGAATCGGATGCTATCATGGTAGGTACCCGAACAGCATTATTAGACGATCCGGCATTAACTGTACGTCACTGGTACGGGCATAACCCGGTACGCATAGCTCTGGACCGTAATCATTCGCTTCCTCAGACTTCACACCTTTTGGATGGTAGCGTGCCTACACTCATTTTTACGGAATGCCACCGCCCCGGTAAAAAGAATCTGGAATATATCCCCTTGGACTATCAAACAGATATTCTGCCACAAATACTGGCAACCCTCTATCAGCGTAATCTACAATCCTTGATGGTCGAAGGAGGCAAGATATTGCTGGAATCATTTATCTGCTCCGGAATATGGGATGAAATTATTATAGAAAGAAGCGACAAACGGCTTTATTCCGGTGTTAAAGCACCTGAAATAAGCGATAAAATTAGTTATTCAGAAGAAAAACATTTCGCTACAACCTTCAGGCATTACTTAAAGAGAAATACCTAAATTCGCAGCATTCAGGGAGTTTTATATCGACAAAATCGAGCAGATTATCTATAATTTTATATAAAACTTCCCTTCAATGTTCAATATAGAGAAAAATGTTCCTATTTTTGCAACTTGTAAATAAACACAATCTTTCAAATGAGAATAAAGTTTTTATCAGTAATTGTAAGTTTCTTCCTTGTATCGTTTGCCGTTACTTCGTGCCTTGACACTGAAGAAATTGAATACAGCCCGGATGCTACCATACATGCATTTGCACTTGATACCGTACATGGGGTAAACTATAAATTTACAATAGATCAATTTGGACCTGACGGAGTTGGACTTATTTATAACCAGGATTCACTGCCTGTGGGCTCCGATACAATTATTGACCGTATTCTTATAAAGACATTGACCACAGCGTCCGGAATAATCACGGCTAAAAACGCAGAGGGTCAAGACACCTTGTTTAATTACTCTGACTCTATTGACTTCAGGGGCACTATGGAAAAGCCCATGAGAATAAAGGTATGGGCCGCGGATATGCAATATACCAAAGAGTACACCATTTCAGTGCGCGTACACCGACAGGATCCGGACTCCATGAACTGGACTAAAATGACAGATAACTTTGCTAACTACAGTGGGTATCAGAAGTCCGTAATTCTGGGTGAAGACATTCTTGTGTATACATCAAACACTACTGCCTACAAATCATCAGGAGACGTAATCAACAAAGGAAGAAGTTGGACACAGGTATCTGTTACCGGGCTTCCGGAAAACATAAAACTCTCTTCCCTCATTGCCTTTGGTGAAAAATTGTATGCCACAAACGGTGAGAAAGTATATGTTTCTTCAGATGGGGCATCATGGAGTCTTGCAACCGATTTGAATAAAAACGGTAAAGTAGAGATGCTGATCGCTCCTTTTCCCAAGAATGAGGGCAATCTGCTGGATATCTCCGGAATTGCCGGTATTATTAATAATGGTAGTCAATCTACATTTGCGATAAGCAATCCTGAAGCAACCGCATGGAATATCAGTTTAGAAGAAGTCGGATCTGACTTCCCGCTGGATAATTTGTCAGCAACTTCTTATCTCAATGCTACAGGAATACAGACGATAGCTGTAATGGGCAATAATCGCAATGCAAGCGATACAACTTCGGTGGCCTGGAGTTCACAGGACGGTTTACTTTGGATTCCTTTAAAAACGTCATCGACCACTGCCTATTGTCCGAAGCTCGACAAACCGTCTTTCTTCTATTATGGCAACGCTTTCTGGGCATTCGGAGGAAAGTTCGAAACGATTTACACATCGGAAGCAGGACTTGCCTGGTATAAAGCCGATAAGAAAATCTTCTTACCGACTGAATTCAAAGACAGAGGAAACAACTACTCTACTGTAGTGGACAAAGATAACTTTATCTGGGTAATATGGAGTAACGGCGATGCCAACGAAGTATGGCGTGGACGACTTAATAAATTTGGTTTTGTCAGACAGAACAAATAATTAAAGAAATGTCCTATAAAGAACAAATAGATTTAAACCGGATACCTAAGCATGTAGCCATTATCATGGACGGTAACGGACGATGGGCCAAACAACGCGGACGCGAACGTAGTTTTGGACATCAGGCCGGAGCCGAAACTGTGCATATCATCACTGAAGAGGCAGCCAGGTTAGGAGTCAAATTCCTTACCTTATATACCTTTTCAACCGAAAACTGGAACCGGCCATCGGACGAAGTCGCTGCATTGATGAGCCTCCTATTCGACTCTATCGAAGAGGAAACATTTATGAAAAACAATATAAGTTTCCGTATCATCGGAGACATCAACAAACTACCCGAAAATGTACGGAAGCGCTTGAATGCCTGTGTCGAACGTACTTCCAAAAACACAGGAATGTGTCTGGTACTTGCCCTCAGTTATTCTGCCAGATGGGAAATAACCGAGGCCGCACGGCAGATTGCCACATTGGTTCAGAAAGGAGAAATGACTCCTGAAGAAATTACTTCGGAAAGCATCCAGACGCATCTGACAACCAATTTCATGCCCGATCCGGACCTCTTAATCCGTACAGGCGGAGAGATTCGTTTAAGCAACTATCTACTTTGGCAATGTGCTTATTCGGAGCTTTATTTTTGTGAAACCTTCTGGCCAGACTTTAAGGAAGAAGAATTGCACAAGGCTATCTGTGACTACCAGAGACGCGAACGCAGATTCGGAAAGACCAGCGAACAAATCAGTTAACTCAAAACTTAATTATAACATAAATGCATTATCGTATTTCCTTCATATTCGTAACGTTTATCAGCCTGTTTTGCTTTGCATTGCCGGGCGTAGCACAAGATGCTAACACTGACGAATCAAAACCCGTTATCATGTATTCCGGGACACCGAAAAAATATGAAATAGCCGACATCAAGGTCGAAGGTGTCAAGAACTACGAAGATTATGTTCTTATCGGACTGTCCGGACTTTCTGTAGGACAAACTATTACCGTACCGGGTGATGAGATCACGGGGGCAATCAAACGCTACTGGCGTCACGGTCTGTTCTCCAACGTGTCAATCACAGCCGAAAAGGTAGAAGGCAATAAAATCTGGCTAAAGATCAGTCTGACTCAACGTCCGCGCATTTCAGACATACGTTATCACGGTGTGAAAAAGTCGGAGCGTGAAGACCTACAGACCAAACTGGGTATGATAAAAGGCAGTCAAATCACCCCGAATCTGGTGGACCGTGCAAAGGTTTTAAGTAAACGCTATTTCGACGATAAAGGATTTAAGAATGCAGAAATAACCATCACTCAAAGAGATGATCCTGCAAATGAAAATCAAGTATTGGTCGACATAGATATCGATAAGAAAGAAAAGGTAAAAGTCCATGCCATTACTTTTGCCGGTAACCATGCTATCAAAACATCGAAACTGAAACGTGTGATGAAGAAAACAAACGAAAAGGGAAAACTGCTGAACTTGTTCCGCACCAAGAAGTTTGTTAATGAGAAGTATGAAGAGGACAAGCAACTGATTATTGATAAGTACAACGAACTGGGTTATCGCGATGCACGTATCGTGAAAGACAGCGTATCCAAATTTGACGATAAAACGGTAGATGTATACATTGAATTGGAGGAAGGCGATAAATACTACCTTCGCAACGTAACATGGGTGGGTAACACTCTTTATCCCTCAGAACAACTGAACTTTATGCTCCGCATGAAGAAAGGAGATGTATACAACCAGAAATTGCTGAATGAACGTTTGTCAACCGATGAAGACGCTATCGGTAACCTCTATTACAACAATGGTTATCTGTTCTACACGTTAGATCCGGTAGAAGTGAATATCGACAACGACTCTATCGACTTGGAGATGAGAATCTACGAAGGCCGGCAAGCCAGCATCAATAAGATCAAGATCAATGGTAATGACCGTTTGTACGAAAACGTTGTTCGCCGTGAACTCCGTACCCGCCCGGGCGAGTTGTTCAGCCGTGAGGACCTGATGCGTTCTATGCGTGAGATCCAACAAATGGGACACTTTGACCCGGAAAACATCAAACCGGATATTCAGCCGGACCAAGTGAACGGAACGGTAGATATTGCCTATGATCTGGTATCCAAAGCAAATGACCAGGTAGAGTTCTCTGCCGGTTGGGGACAGACGGGTGTTATCGGTAAATTAAGTTTGAAATTTACGAACTTCTCTTTGGCAAACCTATTGCACCCGGGAGAAAACTATCGTGGTATCCTGCCTCAGGGTGACGGACAGACACTGACCATCAGCGGACAGACCAATGCACAATACTATCAGCAGTATAGCATTTCGTTCTTTGATCCCTGGTTCGGAGGTAAACGTCCGAATTCATTCTCCCTGTCGGCATTCTTCTCAGTTCAGACTGATATCAGCAGCCGTTACTATAACTCAAGCTACTATAACAATTACTACAACAGTTATTACAGCGGCTTAGGCGGTTACGGTATGTACAATTATGGTAACTATAACAACTACGAAAACTATTATGACCCTGACAAGTCAATCAAAATGTGGGGTCTGTCAGCAGGTTGGGGAAAACGCTTGAACTGGCCGGATGACTACTTCCAGCTTTCAGCCGAGCTTTCTTATCAAAGATATATCTTGAAAGACTGGCAGTACTTCCCGGTAACTAACGGTAAATGTAACGACTTAAGCATCGGCTTGACATTGGCACGTGCTTCTTATGATAACCCGATTTATCCGCGTAGTGGTTCAGACTTCTCTCTGTCTGTACAGTTCACACCGCCTTACTCACTGTTCGACGGAGTAGACTACAGTAAATATAACGAGTACAACCAGAACGATATGAACAAAATGCACAAATGGGTAGAATACCATAAGTGGAAGTTCAAAGCAAAAACATATATTCCGTTGCTGAACCCGACAACCGTGAAAAAGACTCCGGTGCTGATGACACGTGTGGAATTCGGTATATTGGGCCACTACAACAAATATAAGAAATCTCCGTTCGGTACATTTGACGTCGGTGGTGACGGTATGACCGGATATTCAAGCTATGCAACCGAGAGTGTCGCCCTTCGTGGTTACGAAAACAGTTCGTTAACTCCGTACCGTGGACAGGAAGGATATGCCTACACTCGTATCGGATTTGAATTAAGATATCCGCTGATGCTGGAAACAAGTACCAATATTTATGCGTTAACATTCCTGGAAGCCGGTAATGCATGGCATGATGTGAAGAACTTCAATCCGTTCGACCTGAAACGTTCGGCCGGTGTAGGTGTCCGCATCTTCCTCCCGATGATCGGTATGATGGGTATCGACTGGGCATACGGTTTCGACAAAGTACTTGGCGACAAGAGCGCAGGCGGAAGCAGATTCCACTTCGTATTGGGTCAGGAATTCTAATTGTTTCATTAAAAACTAAGCGTTATGAAAAAGTCTGTTCTATTTATCATCTTGCTGTTTGCCGTAGGTATGACAGCTCAAGCACAAAAGTTTGCTCTGATCGATATGGAGTATATCCTGAAGAACATTCCGGCTTACGAACGTGCCAACGAACAATTGAACCAAGCCACCAAACAATGGCAGGGTGAAGTCGAAGTATTGGCAAAGGAAGCACAAACCATGTTTAAAGAATATCAAGCTGCATCTGCAAAGCTGACGGCTGCGCAGAAAACTCAAAAAGAAGATGCCATCGTAGAAAAAGAAAAGGCTGCCTCAGAGTTGAAACGGAAGTACTTTGGTCCCGAAGGCGAGCTTTTTAAGAAGAGAGAAGAACTGATGAAGCCCATTCAGGATGAAATATACAATGCAGTAAAAGTAGTAGCCGAAGAAAACGGCTACGCTGTAGTAGTGGACAGAGCCTCAGCTTCGAGCATTATTTTTGCCACTCCGCGCATTGATGTGAGCAATGAAGTGCTGGCGAAATTAGGATATTCAAATTAATTTCATACATTTGCAGCCGATAACTAAAAAGTAATCATTCAAATAAATAATAGAACTATGCTTAAAAAAATTGCACTTTTAATGATGCTGGTACTCCCGATGGGCGTATTCGCACAAAATCTTAAATTCGGTCACATCAATGCAATGGAAATTGTTTCGGCTATGCCGGAATACACCAAAGCACAATCTGAATTGCAGGCATTGAACAAACAACTCGGACAGGACCTTCAGAGAACTCAAGAAGAATTCAACAAAAAATATCAGGAGTTCATGCAGCAGAAAGACTCTCTTCCTACTGTGATTGCAGAAAGAAGACAAAAAGAGCTGGAAGACATGATGCAGAGACAAGAACAATTCCAGGCTAAGGCGCAACAGGATATGGAGAAAGCCAATAACGACCTGATGGCTCCGGTATACAAGAAGCTGGACGATGCTATCAAAGCAGTAGGCGCAGCAGAAGGTGTTATCTACATTTTCGACATGGCACGTACTCCGATACCTTACGTTAACGAAAATCAGAGCATCAACCTGACTCCGAAAGTAAAGACCCAATTGGGCATTAAATAAGAGTCGGAAGCTATAAAGTTACGAGCTACAAGCTACAAGTACTATGCGGAAAATACGCTACGACTTGTCACTTGTAGCTCGTAACATTTTAACCCATCTCCGTTATGAAACAATCCCTTTCCCAGAAACCCGGTCCTATCGGAGTATTCGACTCCGGATATGGCGGACTGACCATCCTGAGTAAAATCCGGGAGGCTCTTCCGGATTATGACTATATCTACCTGGGCGACAACGCCCGTACCCCTTACGGTACCCGTTCTTTTGAAATCGTATATGAATTTACCCTGCAGGCGGTTAACAAACTGTTTGAGATGGGTTGCCACTTAGTGATACTTGCCTGCAATACAGCTTCGGCCAAGGCATTAAGAACCATACAAATGAACAACCTTCCGGATATCGATCCCAGCCGAAGAGTCCTGGGAGTCATTCGTCCAACGGTAGAGTGCATCGGCAGCATAACCCAAACCCGCCATGTCGGAGTACTGGCCACAGCCGGCACCATCAAATCGGAATCGTATCCGCTCGAAATACATAAACTCTTTCCGGACATAAAAGTAAGTGGAGAAGCTTGCCCAATGTGGGTACCTCTGGTCGAAAACAACGAAGCCAATGGTGAGGGAACCGACTTTTTCATCCGTAAATACATCCACAACCTGCTTGCCAAAGACGGACAGATAGACACTATCATTTTGGGATGTACCCACTACCCGCTGCTGCTGCCCAAGATACAACAGTTCGTGCCCCAAAGTATGAAAGTGGTTGCACAGGGAGAATATGTAGCCGCCAGCCTGAAAGATTACCTCTACAGGCACCCCGAAATGGACCGGAAATGCACTCGGGGAGGCAGTTGCAGCTTTTGTACCACAGAAGCCGAAGATAAATTTATTGAATCGGCCTCAACATTCCTCAACCAAGACATTACGGTACAACGGATATCTTTGGAATAATCTATATGTAAAACAACATTATCCAGGTTCTTTTTGTTATATTTGTAGGAGATAACCACATAATATCCCTACCATTATGAAAGAAGATAAAGACACCCGCTTAGTAGAAGTCTTCACCGGTTCGCCTTGGGAAGCAGAGTTTACCAAAGGATTACTTGAAAGCAATGGAATAGAATCCATTCTGAAGGACGGAGGCGGCCTTGCGGCTCTGGCACCTTACTACATCGGACAGGAAATAGCTGTCCTCGTCAATGAAGACGATTACGAGCAGGCTATGGAAATAGTGAGAAACCGGGAAAAGGCGAACGAATAAATCACCAAACATTTTTTCTCCTCCCACGCAGACATGTCCGTCAGGCATACCCACGTGGGAGAGGTATGTACTACCGGCACCTAATCCCTCTCTTTAGGCACCCGGATGATAAGACCTTTCATTTAATGTACCCCTTAGGTTACATTTCGACAAAAATCCATATATTTGTGCTTTCAAATCGTTAGCATAATGAAAAAGGAGTTTACACGAATAGCTGTAAAGGTGGGAAGTAACGTACTTACCCGGCAAGACGGAACGCTGGACGTCACCCGGATGTCTGCCCTAACCGACCAGATAGCTGCCCTGCATAAAGCCGGAATGGAAATCATTCTTATCTCTTCGGGGGCTGTCGCCTCAGGACGAAGTGAAATACGCACCCTCAGGAAACTCGACAGCGTTGACCAACGCCAGTTATTTTCTGCTGTAGGACAAGCCAAACTCATCAACCGATATTACGAATTGTTCCGTGATCACGGCATCGCCGTAGGCCAGGTACTCACCACCAAAGAGAATTTCGGTACCCGCCGGCATTACCTCAACCAGAAAAATTGCATGACGGTAATGCTCGAGAACGGAGTCATCCCCATTGTCAACGAAAACGATACCATCTCCGTCACCGAACTGATGTTCACGGACAACGACGAATTATCGGGACTCATCGCCTCAATGATGGATGCGCAGGCTCTTATCATCCTAAGCAATATTGACGGCATATACAACGGTTCTCCTGCCGATCCGGCTTCATCCGTGATACGGGAAATAGGGCAAGGGAAAGACCTGACAAACTATATCCAGACCAGCAAATCGAGTTTTGGGAGGGGTGGTATGCTGACTAAAACCAACATTGCCCGCAAAGTGGCAGACGAAGGTATTACCGTAATCATTGCCAACGGCAAACGTGACAATATACTCATCAACCTGACGGAACATCCGGAAGAAACCATTTGCACCCGTTTCATCCCCGCCCCACAGCCGGTGTCGAGTATCAAGAAATGGATAGCCCACAGCGAAGGCTTCGCCAAAGGAGAGATACACATCAATGAACAAGCCTCCGAAGTTTTGAACTCGGACAAGGCAGTCAGCATCCTTCCCATCGGAATCACCCGCATCGAAGGGGAGTTTGAGAAAGATGACATCGTGCGGATCATCGATAACCGGGGCGTTCCCATAGGTGTGGGCAAAGCCAACTGTGACTCGACACAAGCACGGGACGCCATCGGAAAACATGGAAAAAAAGCAGTAGTCCATTATGACTACCTTTATATCGAATAAACGAATTGCGTATGAACCTGAATGATACATTTGCTGCCGTACAAGCAGCCAGCCGTCGTTTGGCATTATTGCCCGACGAACAAATAAACCGGATATTGAACGCCGTAGCGGATGCTGCTTTGGCACAAACGCCGTATATCCTTTCCGAAAACCGGAAAGACCTGGATCGGATGTCACCCGACAATCCGAAATACGACCGGCTGAAACTGACCGAAGAACGGTTGAAAGGAATTTCCTCCGACATACGGAACGTAGCGACACTCCCCTCACCGCTGGGCAGGATCCTGAAAGAAAGCATCCGGCCCAACGGAATGAAGCTGACAAAAGTAAGTGTGCCCTTCGGAGTTATCGGTATCATCTACGAAGCACGTCCTAACGTCAGTTTCGATGTCTTTTCGCTTTGCTTGAAAAGTGGTAACGCCTGTATTTTAAAAGGCGGTAGCGATGCCGACTTTTCGAATCGCGCCATCGTAGAAGTGATACATAATGTGCTCCGGCTGTTTGATGCAGACACCCACACCGTCGAGTTGCTGCCGGCTGACCGCGAAGCGACCAACGAACTTTTGCATGCCGCCGGATATGTAGATCTGCTTATTCCCCGCGGTAGCAGTAGCCTGATCAACTTCGTGCGACAGAATGCCACCATACCGGTGATAGAAACAGGTGCAGGCATCTGCCATACATATTTTGACGAATACGGAGACACTACTAAGGGAGCAGCCATCATTCACAACGCCAAAACACGCCGTGTCAGCGTCTGCAACGCACTCGATTGTGTGATCATTCATAAGAGCAGATTGTCCGACCTGCCTGCGCTATGCGAGAAGCTCAAAGCAAGCAATGTGACTATCTACGCTGATCCGTTGGCTTATCAGGCACTTGAAGGACATTATCCTGCCAAAGGATTGAAACCGGCTACACCCGAAAGTTTCGGAACAGAGTTCCTGGACTATAAAATGGCGATCAAGACAGTCTGTAGTTTTGAAGACGCACTCGGACATATTCAAGAGTACAGTTCCCGCCACAGCGAGAGCATCGTCACTGAAAATCGGGAACGCGCCGCCCTTTTTACCCGGATGGTAGATGCAGCATGTGTATATACCAATGTATCTACGGCGTTTACCGACGGAGCACAATTTGGGTTGGGAGCAGAGATCGGCATCAGTACACAGAAGTTGCACGCCCGTGGCCCGATGGGACTGGAAGAGATCACTTCCTACAAATGGATCATCGAAGGTGACGGACAAACGCGCCGATGATCTTTATTCAGGCGAAATCCGCAAAATAACCGGTTCAAAACTTGACTTTGCCCCCGGATTATGCTATCTTTGTAAATAGAATCATACATTACATTCTATTTAGAATGCGATAAAAGGGAGAGGCCGCTGCCTCCCCCTTTCTTTTTTTCAAAGGCTGCATTTCCGAAAGATAGAGCCGGTGTTTCCCCTCAACAGAGCCGGTATTCCGTGCCGGAAGAGCCGGTGTTCCGGCCCGAAGACGGTTGCTTCCGGAGACGGAGACGGCATCTTCACCTTATTATCGCGGTTAACATCCGGCATAACTCCTCCGCGCAAAATCCGAAAAGTATAAATAGTTTAATCCGGCAAGACCTCACGTTAAAGAAGTGTAAACTTGCTCTTGACAAAACAAAGGGCAAATATGCAAATTATTAATAATACGAAAACAAAACGCTTTGCTATTCCTTATAAAAAATATTATATTTGTAAATGAACCCTTAACCCATCCCATTATGAAGCAAACAGCCCATATATACTTGTTCTCCCTCCTCTTCCTTTTCTGCGCATGCAACAGAGAAAACAAAACAAATCCGCTACAGCCCGAAACGGTTGCTGTAGCAGATTCACTGGAACAAACACCTCCCGAAGAGAAGCCCAAGGCTATCTCAGCAGAGCAGATAGAGATTGTGAAAGACCTGCTCTACGACAAATATACCCTTGAAGATACTTACCCGTACAAAGATACCACCCGCAGTTTCCAGTGGGATAAGATCAAAGAACGTCTGGCTCTGCTCGAAAATATCCAGCAAGAACCCTCTCGATGGGGTATCCTGCAAAACTATAAGAATCGGAACGGTGAAGCCCCATTGGTGCGCCACTACAAACGGAATGCTTACAAACGCATTGCCGACACCCTGGGCATAGAGCGTTACCAGTCCGTTCCGCTCTATCTGCTCACCGATACACTGGTACCCGAACGTTATGGAGAAGACGGTTCGCTGGTACGTTTTCTGGCAGACGGAGAAAAGTTCGTTAAGGTATCTCCCATCTACATAGGCGAAGAGTGGTATGTACCCAAGAAATACGTCAAAGTACTCCCGGATACGACCCGTTTCACCAAAGCAATCATGATAGACCGGAGAGACCAGAACATAGCAACACTGGAACAAACCGGTGAGGCCCGATGGGCTGTACGCAGCATGAACCCCGCCACCACCGGACGACACCGCCCGCCGTATGCACAGGAAACCCCGTTAGGCATCTTCGTATTGCAGGAGAAAAAGGCACGTATGATATTCCTCAAAGACGGTTCTACCGCTACCGGAGGCTTTGCACCTTACGCAAGCCGGTTCTCGGACGGAGGATACATTCACGGAGTCCCGGTAAACGAGCCACGCAAAGCACTCATCGAGTACAGTCCGTCACTGGGCACCACCCCCCGTTCGCACATGTGTGTACGGAATGCCACCTCACATTCGAAGTTTATTTTCGACTGGGCACCTGTAAATGAGACAATTATTTTTGTTTTGGAATAGAAATCCGTATCTTTGCGCCGTTATTTTTCTCTGTTTCCTATGCAAAAAGTATTTCTATTTCTCCTGTTGTTTCTTCTTCCTTTGGCAGAAGCACCCAGCCGTGTACCGGTCAGTGAACCTGTATCCGTTGCCTCCACTCCCGAAACGGACGAAGTGGATCAACTGTTCGACGATATGCACCTGGATGGTATCGTAAGCTATACAGCCTTCCGTCAGGCAGTCACCGGCTACCGGAAAATCGAGCAGAAAAGCAAGTCTATCATGACGCTGATAGACTTTTCTAAACCATCTACCGAGAAGCGCCTCTATGTGCTCGATATGAAGAATAAGAAATTGCTTTATACCTCTGTCGTATCACATGGCAGAAACAGCGGAGAGAACTATGCAACTTCTTTCTCCAATAAAAACGGTTCATACAAAAGTTCACTTGGCTTTTACCTGACAGAAAATACATATCAGGGGCGCAACGGCTACTCTCTGGTACTGAACGGACTGGAAAAAGGAATTAATGACCAAGCCAAACAACGTGCCATCGTGATGCACGGCGCCGCTTATGCCAACCCTAACATAGCCGCTTCTGCCGGCCGCCTGGGACGAAGCCTGGGTTGTCCTGCCCTGCCGCAGACACTTGCCAAACCGATAATCGACACGATTAAAAAGGGCAGTGTGCTCTTTATCTATGCTAACAATAAGGATTATCTGGCCAACAGCACTTTCCTGTCCCCACGGCAAACGGAGTATCTTTCATGGGCACAGTCTGCCAATTGAAAATTTTATCATACCTTTGCGGAAAGGTATATTCATTCTAACAAAGACAATTATGAAGAAATTTACTTGCGTACAAGACATCGGCGACCTGAAATCAGCCCTGGCCGAATCATTCGAGATCAAGAAAGACCGGTTTAAATATGTAGAACTGGGACGTAATAAAACCCTGTTGATGATCTTCTTTAACTCCAGCCTCCGCACCCGCCTCAGCACTCAGAAAGCTGCGCTTAACCTGGGTATGAACGTAATTGTGCTGGACATCAACCAGGGAGCCTGGAAGCTGGAAACGGAACGTGGCGTCATCATGGACGGCGACAAACCAGAGCATCTGTTGGAAGCCATTCCGGTCATGGGATGTTATTGCGACATTATCGGTGTACGTTCGTTTGCCCGCTTCGAGAACCGCGAGTACGACTATAACGAAGTAATCATCAATCAGTTTATACAACATTCCGGACGCCCGGTATTCTCCATGGAAGCGGCCACCCGCCATCCGTTGCAGAGCTTTGCCGATCTTATCACCATCGAAGAATATAAAAAGACTGCCCGTCCGAAAGTAGTAATGACCTGGGCACCGCATCCGCGTCCATTGCCACAGGCGGTCCCCAACTCGTTTGCCGAATGGATGAATGCCACTGACTATGAATTTGTCATCACCCACCCTGAAGGTTATGAACTCGACCCGAAGTTTGTAGGAAACGCACGGGTAGAATATGACCAGATGAAAGCATTCGAAGGAGCCGACTTTATATATGCCAAGAACTGGGCAGCCTACACAGGTGACAACTACGGACAGATTTTGAGTACAGACCGCAACTGGACCGTAGGCGAACGCCAAATGGCCGTAACCAACAACGCCTACTTCATGCATTGCCTTCCGGTAAGACGGAACATGATTGTGACGGACGATGTTATCGAGAGCCCGCAATCCATTGTGATCCCAGAAGCTGCAAACCGCGAAATATCAGCAACAGTAGTATTGAAAAGACTGTTGGAAAATCTATAATAACAATGAACGATCAACGATGAACAGGGTTGCACATGATTGCTGTTCATCGTTGATCGTTATTTCTCTACTTTCTCTCCCGCTTCCTGCCAGGCATTAAATCCCTTATCCAGTTCGTAAACTTTATAACCTTTCTCACTGAGGATGACAGCCGCTTTCTTGCTGCGCTTACCACTACGGCAATACAAAGCTACCGGCTTATCTTTCTGAAGCGTAGAGTCTGCCATAGCGGCAAACGAATCATCAAGCACATTGATATTGATAGTCCCCGGGATATGGCCTTCAGAGTACTCGGCCATTGTACGGACATCCAACCGCTGTACGCTCTCGTCCTGAATCAGTGAAGCAAACTCCTTTACCGGCACTGTCTTGAAATCCCCTTTCGACTGCTGGCAAGAAAAGAGAGATGACAATAAAAACCATATTCCCATAAGCATTGAATTCATTTTCGACATATAATTTAGTAATTGTTTGATTCTATAACGACGTGAGTTCAACAGGATTTAATCGTTTGATTATTTGATAAATAACAATAATACCCACAAAGTTATAATGCTTAATTATAACATTTTCAAGTCTCTTATCGCTATGTTTGCTGAAAACAAAGTTATTGAAATATTCTGTTTAACAAATGATTTCTGTTAGTTTTTTGATACCCTGTTGAAAAATATAACATAAATTCTGAAACACTTCTCAAAAGCAGAAATATCACCAAAATCCAAGAATGCCGTAGGTGATTCAATTCTCATTATGTTTCATACCTTAGATTACAGACGTTTGGAACATTATTATCAGCAATATGTATACACACATTTGACTCACCTGTTTCTCCATCTGATTTCCTATGATCATTATCGAAAACAAAGGACATATAATCAAAAACTCCTCAAAAAGTTGTTTATTAACTGAATACAATTGATTACCCTACTCAACAGCAACACACCGGAGAACACCTATGAGCATTCACGACAGAATATTGCTCAAGAAAAAATCTATCACCGAAACTATCAATGATGAACTAAAGAACATCGTCCAAATAGGGCATTCCAAACATAAGCTTTTCAAATCTTGTTGTAAATCTACTGAGCAGCATTGCTGCATATTGTTTCTTTCCCCAAAGTTGATTGTCAACATCGAAAGAGATGTCAATAATTCGATTACCATATTTTAACAATACCCATTGTGTTTACATCAAGTTATCCCATAATAATCAAGAAGTTAGGAAACAATATTTAATTAAAGCCCAATATATTATATTACAATTTTACAACTCAGAAATTATTCCTCAAACAAGTTCCTAGAAATATCGTTTTTTCATTGTTTTCAGATAAATATCTGTATAATTAGGGAATTTTTTTTCAGGTATAAAAAGATGTTGGACCTTTCCATTTATCAGCAAAAAATAACATACATACATGGAGCCTTCTATTTTTAATCCACTTTTTTTCTTACCAAGATTTATTGTCCCTTCCTCACTAAATTTCATTTTAGGATTAAAATCAGAAGTTAAAAACCATACACATTGCCCCATATCAGTAGGCTCAAAGGACTCTTTTATCTTATTTAAAGCATACTCAACACAAATGCCACATGATTGAGCAGAATAATAGCAGACAAATACTGTATCTAAATGAATCCAAGGCAAATCTAACTCTAAACCATTATTCATACTGGCCTCATAAATATTATCCTCAATATACATTCTCTCTATTCCAAAGTCAGGATTATCTTCTTCTTTTGGTTTCTGAGTAATATTTGCGCACATAAATAATATTATAACTGTTATTATTAAAATCGAAAAAGCCATCAAAAGGCCAGAAAACAAAATCACTTTTATTCTCATTTCTGTCATTTAAATGTATATTTAATTATTATTGGATTATCGTCAAAAGTTACAGTTTCAAATTTCAATCGGTCTCTACTATTAAGTACATCTGGATTCAATGCAAAATTTAGTTCCCGAGGGCTTACATAAAAGTAGAGATAATTATTATCCATTAAAAACGGGAAACAGTCACACCCCTCCTTCAAAGAATTAAATGTGAGACAGGTCCCTTCTTTTTTATTTAATATCAAATGGTAATATCTCTTCTTCAGTCTAAAACGAGTTATATAATAATCAGAATTCTCACCATAAGCTAAAAAACATGTTGCATAATGGCTACTTACGTTACGACTATGATTAACATAAAATTCGATCGACTCCTCTTTAAGAGTCGAAATATCAAAATTATATTCCATAAAATTCCATTGAAATCTAGGTTTCAGAGTTCCATCTTCACAAATGGTAAATACATCGCCATTATAAGCTTGCACAAAGCAAACAGTATCATTATGCATATAAAATGGACTATAAGAATGATGATAAGGGGTATTAGTAAAAATAAAACTTGGTACATCATAATTCTCAGAAGTTATTTTTTTCTCTTTTATATCATAAAGCATAATCTTATTACCTTCTTTTGTGTTACTAAAGAAAACATATTTGTCGGGAGATAAATTTGCAAAATAGTTAATAGAATGTACTGTTTTGGGTAAATTTACACGCTGCTTAAAAAATTCCCCAGAATGATCATAAATATTAATATATCCCATAGCAGACATTAATTCCAAATTTTGGTTATAAGGATTAAAACTGAAATCATATAATAAAGTATACTCTTCTGGAGCAGAGCCTAATTTATTAATCTTATCTAAATATTTGCCACAAGAGTCAAATTTAAAGATTGTATTTTGAGTGTAATCTAAAACATAATAATTTCCATCATTCACTAAAATTTTTCTTAGAGGATAGCCTAATGCAGACTCCTCAGTCATCTCTAAAGGAATTATTTCCACCTTAGAAAAAATATCATAGATAGAAACTACATTATTTTTATCTATATTTACTGTCTTTATGCCCTTTACATCTCTTGGAGTGATTGTAGACGAACGCCTACATGCTGCAAGTCCCATTGCTATAATAATAAAAACAAGTATATTTTTCATAATTTAAGCCTCAGAGAAATAAATATTAAAACAATTTGAGTAAAAAGCTATAATACATTAGCACATTGTATATTAACACTTTTTACTCAAATTCATAGTTTCTGCTCTCAAAAGTTATACATAACCCTCAAAATCATTTTATATCGATACGTTTAGATCCCCCCTATTATTGTACAAAAATTCACCAAGTTAACATACCAAGAACTACAATAGTCGCTTTGATATCCAGTAAAAGTACAAAAGAAGTAACAAGTACCATATAATCCCTCTTGATATCCCATTTTGAAACAAGTACCAGAACTACCTCCACTACAAGTTACTTCAACAGGGCCAATAACCTCAGCATAAGATAGCTGTTCCACGCCAACCAAAGAAAACAAATCGGAATTCACATTCTGAGTTCTTGATATAGAGACTCCCAATGTGATAACCATAATAAATAACAAAACACTCCCCAATAAAATGTTCTTTTTCATAAGCTTCTTTTTTAAGATTAATCAAATATCGTTTAATGGTCACAATATACACATAAATAAACTAATAAAATATTATTTTATATAATATTTTATTAGTTTTAATAAATTCTCAAGACATGGTGAAATGAGAACACAAAATAAGAATAATATCTAAAGTCGTTTAATAACAAAAACGCTTTCCAATATCACTTAAATATACTCCACCCAATACAATCATACACATCTCTACAGAATTAAATAATAAATTCAAAACACAACTTTTTAGTAATTAATGATTAGTGACTGGGTACGTACTCAAACTGATAGGTCTTCACCTTCCCGTCATACGTATGCAAGCTGAAATAAATCATTGCCGGTTCGGCAGCACTTGCCGCATACCGGCCCAACGGCACCGAGACATAAGCCCGTTTGGTATAGGCTTCCATATCTCCTCCATTATCATGATAGAGCATCAAACGGACAGTTAACCGCCCTGTTACGGCATCCCTCACAACGGACTCTTCAATGAAATGGAACCTGTGTTTCTCACTTTGTGCTTTGATGGAGAGGATCATATTCAGAAAATCACGCCCCATCCAGATACTCAGCACATCAACCGGGTCCAGTTTCAAACCATTTCCGAACTCCGCAGCGGGTACCGGGGCAGGAGATACAGTATTGGCCAATGCATAAATCCGCACCTCCTTCTGCCCACCGGCGGACGAGATTACTTCATAATTACTCACCACGCGGCTACTTCCATTCGGGAATAATTCCGTCCGGGTGCGGTCTTCTGCCACCACCAGACGCTCTCCCTTATCCGTTACCAATGTTTGCAAAGTACCGTCTGCTCCCGCCTCAGCGGTCAGAAACTCCAGTTTCACAGGAGGGTAAGAGGCTCCCTCTTCTTCATTACAGGAGATCAGGAAAGCAGAGAGCAATACAAGTCGGGCGATATGCAGCACCCATATTCTCATTGACGTGCAGCTAAGTAATTCACAAGCGGATTAGCATACATCAGCAACAACTTTTCACGCAAGAATGGAATATCCTTATCGGGTATCTCAATCTTTCCAAGCTGTTTCTCCATATAGGCTTCGAAACGTTGTTTGTCGGCCAATGTATAATGGGACTCAAAATCATTTTTGCCGGTCAGCAAGTCATGAGCCACATAATTGCCCGGGTAGAGTCGATAATTGCCATGAATGCGTTCGTCGATCCATGTAGAGATGCGTGTAAACAACTCAGGCTTAGGCAAAGAACGATCCACTGTCGAAAGCAAATCATTGAGGCAGGCCCCGGTCTGGAAGTGTACCTTACCTTTATAACCAAACAGACCGGTCTGCATATTTTTCAGATCGTCTTCCATGGTCTTCTTATACCCCTCTATATCACGTTTCAACTGGAACTCCTGTGCTTTCAGGTAATCGCAAGGATCATATTCGTAAGAAATAGCAAGAGGAGCAATATTCATCTCCATCAGACGATCCACTACATCACCCTCTCCACCCATCGCAAGCATCTTGAGCACACTGTCCTGGGTGCGGTCATTGGAGTCCTTGGCACGTCCTTCACGCTGTGCAATCCAGATGGACTGGTTCTTTTGACCAATCGTATAGTGCATATAACGGGACATACGTGCCGATGATTCAAGCATTTGCCGCATAGTCAGTGCGCGCTGTACGATAAATGATTTATTGACCCGGACAAACTTTTTGATCCACGGATAAATCAGCAGGTTATCACCAATGGCAATTTCCACCGTATCCATCCCCTGGTCGACTAACAGTACCGACAAGAAGCCGGAATCGAGGATTATATCCCGGTGATTCGAAATGTATGTGTATGCCTTACTCTTGTCCGGAATAGCCGTATGATCTAATGAGATACCATCAGTACACTCCCCCGCCAGTTTCCACAGCAGACCGTAACAGAAGGTCTTCTGAAATTCCAGTTTCGTTTTGCAGGCACGCATCTTTTGTGCCAACATCTCAAAGGGAACATCCGGTATCACCCCGGCAACCACTTTCTGAAAAGCCGGATCGGCAATCAGTTCTTCGAAAACTCCGGGGAGCTCTTCGTCGTTGTAAGGACGGATTTCATCAAACTCGGTTGTATTCATAGCTTTCATTCTTTGTATAAGCTACGAGAGCCACGCTATCTTATACCACACCAAACTTGCGGTTTGTGCAGCCTGTAGCCCATTGCTCACAGCTTACAGTTAAAATTTATTCTCAATAATATCAGTCATTACATCTTTTATATCCATTCCGGCAGCACGCACCTGTTGGGGAATGAAGCTGGTAGCGGTCATACCCGGTGTGGTATTCACCTCCAGAAGATTAATCTTTTCACCTTCCGTAATGATATAGTCTACGCGGATAATGCCCGAACATCCCAATATATCATAGATAGCCGAAGTCAATGCCTGTACCCGTTCGGTCAGTTCTTCCGATACACGTGCCGGAGTGATTTCGTCTACTTGTCCGTTGTACTTCGCATCGTAATCGAAAAACTCATTATGCGTCACTACCTCAGTCAACGGGAAAACGACCGATTTTTCTTTCGTCTTATAACAACCGCAAGTCAATTCTGTTCCGGCCATAAAAGCTTCTATCATTACCTCTTCCGCTTCGCCGAAAGCTTTAGCGATAGCCGGCTGAATTTGTTCGCGCGTTTTTACCTTTGTCACTCCAAAACTGGACCCCCCTAAATTGGGTTTGATGAAGCAAGGCAGACCGATCTTCTCTATCACATCCTCATCGGAAACAGTCTGTCCCTGACGCAACAACAATGATTCGGAGATACGTACGCCAAATGCCTTGAGATACTGGTTGCAGACAAACTTATCGTAAGTGATGGCAGCAGCCAATACACCACAACACGAATACGGAATGCGCATCATGTCGAAATACCCCTGCAAACGTCCGTCTTCACCCGGCGTCCCATGAATGGTGATATAGGCAAAGTCGAATACAACCTTCTCCGCCCCATTCATAAAACTAAAGTCGTTTCTGTCTACCGGCGTTTTACTTCCGTCCGGCAACTGCACTTCCCAGCGACGGCCTTCCATTTCTACGATGTACAAATTATACTTCTCCTTATCAATGAAGGAGTAAATGCCCTGTGCACTACGCAGGGAAACTACGATTTCGGAGGTATCGCCTCCTGCCACGATGGCAATGTTGCGTTTCATTCTAAATCTCTGTTGCTAATATAGCCTCGCCACTTCTCTATCAACCGGGTCATATCATCCGGCAACTCCGAAGTGAAATGCATCTCTTCACCAGTGACGGGATGCACAAACCCCAGCGTCATGGCGTGCAAGGCCTGCCGCGGACAAGTGTCGAAGCAATTGTTTACAAATTGTTTGTATTTACTAAAGTGAGTTCCCTTCAGGATTTCGTGACCGCCATACCGTTCGTCATTAAAGAGTACGTGACCGATATGCTTCATGTGTACGCGTATCTGGTGCGTACGCCCTGTTTCAAGAATACATTCCACCAGAGTGACATATCCCAGACGCTCGAGTACCCGGTAATGGGTGACAGCATGTTTTCCTTGAGCCGGGTCGGGCATAACGGCCATTTGCATCCGGTCTTTCGGATTACGGGCGATACTCCCTACGATGGTACCTTCGTCCTGATCGACAATTCCCCATACGAGTGCACGGTATCTGCGTTTGGTAGTCTTGTTGAAAAACTGAATGCCCAAATTGGTTTTGGCATCCGGAGTTTTAGCAATGACCAGTAACCCCGAAGTATCTTTATCGATGCGATGTACCAATCCCACATGAGGGTCGTTAGCATCATAGTCCGAATTATCTTTCAGATGCCAGGCGATGGCATTGACCAATGTACCATGATAGTTTCCGTGTCCGGGGTGCACAACCAGCCCGGCAGGCTTGTTCACCACCATCAGGTATTTGTCTTCGTAGACAATATTCAAGGGAATGTCTTCAGGAATAATCTCATTATCGTAGCGGGGACGATCCATCATCACCGTAATCACATCCAGCGGTTTCACCTTATAGCTACTCTTCACGGGCTTGCCGTTAGCCATGACAAAACCGTCTTCAGCAGCCTTCTGTATGCGATTGCGCGAAGCATTGACGATGCGTTCAAACAAATATTTATCTACCCGGACCATCGCCTGCCCTTTGTCCACTACCACACGGAAATGCTCGTAGAGCTGGTTCTCGTCACCTACAGGTTCTATATCATCCAATTCGTCCTGTTCAAGTTCGTCAGGCAATTCTTCTATCATGCGTTTTTTCTACGTATACGTTTCTTACATTAAAACCAGGAATCGTCTTCAGTACCAGAATCATCAGCAGAAATGGCAGCATCTTCTACCATATCGACCGAATCGGCTCCGGCAGATTGCACCCCGTCACCCACCATCAGAGTCAAAGTAGCACCAATAGGAGCTTTATCTCCAATCTGCAACTGGTGTCCCTGATAAATGACACCATATACCCAGTCCTTCTCTCCGCTCACCATCCGGTTCTCGGTCAGCTTAAAACCGGCAGCCATTAACTTTGCCTGTGCCTGACGCACGGAGCTGTTATCGGCCACATCGGGCACTACGCACAAAGGAGTACTGAGTGTATTTATTGTGAGGTAGATCGTTCGTCCTTCTTTCACTTTCTGCCCGACCGACGGATTAAGATCAAGAATGATGCCGGACGGTTTGTTCTTTACATAATTGGAATCGGACACAACATAAGTCAGTCCCTGATCCCGGAACATCTTTTCAGCCTCGCTTACAGACATCCCTTTTACGTCGGGCACCACTACAGCTTGGCCATGGCGTGTGTATATATCCAATCCTTTAAGTGCGCCGAACACAATGAGCACAGCCACCACAACCATGGCTATGATGTTTACCCAGAAGAATCTATTGGCTTTGAAAGAAAAAAATTCTTTTATCGTCATAATTATAAGCTGTTAATCCGGACAAAGATACTATTTTCGCTACACAGTATCACAGAGTTTCACTGAGTTTTTGATAAAAGCTTATTAAAACAAAAAGAAGCAAAGGAATCCTCCTTCACTTCTTCTTATTCGTTTGCTATGGCTAATACTTATGCCTTCACTCCGTTGTATTCGTCAGAAACAGTCAGTTTCTTACGACCTTTAGCGCGACGCGCAGCCAATACTCTACGACCGTTAGCTGTAGCCATTCTCTCACGGAAACCGTGTTTGTTTTTTCTCTTTCTGTTAGAGGGTTGAAATGTTCTTTTCATTACTGTATCTTGTTTTATGTTATTATTTCTACGGATTCGGGCTGCAAAAATAGGCACTTTTTTTAAATAAACCAAGAGTTAAGTCATTTTTAGTCAAAACATTTTGTGTTTTTTGCCGATTTAGATTACTTTTGCACTCGAAAAGGTTCGAAGATAACTCAATAACAATCTATAAAATAAAGAATATCAAGTATGATTAATGCTCAAGACATCAAGAACGGAACTTGTATCCGCATGGATGGCAAACTGTATTTCTGTATCGAATTCCTCCACGTTAAACCTGGAAAAGGTAACACTTTCATGCGTACTAAACTGAAAGATGTGGTAAGCGGATACGTTCTCGAACGTCGCTTCAACATCGGTGAAAAGTTGGAAGATGTACGTGTAGAACGTCGTCCCTACCAGTTCTTATATAAAGAAGGTGAAGACTATATCTTTATGAATCAGGAAACTTTCGACCAACACCCGATTGCCCACGACCTGATCAACGGTGTAGACTTCCTGTTGGAAGGTGCCGTTCTGGAAGTAGTATCTGATGCTTCTACTGAAACCGTACTTTACGCTGATATGCCTATCAAAGTTCAGATGAAGGTTACTTATACAGAACCGGGCATGAAAGGGGATACAGCTACTAACACATTGAAACCGGCTACTGTAGAATCAGGTGCAACCGTTCGTGTTCCGCTATTTATCAACGAAGGCGAAACAATCGAAATCGATACTCGTGACGGCTCTTATGTAGGTCGTGTAAAAGCATAAACAGGTTAACTGCCGAAAAAAAATGTGGTCTCTATCCCTTACGGGAATAGGGGCCGCATTTTTTTATTACCATCCATGACGGTTATCGAAAAATAATGGCATATATTTGCAAGTCAACAACCGATTATCATTAAACCTATGCGATACTCCGTTATTATCCCCGTTTACAATCGTCCCGATGAAGTGGACGAATTATTGCAAAGCCTCACTACCCAACATTTCAAGGATTTCGAAGTCATAGTGGTAGAAGACGGATCATCTGTCCCTTGCGAAGCGATAGTAAATAAATATCAAGGGAAACTGGACATACATTATTACGCCAAACCAAACTCCGGCCCGGGACAGACCCGTAATTACGGGGCCGAACGCAGCGGAGGGGACTACCTTATCATATTAGATTCGGACTGTATCCTTCCCGAAGGATACTTCGATGCAGTGGAACAGGAACTTTCTACCACCCCGGCCGATGCCTTTGGCGGACCGGACCGGGCACATAGTTCTTTCACTGATATACAGAAAGCGATCAATTATTCGATGACTTCTTTCTTCACTACCGGAGGCATACGCGGGGGTAAAAAGAAAATGGATAAGTTCTATCCGCGAAGTTTCAATATGGGTGTCCGCCGTGAAGTCTATCAGGCATTGGGAGGTTTCTCTAATATGCGCTTCGGCGAAGACATCGATTTCAGCATTCGCATTTTCAAAGGAGGATACCGATGCCGTCTCTTTCCCGGTGCCTGGGTATACCACAAACGGCGCACAGATTTTAAGAAGTTCTTCAAGCAAGTACACAACTCCGGCATTGCGCGTATCAACCTCTATAAAAAATATCCCGAATCGCTGAAAGTCGTCCATCTGCTACCGGCTGCATTCACATTAGGAGTTACCCTTCTGCTATTATGTACTCCCTTCTGCCTGTTCAGTCTTGTCCCGATTCTGCTTTATACATTGCTGGTCTGTCTGGATTCTTCGCTGCAAAACAAAAGTTTACGCATCGGCATCTATTCCATCGCTGCCTCTTTCATCCAACTTATCGGATACGGAACGGGATTCTGGCGTGCCTGGTGGGAACGCTGTGTATTGGGAAGAAGCGAGTTTGAAGCTTTCCGCAAGAACTTCTATAAATAAAAAAGGCGGTCTTTCAGTTGTTGATATAAAAAGAATACAAACACTCTCTATCCAACTTATGAAAAACAAACAAAAACTAAACATCAACCAGTGGTCCAAAGCCGATAGGCCACGCGAAAAAATGATGGCAAAAGGTGCCGAAGCATTGAGCGACGCCGAGCTATTGGGCATCTTGATAGGTTCGGGCAATACGGAAGAGAGTGCCGTTGAACTGACGAGAAGGATACTTGCCTCTTGCGACAATAACCTGAATGAACTGGGAAAATGGGAAGTACGGGACTTTTCCTCGTTCAAGGGCATGGGACCCGCCAAAAGTCTTACTATCATGGCAGCTCTTGAACTGGGGAAAAGGCGCAAACTACAGGAGAGCAAAGAGCGTGAACAAGTCAGATGCTCAGAGGACATTTACAGGCTGTTCCACCCATTAATGTGCGACCTGCCACAAGAGGAGTTCTGGATCCTACTTTTGAATCAGGCATGCAAAGTAATCAGCAAATTACGTATCAGTACAGGGGGGATTGACGGAACATACGCCGATGTACGTACCATCTTGCGGGAAGCCCTGATAGGACGTGCCACACAGATAGCTCTGATTCACAATCATCCGTCGGGCAATGCAAAACCAAGCCAGGAAGACAAACGCCTGACGGCAGCTATACAAAAAGCGTCGCAAACAATGAATATTACCCTGACGGATCATATCATTGTCTGCGACGGTTGTTTTTATAGTTTTGCTGACGAAGGGCTTATCTGATTCGTCTCCGGCAACTGACTCCGGAAAATTAAAGCTGTGTTTCTCCCTCGATGTAATTCTCAAGAAACAGGTTCTCACCATCAAACACCGCATAGGAGAAATAATTGATCCAGTCGCCCAGAATAAGTATACGTGCGGTAGCACTTAACATCAAGTCAAGTTCAATGTGACGGTGACCGTAGATGAAGAAGTTTATATCGGGATGATTTTTCAGATACTCCTTTGTGTAAAGCACCAAGAACTCCTTATCTTCACCCATATAATCAGGCTCTTTCCCCCCTTCACGTTTCAATCGGCTATGTTTGGCCCAATTCAGTCCTAAATCCATACTCCAACGGGGATGAATGGCGGAAAATAAAGTCTGCAACGTACGACTATGGAACATCGTGCGCAGTAACTTAAACTTTTTGTCCGGATCGCCCAGTCCGTCACCATGCGCCAAATAGAACTCTTTCCCATAGATTTCCGTAGTCACCGGCTCACGGTGAATCGTCACCCCACACTCCCTGGTCAGGTAATCGCCACACCAAAGATCATGGTTGCCCGTAAAGAAATGCACCTCTACTCCCATATCAGTCAGTTCAGAGAGTTTTCCTAAAAAACGGGTATAACCTTTGGGCACCACCAAACGGAACTCATACCAAAAGTCGAACATGTCACCCAGCAGATATACCGCGGTAGCTTTATGTTTAATGCTGTCGAGAAAATTGACCAGGCGCCGCTCCTGTGTACGTCCGTGCTCTATGGCACGTGAACCCAAGTGGGCATCAGAAAGGAAATATACGTTCTTCATACTGTAAGAATGGATCGTTTAAGAATAGAAGTAAAACAGTAACGATTATAAAAAGCCCAGTTCCAGTTTAGCCTCTTCACTCATCATATCTTTGTCCCACTCCGGCTCAAAAACCAGATTGATAGTGGCGGAATTCACTCCCTCAATTGACTCTACTTTCTGCCGCACATCTTCCATAATGAAATCTGCCGCAGGACAATTAGGAGCGGTCAGGGTCATATCGATAGAAACCTCTCCCTCTTCGGCGACGTCTATCTTGTAGATCAGTCCCAGATCGTATACGTTTACCGGTATCTCGGGATCGAATACGGTTTTGAGCATATCTACTATCTTTTCTTCTATTTCAAACTTAGTCATTTCTATATTTCTTTGAAAGTTTACAAGACAAAGCTAAAGAAATTCTTTGAAAGATAGAGAATATTGAGGATAAATTAACGTCAACGAGGCAAGTTCATTACAAAACACACAGAGTACACAGAGTTTATTAATACGTATATCAACAAATCCTCTGTATACTCTGCGGGCTCTATGGTGAACTTACCTGCCGGTTACTTATATCCGCCCGCTTTTGCAATACGTCTCGGAATCTCTGTATTATCCATTTTACCGATGAACAGATCAGAACCGGCACCGATAGCAAACACCGGCACATATCCTGCAGAATGCCCACCGCTGGTCCAGCCTACCATAGCGATTTGATCCATCACCTCTTTGGCTTTGGCTGCCATCGGTTCGGTCTTGGCATACATACTCTCGGCAAATTCTACTTTATTTTTCACGAATGACTTTTCATATTCGTCACGCAGTTTCTTTTCCTGCTCCCACGAGATAGGAAGTACAGACCAGAAGCCCATCTGTTCGGACAACAGATTTTTAACGTCTTCCCAAGCCACATGGTTGTTCTTAGCTTTGCGCAAATCACTGATCTTCTTAGACAATTCTTCAGCAGATGCCTTCTGGTTTTCAAGTGCTTTAAGATTCAGAGCGTATCTTCCGGTTCCCAATGCCATACCACCTGTCTCATGATCGGCAGTTACTACAATCAGGGTTTCTTTCGGATGTTTTTTGTAGAATTCATAAGCAACTTTGATCGCATTATCCATATCGGCTACTTCGTGGAACACTGTAGCAGCATCATTTCCATGGCATGCCCAGTCTATCTTACCACCTTCTACCATCAGGAAGAAACCTTTATTTTTTCCTTTGGTCAGAAAATCAATCGCGCTTTCCGTTATCTGTGTGAGGGTTAAGTCACCTTCTTTACTGTCGATAGCATAAGGCAAAGAACCCGCATCGGCACCTTCCTCCTGAATCAAAATCATCTTACCGGCTGTGGCAGCTTTAGCCTTATAATCGTTATATCCACGGGCAATGGTGTAACCGGCTTCTTCGAACATCGGGAAAACGCTCGGAGCTTCTTTTTTGTCGTAAGTAGTAGTCGGTTTCAGGAAACCGGCACCAGCATAAAAGTCAAAACCGGCTTTAGGAAGATCGGTAGCTATTTCATAATACATATTACGATCCGGCTGGTGTGCATAGAAAGCTGCAGGAGTAGCATGATCGACGCTTACACTGGTAGTAACCCCAACCTTCTTGCCGGCTTTCTTAGCTTTCTCGGCAACAGTCTGTAAGGGATTCTTCTGATCATCCATGCCAATAGCACCATTATAGGTCTTTTCACCGGTTGAAAGGGCTGTCCCGGCAGCAGAAGAATCTGTCACAGAGTTGGTAGCAGAAAAAGTAGTAGCCATCGTTCCGACGGGAAACCGGGTGAAAAGCAAAGGCTCCACACCAATGCGCCCTTTCTGGATTTCGGCACGGTACATCTCCGTACCATTTACTTGGTTCACACCCATTCCATCACCAATGAAATAGAAAACATATTTTGCCTGAGCATTCGCAATAACTGCCACACAGACAAAAAGAAAGAAATAAAAAAGTCGTTTCATTCTTGTATCATTTAAGTTTATTTGAGTTAGTGATAGCAAAGATAAAACTTTTAAAATGAAGAAAAGGAGAAAGGGGTATGAATATTCTGTTAAATAGCTCGTCCCCGGCTGCTTAGCGCTCAAAAACGGATTGCCTCCCTCCACACCCAAACTATATAAAAAGCCGGAGTACAGAGAATAAATCTCCGCCTCCGGCCTTTCCTCTATATTACTTATCAACCTTTATTTATCCAGGATAGCCATTGTATCAGACGCAATCAGCAATTCTTCGTCTGTAGGGATCACCACTACCTTCACTCTTGAGTCATCAGCTGAGATCATGGCCTCTTCACCACGAACCTTATTCTTTTCAGCGTCGAGTTTCACGCCCAGAAATTCCAGTCCTTCACAAACACCGGCACGGCAAGTTGCCTGATTTTCACCGACACCACCTGTGAACAGGATAACGTCTACGCCTCCTAAAGCAGCAGCATATGCACCAATATATTTCTTAATGCGGTAGAAATACATCTGTTCTGTCAAGATAGCCTGAGGATCACCTTTTGCAACGGCAGCCTCCAAGTCACGCATATCACTTGAACCGTTCATCATACCAGCCACACCGCTTTTCTTATTCAACAGGTTGGAAATG
This sequence comes from Bacteroides sp. FSHCM14E1, assembly GCF_019633785.1. NCBI lineage: Bacteria > Pseudomonadati > Bacteroidota > Bacteroidia > Bacteroidales > Bacteroidaceae > Bacteroides > Bacteroides sp. FSHCM14E1. The sequence goes on from NZ_JADKYL010000003.1 coordinate 218,134, forward strand.
CCTGTAGTTGTCAAACCTTCCTTATCCATAATGAATGTTACAGCTCCGGCATCGATATCACCAGAACGGGTACCCATCATCAAACCTTCCAACGGTGTCAATCCCATAGAAGTATCGATACATTTGCCATCTTTGATAGCGGCGATCGAACCACCATTTCCGATATGGCAAGTAATCAGTTTCAGTCCTTCCGGTTTAATCCCCAGATATTCGCACACGCGCTGTGAAACGTAACGATGGGAAGTTCCGTGGAAACCATAACGACGTACACCGTACTTTTTGTACAATTCATAAGGAATAGCATACAGGTATGCATATTCCGGCATGGTTTGGTGGAATGCAGTGTCGAATACACCGATTTGCGGAACATTCGGCAGAATAGCCGTAATGGCATCAACTCCTTTCAGGTTAGCAGGATTGTGGAGGGGAGCCAGATCGTTGCAGGCAGCGAAAGCTTCAAGCACTTCTTTAGTCAGTAATACTGATTTACTGAAGCGTTCACCCCCGTGTACCATACGATGACCTACGGCATTGATCTCTTCAAGTGATTTGATAGCGCCATATTCCGGGCTTACCAAGGTATTCAGGATGAACTCTACCCCTACAGTATGTTCCGGAATATCCTTCTCAAGGATTTTCTTCTCACCGTTGGGCAAAGTCAGTTTCAGGAATGAATCTTTCAAACCGATTTTTTCGATTCCTCCCTGGGCAATCACTTCTTTGCTGTCCATATCGAACAGCTTGTATTTGATAGATGAACTACCACAGTTCAACACTAAAACTTTCATATCTGATTTTCGATTTAATTATTTACCATTCTTTGCAGCAATCGCCTGATTGGCTGTGATTGCAATCATTCTGTATACGTCTTCAATAGAACATCCGCGTGAAAGATCGTTTACCGGGCGGGCAATACCCTGAAGAATCGGGCCTACAGCATCGGCATGTCCCAAACGCTGCACCAGTTTATAAGAAATATTACCAACTTCCAGACTCGGCACAATCAGCACATTTGCCTCACCGGCAACCGGAGAACCGGGAGCCTTGCTCGCACCTACCGAAGGAACCAGAGCAGCATCCGCCTGCATTTCACCATCGATATTCAAATCGGGTGCCATCTCTTTAGCTAATTTCAATGCCTCTACCACCTTGTCCACATTTTCATGCTTTGCCGAACCTTTAGTAGAGAAACTAAGCATTGCTACTTTCGGATCAGCTATTCCTGCTACCGCCTGAGCAGTACGCGCTGTACAAACGGCAATCTGTGCCAGTTGTGAAGCGTCCGGAACCGGAGTTACAGCAACATCCCCCATCACCAGCAGACCATTCTGACCGCATTCCGGTGCATGTGTCAACAGCAGCATAGCACCCGACACACATGTAATCCCCGGAGATGTCTTTATAATCTGGAGAGCCGGACGAAGCACATCTCCCGTAGTATTACGGGCACCCGCCAATTGTCCGTCAGCGTCACCACTTTTAATGATCAGACAGCCCAGATACAACGGATCGAGTACCAATTTACGGGCTTCTTCGATAGTCATACCTTTTTTCTTACGGAGTTCGCACAACAATTGCGCATATTCTTCTTTCTTCGGATGATTCTCAGGATCAATAATAGTGGCCCTGTTGATATTTCCGAGTCCCCATTTGGCAGCGGCAGCATTAATTTCTTCCGGATTACCCAAAAGAATCAAATCTGCAACTTCATCTGTCAAAATCTGATTGGCAGCTTTCAAGGTACGTTCCTCTGTACCTTCGGGAAGGACAATGCGCTGGCGATTAGCTTGCGCACGCGCAACGATAGAGTTAATTAAATTAAGCATAGATATTTAATATTGTATATAAATTCAGTAGGGTGTGTTATTTCACGCCGCAAAAGTACACAATATTGCAATATCAACATTGCAATTCGGGGTATTTTTTACCCCGAACCTGCAATTATTATAATATTTAACACTAACGGATTATTTCCGGAGCTACACTCTTGAAACGATCCATACACATTCCTATCGGTGCACCGATATAAGTAGGATCACAAATAAGATATTTTTTACCATCCAGCAAGATGTAGTCACCCGAGATTTCTTCGTTGAACCGGACAGCCGAAGCGATATGGTTCGGATAGTCGAGCAGCACAGCGTCCAATCCCATCAAGTCTTTCACCAGATTGGAGAACAAGATGGCACGGTCCTCACAGTCACAAGCCGGATAATAAAAATTCTCGTCCATGAAGAAAGGCTTTTCATAGCCAAATTGTTCACCATCTGTCTGATATTGAAATGAATTCTGTACAAAATCAATCAGAATGTTCGCAGCATCCTTCTCTGATTTTCCCTTTATAGCTGTCTGCAAAGACGGATAAAGGGCACTCTTCAACTCTTTGCTCATGGGTGTTTTATAGTAGACAGCAACTTCACATTGCGGATAATCTTTATAAAAGTCCATCAGGTTCTTATTGACAACCGCATTGATTTGAAGAAGAGATTTTTCCGAAGGAGATACTGTTTTACCTAACTCTTGCATACCGAACTGTGGCACAGCGTTCAAATCCATACACACCAGATTCTTGGCATTGGCAAAATCCTGACTGTAGGTATAAACAGCCATCGAACCGCCCTTATCTGCTTCAAACACATAGTACTTGACGCCCTTGAAAGTAATATACGGAACACCGAATATAGTTCCTGCCGGAGCCACCAACAACTTCAGCTTATCGTTTATTTTAGACAGACGCACCTTATATCCACATTTATTGAGAATAAACATCTGTAAAAAAGCAACATCATCTTTCCGGGCAGCACCACACATTTGTACCCCTAACTGTTTAATGAACAGCAAGAATGCCCAGTCGTTCATCCGGTGCTCATTCTTCAAACGGACGCAATCGTTAATCAATTGCTCGTGATCGGCTTTACACAACCGGCTCCAAGCAGCCGCAACTTTACTCTCGCTTGTCCCCCCCAGTACAAAGTCTTCAATAATATCCGTAGCCACCTCAAACTGAGTACCATAGAACTCAATCACATTGCGACGGGCCGAACTTCCGGGCAGCGGAACCGGGATATCAACTTTCACAGGAGTATAAGGTTTACCCGGTACATAGACACCGGGTGCCGGCTTATCTGCTACCGCAGGCAGATCCGGCTTTTTAACTTCCACATTTACTTTATCCCCTACTCCCGGTTTATCGGACACAGGTATTTTGGGAGCCGCCGGCTTAATCTCTACCGGAGCAGGGACAGGTTTCTTTTTATCGAAAAGTGTCGGTTTCACCGGTTCCGGTCGTGTCGGCATTGAATCCCCCACAGAGGCATTATACTTTTGCCACGCTTCCTTCAGAAATGTGGCAAACTCTTCGTCTGCTTTATTTTTAAAGTCTTTATATTCTTTCTGCTGTTTCTTTTGGAAATTATCAAACTCCTTCTGATAGTTCACATCCTGTGCCATAGCAACGGATGGAACCAGAAAGAGTGACGCAAAAACGAAAGAAAAGTAATATTTCGTTTTCATCATAATAAGTGATTAATGATTAACGGTCAGTAGTTCGGGAACCACTATTTTATAAGTACCATATCATAAAAAGCACAACGCTGAACTGCCGGAATAGAGTACACCCACTCTAATACATTCTGATAAGTGACCTCTTTAGTAAACGGAATATCCTCTTTAGTTGCCACCATCATCATATTTATCTTCTCGCTCTCCTTGTTATGCTGTTTCTCCATACGATAGTCCACAGCATTACTGAAAGGAATCGAATATTCTTTGCCGGCTTTCAACAACGTATTGGGTTCGTAACTATTAGGATAAAGCAAAGCTCCCCCATTACTGTCGAACCAGAAAAACTTCAAGTATGAATCCGTACCATGTACAGTCAATTTACAGTGAAACACATCCCCCTCACGATAGAGTGTCTCCACCCCTTTCACTTCGAGAGCATACGAACTGTCCGGTTTATCCTCTTTCTGCACTTCGGCATCGATGGTTACTACCTTATACAAGCTGCGTGTATCTGTGTCCCAAACCTCTTCTACCTTTTTATTAGTAATATTCACCATTCCTCCGATAGCAAGCACATTCATTTGCGAATAAGCTTCGTGAAGCTCCTGTCCGTCTTCCTGGGTAATCTGCCCAAAAACAGACCACACATTCTCCATCACGCCCGCCTTTTGCAAAGCAGCTTTCTTTGCTTCCATAAAAGCACGCTCTTCCGCCTGCTTCAATGTGATGTCATCGCTGACCTGCCAACGCCCTTGTACACCTTTCACTTTTACGGGTTTCTGCGCGTAAAGAGCGCTGGCAGCGGTCAATAAAAGTACAGCTAAAATTCCTAATAGCCTGTTTATGTTCATTCAGTTTGCCTTTTTATATTAAAACTCACTGAGCAAGTTTATCCAGTTCTTTAGCCAGTTCCGGTGATTTTTTAGCCAATTCTTCGCTAAGCGCTTTGACAGCAACTTTGTTTGCCGCCTCCAGACTGTAACCAATGGTAACCATTACCTCAACATTTTTATTTGGCAATGTCCTGTACACTTCCACCAAAGGAATAGTGCGCCCCAATGTTCCGCTGATAATACTTTTTCCGGCAGCTACAGCACTCGACAGGCTGGCCGCTTCTTCCTGTCCCATATCGTCATTGGCAACCTTCGATTCAATCAGTTGAGTCACCTTTGTCTGAACCTGTCCGGCAATGTCAATCTTAGCAGTATTGGTTGCCTGCATAGCCGCAGCCGACTGATTTCCACCAATCACTCTTGCAGTTGCTATATACCAATATGGATTGCCATTCATATCAATTTCCATCTGTTTTTCCCATGAATTTTCCAGCTGTTTGTCCAACGGCAATTTTCCAACCGGAGTCTTGAAGCCTTCTTTTGCCAGTGCTTTCGCCTCTTTGCGGGCTTCTTTAATCGCTTTTTTCTGCAAATCTTTGTTGATTACTTTTTCGTCCTTTTGAATTGCTTTATAAGCCTTACCTGTCGCTTTTTCTTGTGCAAATGCATTTAAAGAAATCATCATTGCCAGTGTTGCAAAAACACTGATTAACAAACTCTTTTTCATGTCAATTCTGTTTTTAGTAGTTAATATTCGTTATGTATATTCGTTTTTCATTTTGCAAAAATAGATAAAGTAATCCATTTCGTTTACTTTTTCTTGATTTTTTTGTAGTTGCCCACTGTTAAAAAAGAATCTTCGTACCATATTAGTTGATACCCTAACTCTATTTTTCATAACTTTGCAACGTTTTCAAAATTCAATAGGTAATAGTATGATACGTCAGTGTGCCATTTTATTTGGCTGTTTGGCTTTGGGTGAATTGATTGTTTATCTCACGGGAATTAAGCTCCCGTCCAGCATCATCGGGATGTTGCTGCTCACCCTTTTTTTAAAATTAGGTTGGATCAAATTGCATTGGGTGCAAGGAATGTCCGACTTTCTGGTTGCTAATCTTGGTTTCTTCTTCATCCCCCCGGGAGTGGCCCTGATGTTGTATTTCGACATCATTGCGGCGCAATTCTGGCCGATTGTGATAGCTACCTTAGTCAGTACCCTGCTGGTGCTTGTCATCACCGGATGGGTTCATCAATTAACACGTAAACTCAAATGAACTATTTAGAAAATGAATTTTTCCTGTTGGCAATCACTTTTGGGATTTACTTCTTTGCCAAGCTTTTACAGAAAAAGACAGGAATTCTGTTGCTAAATCCGATCCTGTTGACTATTGCAGTCATTATTATCTTCCTCAAAATAACAAACATCTCTTTTGAGACTTACAATCAGGGTGGACATCTGATTGAATTTTGGCTGAAGCCGGCAGTCGTAGCACTTGGAGTTCCTTTATATCTGCAACTTGAAACCATAAAAAAACAGCTGCTTCCCATCATTCTGTCCCAATTGGCCGGCTGTATCGTCGGTGTGATATCAGTAGTATTGATAGCCAAGTTAATGGGAGCCTCGCAGGAAGTAATTCTGTCACTTGCTCCTAAATCGGTAACCACTCCGATTGCTATGGAAGTCACTAAAACATTGGGGGGAATTCCGTCACTGACAGCAGCTGTAGTAGTATGTGTAGGTCTGCTGGGTGCTGTATTAGGTTTCAAGACCATGAAAATCATGCACGTAGGTAGTCCTATAGCTCAAGGACTCTCCATGGGTACGGCCGCACATGCCGTCGGCACCTCAACGGCTATGGACATCAGTAGCAAATACGGAGCCTATGCAAGTCTTGGCTTAACGCTCAACGGTATATTTACCGCATTGTTGACTCCAACTATTTTACGAATGTTAGGCATTCTCTAACAAAATCGTTTTATCTTTGTTATATATAAACAGTTAATTAGGAAACAAAAACTTTATGATCGCATTCAAAGATATAACGATCCAGGATAAGGATACCATCACAGCTTACACGATGAATAGTTGTCGCCGCAACTGCGACCTATCTTTTTCAAACTTATGCAGCTGGCGGTTCTTGTATCACACCAAGTTTGCCATAGTCGACAATTTTCTGGTTTTCAAATTTTGGGCCGGTGATGAACTGGCTTATATGATGCCTGTCGGTGAAGGAAACCTCGAAAAGGTATTGAACGAACTGGTTGAGGATGCCCGGCAGGAGGGCGAACCTTTTTGTATGCTGGGTGTCTGTTCGTGTATGCGCGAAGACCTTGAGGCTATCATGCCCGGTCAGTTTGGATTCACGGTTGACCGTGATTATGCCGACTACATTTATTTGCGCAGCGATCTCGCAACACTGAAGGGAAAAAAATTCCAGTCAAAGCGGAATCACATCAACAAATTTCGCAACACATACCCTGATTACGAATACACTCCGATCACCAAAGACAGAATTCAGGAATGTCTGGAACTGGAAGCAAAATGGTGCAAAGCCAATGACTGTGACCAGCAGGAGGGAACCGGAAACGAGCGCCGTGCTTTGCTCTATGCCCTCAACCATTTCGAAGAGTTAGGATTAACGGGAGGTATCCTGCATGTCAATGGTCAGATTGTAGCTTTTACTTTCGGCATGCCGATCAATAAAGAAACCTTCGGTGTACATGTGGAAAAAGCAGATACGAATATTGATGGAGCTTATGCCATGATCAATTACGAATTTGCCAACCACATCCCCGAACAATATATTTACATCAACCGTGAAGAAGATTTGGGAATAGAAGGGTTGCGTAAAGCTAAGCTCTCATATCACCCGGAAACGATTCTGGAGAAATATATGGCTTGTTTGAAAGAACAACCTGTAGAAATGATAAAATGGTAGCATACTGATGATAAGAGAACAGGTAAAATCATTATGGAAATTGTGTTTCGATGATAGCGAAGCATTCATCGAACTCTACTTCCGGCTTCGTTATAACAACGAAGTCAACTTAGCCATCCAAAGTGGCGAAGAAGTGATTGCTGCGCTCCAAATGCTCCCTTATCCCATGACGTTTTGTGGTCAAACCGTGCCTACTTCATACATATCCGGCGCATGCACTCATCCCGACTATCGAAGCAAAGGAGTGATGCGCGAACTACTGTCACAAAGTTTTGCACGTATGCTCCGCAACGGTGTCCTGTTTAGTACGCTTATTCCCGCTGAACCCTGGTTGTTCGGTTATTATGCAAAAGCAGGTTATGCCCCGGTTTTCCGCATCTCTCACCAATCCTTCTCTCTTTCAGAATTACCTGCCGATTCGGAAACGGGCAGCATTGAGGAAGTTACAGAATACCAAGAAGATGTTTATCAATATTTGAACGGCAAATTATCAGAACGTACCTGTTGTTTACAACATACGTCTACTGATTTCAAAGTAGTTCTTGCCGATCTTGCCTTGACACAAAATACCGCTCTCGTAGCCCGAAAGGACAATCGAATAACGGGTATAGCTGTTGTCTATAAACACGATAATACCTCGTATATCAACGAGTTATTTGCTGACAATGAAGCTGTCCGGGCACAATTGCTCTGCCGGGCCGGGCTAAGGAATGGCACCGACCGGATCATTCTTCAACTTCCTCCTGTAGCCTCCCTGCCCAACGAAACATTAGGAATGGCACGTGTCATTGATGCCCGAACAGTTCTTCAGCTCTACGCAGCCAGTCATCCGGAAATAGAAATGAACATTGAACTGACCGATGAACAATTGTCAGCCAATAACGGATATTATTATCTTTGCAATGGAAAGTGCATGACCAGTGAGGTCCGCTTACCGGGAGCACACACCCGAATGACCATCGGTGAACTATCAGAAAAAATACTGTGCGAGATGCAACCGTATATGAGTCTGATGATGAACTAAACCTTTCAGTCCTCAGGAAAAAAGAGGTTCACAACAGAATTAACAATATTAATTCATCCAGTTAGTAATAAGCACACATCTTTATTATTACATATTTATAGTCACCAAAAAGAAGCCATCTTCTTCTGTGTAACCAACGGCATAAATACAATGTCTGCGTTCATCAATTGTCAAACAACGCAAGTTTAAATCTAACTGATATATCTTCTGAAGGTTGCCTTGCCAGTCAAATACTAAATTTTTTTTCCCTAACAAAGGATTCTCTTCTGCTGTTTCTCCATTGTAAATAGCATAAACGGCACTATCAGTCACAGAAACATCCTCAAAGCCATAAACCCACCCCTCATGTTCTTTTGAGATTTGCGACTTTTTGATAGGTACCTCCAGTTGCCTGGAGTACACATGATGTATTGAATCGGGCAGCCCCTTTAAATCATAGAACTGAATTAACGCACCCCTATAAGTTGCAAAAACGGCTTTTCCCCAGTCGGGAGATATCTTAAACAAAGCAGGATCAAATAGCATCTTTTGCAAATCATTCTCCGGATCCACCAGCAAATCTGACAATGCGGGGTAGTTTCCCAATTGGTTCATAATCTGGCAAGCACTATCCAATACGGCAAAACGCCTCTGTTGAAATATGCCACGCTCCCCTAAGGCGATATAATGCTTACCACAAGGAATCATTTCTTTAAAATGTGTATCTTTGCTTCCTTCCATTCCCCTTAAAGAGTGACTATCACTATATTTAAAAAAGTCTCCATATTTACGATAAGTTACCAGAGCCCTTTTATTGGCACTAAAATAAGATAAAGTTCCTTTTGTCCGGTCCCATACAGTATTCAAAGTTGCATCCGAATATTCCCCCGGTCCATCTCCCCAAAGACAAAACTCTTCTTTCAATAACCCATCCGTCAAGTTTATCAGATGGAAAAGTTTGGTAACAGCCCGTTTATCTTGAACAATCAAGCAATCACCATCTATCCACATACACTCCGGATAAGAGAATAAATAATCAGTCCGTACCACCTGATAAGGAACAGAAGTAGCAGAAGTTAAATCTAACGGTAAAACAGGAATAAACACCTCCTCCGGTTGTCTTTGGCATGAAACAACCAAGAATAATATTCCTAAAACGGCTGTAAGTTTAAGTCGCATGTCTTTTAATAGCAATATCTCCATAGTACACCAATTAAGATTAGACCCACAAATATATAACATATCCACCTGTATGCCATCGCACACCCGACTTTTATAAATCAAACGTAAAAGTTTGCCTTCCATTTTTATAGATAAAAACCTGTTCTTCCCGTCCTTTGGTACAGTTTCTCAACCACAATAAGGCATTCTGCGGAACTAAAAATTCAATTTTTCTTTCCGTCGCCACTTTCCTGCCTAATGACTTCCATCCATTGATTCCGTCTTGATAGAATAACTCATAATTATCCCCGGGCCAAATGTAATTATCATCGTTACGCGGAGAGAAAACAATTCTTTCAATCGGCATACTTTCTCCCAGATCATAGGCCAGATAAGAAGATGTATCACGTGCCTGAAAATAAGTCAATATATTGCCATCTGTAACATACTCTAATTTTGCAATCGGTTCTATACTGTTTATCCTCCTCAACCGAATCTTCTCCTGACACAGTGAATCCTTAAATAGTGCCAGTTCCGCCAACTCCATTCTTTTCCCTGCCGGAGCAACATACCGCACATACCTATGCTTCTTTCTTGAAGGCGGAGTTAATATGCAATAATTAGTGGTAAGCGTATCCTCAAATTGCCATAACAGATCTGCATGTATAAATGACAAATCACTGGCAGCTTCAATCTTTGCCCCTATAACTGCTCGATAAGCCCATTCCGCAATTGTCTTTTGCTGAGGCATTTTCCGCCTTAATATAGCTTCCTTCATCAAATCGATATTGGGTTTCAGCAAAACAAACTCACCTCCCCTTTTAGATATGAACGGATATCCCGCCGGATAAAGTTTTCCTCCATCTCCCTGATAAAGAGTCTGATAAATCACATCGGGTTCTATATCCCGGAAAGTAACCTTACCCGCATTACCAAGTGCCATATCTACAGGAATCCATCCGCCGGGACTGAATATCCCTAAGTAGATGTATTGCTCTCCAGGTATTTGTATCGGTATTGTCGTATCATTGCTTCCAAAATATTCAGATGTCACATCTTTCACAAATCTATTTCTAAACACAGGATACAACCGTTTATTGCCCGAAATCCCGGAGATTTTCTCAGGTTGTACGCCAAAACAATAGCGATACACCTTCCCCTTTTTCCTTCCGTCATGCCGTAAGGTATCACGTGACGCTTCAAACTCATTAAATCCGAATTGAAGAAAAGTTCCCGTTGTGTCACGCAACATCGTCCAACAATGATAATGTTGATAATCGGGTGAATAAGCAAAATAGTCGGTCGCAACAGGAATTCCACAAGCACGCATAGCATATATTGTCAGGTCGCATGCTTCACGACAATAACCAATCCGATTATGATAAAGAAAAACAGCATCCAAGTGAGGTATCCGAAAATCAGTATTGTAGATGTAATACAGCTTTCTCAGTTTCCCGTCAATGATCTTAGAAGCTTCAATAACATCATCCCCCTTATAAAGAGAATCGAGTAGAGTTCCATAATCTTCATAATACAATTTACGCCAATCCGATAAAGGTTCATCGGCTATTCTGTAAGGTAATATCAGTTCGCAAAAATCATCGAACGGCAAATTTCTATTCCAAGGATATTTCCTCCAAACTTCAAAAGCCAGGTCTATATTATCTATCAAATATTCCGCTGTTATCACTTGGGCGTCATATATCTTGGAGAGAGAGTCAAAGGAAATTCTGTTCCATTTATTCTTCTCCCTTTTAGATATAGGACGCCCTTCACAAACCCCAACTAATAAATGGTGAATAGAATCAAGTTCATTTCCTTCATAAGAATACCATCCCGGCATATTACGAATTAAAAAACGAGCTGCCTCCAATTTTTCCGGATCAGTTCTATAATGTTCTAATACCTTTTCAAGCTCCACGCGATTATCGCCGGCAAATTCCAAAGCATATTCCAACCGCCTATCTTTCTCCGATTGACAAGCTGCCAAAGTTAAAACTAACAGGATAAACAGTATATATTTCATAGTAAAAAAAATGCTTATTTTCTATTCAGACTTATTCTTTCTAAGATATTCATGTTTTAGGATTGAATTTGACATCGGAGGCAATCCTATTATTTTAGTTGATGAATTCATAAGCCTGTGTTAGGAACCAAGAAATCATCCAGGTCTAAATAAAGCACGTCATCTATTTGGGGATTTGTCACATATAATCTATTTCGGATAGGATCTATCCACATCTGCCCAATGCTATAATCCGTCTCTATTTTTTGTATCAGATTCCCATCCCAATCATATACATGAATGATATTCATGTGTGGAGTCTCAAAACGTTCCCAACGCTCTTTTCCCCAATATACTGCATATATGTAATTGTCATCCGCCTGAACCCTTGTAAAATACGACTTTATTTTTTCATCACTTTTAAAAACAGAAAAGTCCGGTTCACCTTCCAAACGATAGCCGCTCACATGACCTGTTTCAAGATCCAGAATATTCAATTGCGCAAGATGAACCATAGCTTGCACCACTTTAGTTCCATCCGGTTTAATGGCATCATTCGAGTAGAAAAAAGACTCCGGCAGAATGGAAGCTTCATCATTCCTTATCGACTTCTTATAGCTTGAAAAGCTCTTCAGCAACTTATTCGTGTCAAGTGTCCGTTTTTGATAAGCGGGCAAAGTAGCTTCTTTATCATTAAGCGGGAACGACTGTAACTCTGTAATTAATGTATTTTCATCCTTCAGAAACATCAAATAGTATGGAGCACCTCCATTCTCCTCTCTCCAGGGATAGGAGATTTGCTTATCCATAACAGTGGTGTCCCGCTTGATCGACTGAGTTATATTCCAGATAAATAGCTTCTCTTCATTAGGAGCGAACAGTAGAGTTTTCAGATCCCCTTTTTCTTTAAAGAAATGAAAAATCGGACCCAAAGCGGCAACTTCCCCAGGACCACTTCCTCTATAACAAAAAGTGCCTATTTCTTTTCCGGTGTCTACATTAAATATATTATAAAAGCGATCCGGTAATTTAGGATTCATAAAAAACATCAGTGAGTCGTATGTGGATAGCCATCCAAAATTCGCTCCATCCAATGGAAGTATTTTCAATGTAGCTTTCTTCGTGTCTTTGATACTATCTTCAATCGTTTGAATTTTACCATTGAAGTATGCGGTGTCATCATTTTCATGACAACTAACGCAAATATTCAATATTAGTGCAAGACTAAATATCACTTTAATGATATGCATATCTTAAATTTAGTTTATATTGTGATTATTATTTAAAAATCAACAGAATAGTCATTTTAATCTCAAAAGACTAAGTATCGCAGTTTGCTCATTTATCTCCTGTTGCTGATAAGCGGACGGAAATGCATCATCCGGGAATTCATCCGTATAAACTGTGACAAATGTATTAGGGATATTAGATGAAACCGGACGTCCCATTTCCGAATATCCCGGAATATCCATCTTGGTCAAATTTCCTTGCTCTATCCGCCCATCCTTCTTAAAATAGACAGACCACATTCCCTTATTTGCTGAATTAAAAGACCAAAGAGAGAAAACAAGATTCTTTCCATCCACCGTGAAAAGACTGTATGTACACTCCTCTTTCGTCTCGTACAATTCCCGGTCCGAGCAGTGAAAATCCGCCAACATAGGCAAATTAGACTTCTGCCTCATGGTTCTTACCACTGTATCATTCACAGCATCATATTGATAATAGCTTCCATCTACCGGATTATAAATTTTTATGGTTCCATCCTCTTGAGCACACAGTGTATTCCAAGCAGAATGCACATAAGGAATCCCCTTTTCATATTCTAACAAATTCTTCACTCTTCTCCCTTTCTGATCCAGAATCCAAAGTCCCTTACAATTCTCATCTTCAGAAGGACGATGGCAGAGAAAACGGCCATCCGGCAACTCAACAACATCATTGAAAACAAGAGAATAAGGGAAGCTCAACGAATGACGAAATTCTCCATCAAAACCGTAAGAATAAATAGTCCGTTTACCCATATCACAGACATAAACACAATCTTTTCCTACGAAAAAAGAGTCCATCTCTCTATACTCTCCCGGTCCCTCACCCCGCTGACCAATCGTATTCAAAAAAGTACCATTCTTATCAAACCGGAATGCCATTTCTTGCTTTCTATCCGAAATGTAATAACAAGAATCTTTTGAAATTACATTATCGACCATACCCCAAAAATAAGGAGAAGGTAATTGCAGCCTGACAGACTCAATGGTGTCCACCAATACAGACATCGGCAGATATGGATTAGAAATAGACAGATCGACCGTCATTTCAAACCCCTTATCAATCTGTTTCTGACAAGATGAAACACAATACGTAAACAATATTCCCAATACTACTAAACTGAAGTTTCTCATAATATAAAAATTTAACCAGTAAATACTGTCAAACAGCCAATTCTCTTCTTCCTCCTATTCTTTTTTCAACCGATAACGATATAACGAATCTTTCGCCACACATGAAACGACAAAAGAAATACTTTCTTCACTATCTGTGAAAACAAATGGAAACGCATCGGCAGGAAGACTAACCAAATGGTCACAATCAGGTAATTTATATCTGTCATCAACTATAACCAGTACCGAATCTGAGCCTTCAACAAAGTTACTCGATAATTCCACATCATCAAGCTTCTTCACAAACCGAAAGTATTTATACCCCTCATGCTTTCTATATATCGAATCGATTTTAGCCGATCGAAAATAAATTTCTTCAGAAGTAGTGAGACTTTGACGTACTATTTCTGTTATCAACACCCGAACTGCATCTGAATAAAGAAGCAGATAACAAACGATTATCGTGATAGCAGACAAAGAAAAAACGAAATACCGTTTTCTATTCATAGTTATTATTTCTAAGATATCTATTCTTTTGCAGGATAATAAAATACCAATGGATTAGAATTCTCTGTCAAATTCTTCAGTTCTAAAATCCTATCCAAACTCTCATTCACTTGCCCCGATCTCACTAACGACAAAAACAAAGGCATAGTGTACATATCAAGACAGCCATACACTCCCTTCTCGTCATAAGTTATCAAATTAGGAATGATATGTACATCGTCCCCCTTCGCCCTGTACACCCAATCATCAACACACCCATTGAATATAGAACAAGAGTCCCGAGACGCACTCAATAAACCATAATAAGTTTGATAACCTTTCTGATACTTAAAAAGATAATCATTTTTCACATGAGCCAAAAATATCAAGCTATGTACCTTACCGGATTCTACTAAATACCGAAGAGTTTCTCCTTTATTCACATCTATTTTATCAAGTGTCTTTTTATCCATCCAAGCGTCCGTTACAAATTTCAGCCAGATATCTTCCCGGTCACCCTGTAAACATAATATATCCTTTGAATACAAAGGAGAAAAGCATAATTCCTTTTCCAAAGGTAAACAGAAAGGAGAATGCCCTTGAATCTGCCTCCATCCTTCATTATTAACATTTACAGAAAAATATTTTCTTTCTGTTTGCCCCCCCTTCAAATCAACTTTCCTCATCATGGCGTCTTCACCCGATTTTGAATGTAAATCTGTGTATAAATCACCCTGATTATAGTGTATATAATGGCTTTGACCTTCATCACGATTCAACGATGAAGAGCCGAAAAACTGACCGGATAAAGAATAACAATACACAATCTGCCTGGTAAAATCTAAGGCATAGACATTCCCTTCCTTATCAAGGGTAAAATCACACAGCAACGTATACTCTCCCGGACCACTCCCCTGGCTTCCGATATTATACTTAAATTCTCCGCTTCGATCAAATACGTGGAGAGCATTCAATTCTTTATCTAAAATAAGAAGCAAAGAGTCCTTTGCCAACAGTTTGTCAATATTGCCAACAATGGTATCATCATCCAAAATAATAATTTCCGGTTTTTCAAAAAGACTTGAGAATCGAAGCTCCTTTTGTATAACAATAGAATCCAAACAGATAGCTTTGTCTCCCGCCATCCTTCCTTTGTGCACACAAGAGAATAGACAAAAGCCTATAATTAAAAATAATACCGTTTTCATAAGCTAATAATTAGATTACGATCTAAAGATAAGCAATTGTACTAATATTTAAAAGAAAGTAATAAATAATAATCATTCAAACAATGTCAAAAAGAGAATCAACTTCCCCATCTTTTAGTTGATAATCGTTATTATCCCCTTCAGGAGGAAGAAAGTCTCAGTCACATTGCCAAAACGTTTCCTTTCGATAACACTTTAAAAACCCAAAAAACTTTTATTTTCCA
This sequence comes from Bacteroides sp. FSHCM14E1, assembly GCF_019633785.1. Lineage (NCBI taxonomy): Bacteria > Pseudomonadati > Bacteroidota > Bacteroidia > Bacteroidales > Bacteroidaceae > Bacteroides > Bacteroides sp. FSHCM14E1. The sequence goes on from NZ_JADKYL010000003.1 coordinate 233,878, forward strand.
ATTGACACTTTCCAGTATTGAAAAAGAGAATAATTCCCCCATCCCCCCAAAAGAACCAACAAGGTACTGGTCTGTTGTCTCCAATGATACATAACTTATAGAATCTACAAAAGAAGAATATTTCAAAGTATCTTACACATTGGATAATAAATCAATCACAATTTGTTCTCGTAAGCGATTCTCTTTCCGATGACATGACGCACATAGAACAAATGCAATCATTATTTTTGTTTTCATTTTTTAGCCGATTATTACTTCATTAACTCCGTTTTATCATTTCCACGGAAAAGTAACCCCATTGCCTTCTAAAGCAAACTTTTTCCATAGGCTAACGTTCTCCATAATTTTTAAGGTTAACTATTAGTTTTCTTTATCAACCGCATTACCCCGAATCTTCAAACGTATTGGAGAGGTAGGAGTATTACAATATACAGTAATGGTCTTCTCAAAATGCTCAGGGAACTCAGCTTCATACTTTAATTTCAGTACCATGTTCTTACCTGGAAATACGGGATCTTTAGGATATTCTGCCATAAGACAACCACAAGATGTAATCACATCAATAATTACTAAAGGAAACTCTCCCACATTAGTTATCGTAAATTCAGCCTGAGCTCCCTGTTTCCAATCAAAATTTCCTAAGTTTACAGAAGATTTATCCAATTGTATAAGAGTATTTCGGGATTTCTCTATTTTGTTAGTATTATCTCCCTTAATAACACTCTTATACAACTCTTTCACTCTTGGATTATGAATTGGATTCCCGATAACCACAACTCTATTGTCTTTATCAAGGAGTAATGTCCGAAAATTATCGTCATCTAAAAATTCATTTATTTTATTAAGAGTATCAGGTTCATCAATATAAACAAAATAATTGAAACGAGCCTTTTTAAGAAGCTTGATAAGTTCTTCTTTATTCCGAGGGTTAAAAGCAAATATACAAGTTAATTTATGAGGAGAAACCGAATCCAATTCTTCTATAAATTTTTTCCATCCAGACAAATTAAGTTTGCAACTCAAACAACCTAAAGAATCCACATAACTTAATATTGTATAAGAGGATGCTTCTCTACTATATTTTTTTACAACCGAATCAGATACATAACAGGTAAGATCCATGCTGTCGGGATAGCAAATTATTTTCCCACTCCATTCATCCATTAAACGGATCAGTCTGTCATTTTCAGTCTCTTTACATGAAGCCAATAATACAAATATCAAAAATAAATTAACAAATCGTATCATCTCTTCAAATAATATTTTATAATAACGGGATTATCATCTTCCTTAAGTTGCTCCATCTTATGTATTTCTTCTGGAGACATGAGACGTCGATCGACAAGCCTGGACACATATTCAGGTTGACGTATAGAAAGCAAAACATTATCAACTATACCAAAACAGAAATTCATAATAAAAGGCTTTCCTTCCTTGGTCAGAAAACTTTTTTTCGTTTTCCTATTATAAATAAAGTTACTTCCGGCACCTTGAGTAGACTTTACAAAATAAACATAAACATAATCATCATTAAAGAATTTAATTAAAGGAACAAGATGATTGTTAGAATGCCTCAAAAATTGAGATCTTTCCTGTGCTTCTTTTACGATCCTCGCTCTCTCTGCATCTGAATCGACTCTTTTACCCATCGCACGCCCAGGTAAATCTTCTTCCTTTATCTCCGAATCACCAAAGTCAAGGTACATCATCGGAATAAGTTTCATTCCTTTTGTATCTATTCGATAGAAATAATAGTTAATACCATGAGGAATAAAATAAAAACTATCTCCAATTTTATAAAAACACTCTTTATCCATCGAATTTCCACTGGATATTGTACCGCTATAGTTAATATTATATATCTGTTGTGTTCCCAGATTTGCAAATGTTATTTCCTGATCTGTCCACAAAAATGGATAAGTAAAAATATATTCCTCAGAACTTAATGCCATAAGATGATCAACTGGAAATTCAGGCTTTATTTTTCTTTTGGCCAAAAACTTAAAATCAGAACTATACGTATATATTACACCATAGGGATTTAACAAATCAATTCCTTTTAGATAGGGATTAAATTTCATGTCTACTACCATATAATATTCATTAGGTCCTTGCCCTTGCATCTTTTTCGAATTACTTATAAAAGCGCCATTACCCGAGAATGTAAATATAACTTGTTCACGAGTGTAAACAGCATAAACATCTGTTTCTTTATCATACATGACTTTCCCATACTTATGTAATAAGGATGAATCATTTGTTTCTAAAGGTACAAGTTCAATTTTATCGATAAATAATGAAGCATCTTGAGAAACATTATGTACATCGACTGATATTCTTTCAACCCCATCATCCAATTTTGGATTCTTTGAAGAACATCCATAAATTAATATCAGCAATAAAACAATACTCGCTCTATTCATAACATTACATATTTTCGATGAGGTTATCCATCTTCTAAAGATAACCTCACCCATTTATTAATTTAATCACATGGTGTATGACACGAATCACGCATATAACCTGTAAATGCACAATCATCATAACGGAGCATCCAAGCAACAGAGCAATCACCCGATATTGCCCAACACTGCCCACCTTCTGCTCCACAAGTAATTACTACTTCAGGTAATTCATATGATGCCAAAGCTTCTACATTAGCTATTGCCAAAGCAGATAAGTGCATTTTCTTTTTTTGTGCTTTATACACATTATAAGTAGTAAACGATATGACTATCACTGCGATGAACGCAATCATTACTTTAACTTTCGTCTTCATTTTATTTTCTTACTTTAGTTGATTATCTTTTTATTTATTCCGCTTATCATTTCCACGGAAAAGCAATCCAATTGCCTTCTAAATCAAACTTTTTCCATAGGCTAACGTTCTCCATAATTTTTTAAGGTTAACTATTAGTTTTCTTTATCAACTGCATTACCCCGAATCTTCAAACGTATTGGAAAGGTGGGAGTATTACAATATACAGTAATGGTCTTCTCAAAATGTTCGGGATGTTCTGCACGGTAAGTAACCTGAATATCGGCAGACTTCCCCGAAGGCACAGGCTCCTTGCTGTAAGTGACGGATGTACAGCCACACGAAGCATTTATGTCCTCGATAATCAGAAGATGATCGCCAAGATTCCGCAAACTAAAAGTAGCAGTCTGGGGAGTTTTCCAATCAAAATCGCCCATTTCATCGAGGTTTTTATCCAAAACCACTTTTGTTTGGGAGGAGGTAGCGACTCCGGTTTGCTGTCCGGTAATAATTTGCAAATAAAGGTCACGCACCTTTTTATTATGGACAGGATTACCAATCGCAATCACCCTGTTCTGACTGTCCAAAAGGAAAGTTTGAAAGTTCACATCCGAAGGGAAATGATTCAAAGCATCAAAACCTCCCTTTTCATCGATAAAAACCGGATAAAGGAATCGATCTCTTTTCAATAGAAAAGAGATTTCATTTTTGTTTTTCGGATGGAAAGCAAAGAGAAAAGATACCTTTCCATTGGCCATTGTGTCGACCATAGAAATGAAATATTTCCATGTAGGAAGTTGCAATTTACAACTGGTGCAGCCCACCGAATCCACGTAAGTCATTATGGTATATTCATTTTGGGGAAATGAATAACCGGCACTGTCCTTTCCCAAAACATTGAATGTCATATCAGCGGGATAGACAATCGTTCTACCCTCCCATTCGTGGATCAAACGGGATATTTGCTGCTCTTTGGTCTCTTTACATGAGCAAAGTGCCATCAGAAAGCATAAATAGCCGATAAGTTTAATGGGCCGTCCCATTATTCTTCACGGTATACTACCTCAACTTTCAGATATGTGAACGGACAGTCCACAGATCCGTCACCGAAACAGGCTATTTCTCCATCCGGGAACGACTCTCCTGTAGCCAAAGCCTCCACATTTTGCAATAGTAAACCGGCTTCTTGTACCTTTCCTTCTTTTCTCACAGAAACAAGACCTATTAACAATAGCCCGATAAGTCCAATAGTAATTTTTGCGTTTTTCATACTCTATGTTTTTATTGCAAAGGTATGGCTTATCTCGGCCACCGCCAGTGAGAAAGACTGATTTCTCACTGATTTTTCACTGATTTCTTACTATTTTCTGAACGAAAGTGGAGTTGATAGCCTCCATTTACCAAAGTAACACCAAGATTAGCCCCTATTTTACTTAAATCGGTACGTAAATCAGTAATCAGTCGGTTCCTGCGTTCCATACAAGAATCTACATCCTCTAATTCTTTCCAGAATAGTTTTTTCAGATCTTCATTCAACAGCAAATGATCGGGTTTAAGAAATGCCAGCAATACCTCAGCAACTCGTTTTCGGAGTATACAAGTCTGTTTACGATAAGTGATACTCCTCTCCAGATAATCAAATGTAAGTCCATTGACTTCCCAAACAAATTCACCTTTTTGTTGAGCTGGCAGTTGTGATGATTCAATAAATTCAAAACAACCAGTAAATGCCATCACCACACAACAGTCAGCTCTTTCCTTCCTTCTATTCTCTTTTCAACCGATAACGATATAACGAATCTTTCACCACACATGACACAACAAAAGAGACATCCTCTTCACTATCTAGGAGAATAAATGGAAATGCATCGGCAGAAAGACTAACCAAATGTTCACAATCAGGTAATTTATATCTATCATCAACTATAACCAGTACCAAGTCTGAGCCTTCAACAAGGTTACTTGATAATTCCACATCATCAAGCTTCTTCACAAACCGAAAGTATTTATACCCCTCATGCTTCCTATATACCGAATCAATTTTAGCCGATCGAAAATAAATTTCTTTAGAAGCAGCAAGACTTTTACTCACCACTTCCGTCATTAACACCCGAACTGCATCTGAATAAAAAAACAGATAACAAACGACTATCATGATAGCGAAAAAAAACCTGACAATTCTTTCTATTCACAGTTATTGTTTTTAAGATATTTAGAAGCTGTTTTTGAATTATAAAACATTAATATAACATATTATTTATCAGCAGATTAATTAAATATCATTTCTTAACTTTATGGCTACCAAAACATAAGTTATGAGTAATTATCCAACCAACCTAACTGATAAACAGTGGTAAGTTATAAAAAATATAGTAGAAACCAAAGAAAGGAAACGAAAACATCCTTTACGTAAGATGATAAATGCTATGCTGTACCTTACTAAGACCGCCTGTCAGTGGCGAATGCTTCTCAAGGAATTTGGCCCTTGGTAAACCATTTACTTCTATTTCCGTAAATGGAAGTTGGAAAGAGTCTTTGAGGAGTTGATGCACCATCTCCGAGAATCGGTCCGAAAAGCTTTTGGCAAAGCTATCAGCCCCATAGATTCCAAAACTGTAAGAACTTCTCATCACATTGATACGCTTGGCATAATTCCGGTGGTAGTTATTCACACTGCAAACATACTCAGGCCTGATGCCGCCAAACAGTTCACAGTACCATCCAAAAGATGGATTGTGGACAGAACTTTTTCATGGTTCGAAAGTTTTAGAAGGCTCAGTAAAGACAACGAAGTACTTCCAGAAACTTCACAAACCATGATATACCTAACAATGATACAAATGATGCTTAACAGGACCAAATGATAAATTTGAATATAGGGACTTAGTCGCAGCGAAATGCCCCACTCTCTTCTGAAATTATGGAATGTTATCGAACGATACTAAAGTAGGTTCAGGCATATTACCCAATCCTATTATTTTATGCAACTTCGTGCATAAAGCTATCCGGTATATTCTTTTATCTAATAATAATTTTGCAATAGGCAATCCTTTATAGTCGAAAATTAATATTTTGTTTGCCATTGATTTATGTGGGTCTTTAAAATCATAATCACTTAATAGCTGGTCTAAATATAATACATAAATATACTTGTCATCCATTGCTAAATCTAATACTTGTCCAAAACTTCTTTCTTTACTAAACAGAAGGTCGCTGTTTTTACATTCATAAAAAGATTTATCAAAATAAAAACTCCAATCTTTTATCATGACATCGTTTTCCAAATGGTATTTTGCAAGGTATGGCAATTTGTTAGGAGTAAATACCATATTGCCCTCATAAGCAGATAAACACCCCTTTAAATTCATTCGTGACGATTGCATAGACAATTCTCCTTCAATAGGAGAATTTCCAAATCTTTGTAATGGTTGTAAATTACTATCTAACAGCGAAAAGAAACTTCCATCTTTTCCGCATAATAGCGAAACAAAATGTCTGTCATCCAATTTCACAAAGTTATAATCTGCCGGATTTAGTTCACCTTTCTTACGCTTATAAGGTACTCTATTTCTTGATAACTCTTTAATAACCATACCATCTTTACTATCATTCAAAGACATTACAGCCAAAGTTTGCGTATTGATATCGTTCAAACCAAATGTGTTTTCATGAGCGTATGTAATCATCGGTTGAAGAAATTCACCCGGACCATTTCCTAAAGATCCATAAGCATATATTTTTTTCATTCCTGAAGGTATCGAATATACACTGCAAAAGTCCTTTTGGGCGATATGGGTCATTACTAAAAAAGTATCAACACAACCAATCCATCCCATATTAATCAATAATTCTGTATCTGATTGTTCGCATTTTACTTCTATTACCTTATCGAATGTTGAGATATTCGTATTATCCCTCAAATTACAGCTCGACAATAAGCATGAAAAAATTACTATAAAAAAGAACTGTTTCTGCATAGGTTTACATACTATTAAACTACGTGTGGAAAAATTATAGACATTTGTGCCAAAACATGACACTCATTCCTTTTAAGGTGGAATCAAAAACCTTTTCCTGTTTTGATAGAATTTGCTACTTTTGCACACATCACCTCCTTTCGTATTGGTTGATAATGATGGGGTATGAGGAGCTTCATTAACAAAGGTTGCAAGTCTGTGTATGTGTATTGAAGCTTCCTTTTCTCCCTTTGAAATATGCAAATCATTATGGTATATTCATTTTGAGGAAACGAATAGTCGGCACTGCCCTTTCCCAAAACACTGAATGTTATATCAATCAGCGGGATAGACAATCGTTCTACCTTCCCATTCGTGAATCAAACGGGATATTTGCTGCTCTTTGGTCTCTTTACATGAGCAAAGTGTCATCAGAAAGCATAAATAGCCGATAAGTTTAATGGGACGGCCCATTATTCTTCACGGTATACTACCTCAACTTTCAGATATGTGAACGGACAGTCCACAGATCCGTCACCGAAACAGGCTATTTCTCCATCCGGAAACGACTCTCCTGTAGCCAAAGCCTCCACATTTTGCAATAGTAAACCGGCTTCTTGTACCTTTCCTTCTTTTCTCACAGAAACAAGACCTATTAGCAATAGCCCGATAAGTCCAATAGTAATTTTTGCGTTTTTCATACTCTATGTTTTTTTTGCAAAGGTATGGCTTATCCCGCCCACCGCCAGTGAGAAAGACTGATTTCTCACTGATTTTTCACTGATTTCTTACTATTTTCTGAACGAAAGTGGAGTTGATAGCCTCCATTTACCAAAGTAACACCAAGATTAGCCCCTATTTTCCTTAAATCAGTACGTAAATCAGTAATCAGTCGGTTCCTGCGTTCCATACAAGAATCTACATCCTCTAATTCTTTCCAGAATAGTTTTTTCAAATCTTCATTCAACAGCAAATGGCCGGGTGCTTTAAGAAATGCCAGCAATACCTCAGCAACTTGTTTTCGGAGTATACAAGTCTGTTTACGATAAGTGATACTCCTCTCCAGATAATCAAATGTAAGTCCATTGACTTCCCAAACAAATTCACTTTTTTGTTGAACAAGCGGTTGCGGCGATTTAACATGATTATCTACTATTCTGAACTTAGATAAAACTTGAACAAGAAAAAGACGAACACCCGGAACATAAAACAAACAAAAGATCAGTGAAAAAAGAACATAGCTCCAAGTCCAGATATTATTCCAATGCGCTTTTAAAATAACGCTCGCCCAAAAAGGTCTTATAAAAGCATCCATTTTTATACCATAACCGACCCCTGTACTATAGGCTAATAAAAAACAATCGGGTTCATTTAGCCCACTCGATGCCGATATCCGCTCTCCGTTCTTTAGAGAATTTGTTAGTTTTATTCCGGTCTTAGCACAGATTCCATCCATACGAAGTTTCAACTGCCATTTCTGATTCAGAGAATCTACATGAATAGGGTTTCGTTCTATCAGGAAAGATTGCTTGGCTTTCTGTATAAAAGATGTATCCGTATAAACAGTATCAATGGCAAATTGACATACATTGCAAGTCCCACTTTTATCTGTAAGGGTTACTTTCTTATGCTTTGTTTGTTTCTTTCCGGTAGCGTACGCATGATTGGGATTCAATTTTCGGAATCTACATTCCAAGTCTTCATCAATTGTACGCAACAAGAGTTTTTGTGCACTTGCATTTACAATAGGCAGACCCATACGATAAAGATAGGATCCAAAAGTAATTGTAACCCCTATCCAAAGTAAAGCAAATAAGATACTATAGATAAATTTCATTGTTCATCATTTTCTTTTGCAAAGAAAATCAAAAAAAGAGTTGATTGCAAATAAAATATAATTTTTCTACCTCCAGTTTCATCTATAAATCTTATCAATAACAGTCCGGCATTATCCAACTGAGCCACATGCAAATACACTATTGATTCATTACTCTTCACACAATTTCCCAAAGACCTTTCCCCCTGTACAAATAAGGAAGAGACCAACTTGATTTCCCCCATATCATAAACCTTTATGAACAAGATAATTACCATTTTTCATACGATCTTTACTCCGGCCCGCATACGTGGGCTCATGGGCCCGCATACCGGGGCTCATCGGCCCACGTACCCGGGCTCATGGGCACAGACATGCGGGCCCGGATAAGATTCAGACCATTTTCGCTAAAGATACTAAGGAAAACAAAATGCTTTTATAGGTATAAGCAGAAAGAACAGCCCACCCATCATGCTATATATAAATAGATTACGCTTATTTCCTTTACTAAAATGAAGGGTGGAAGATGGAAGATAGGGGTGGAAGATAAAAGCCCTTAAAAACAGCATCTTCCACCCGCTAATAGTCTGTTTATCAGAACCAAAATTCTTAAAAGGTGGAAGATGGAAGATCGAAATGCATTTTTTGTATGAGAGCGTGATATTTAGCTTTCCTTTGTCAGCAGACTTTCAAGTTCTTCAGCACTCTGGCGAAGATAAAACTGTCCGCGCCATGCTACAGAAATTGCTCCGGTTTCTTCGGAAACGATAATGGCTAAAGCATCCGAGACTTGAGATATGCCCATTGCTGCCCGATGACGGAGTCCCAGTTCTTTGGGTATATCCAAATTATGTGACACAGGAAGAATACATCCGGCAGCTTTGATACGCTTCTTACTGATTACCATTGCACCGTCATGCAAAGGACTGTTCTTAAAGAAAATGTTCTCTATCAGGCGCTGGTTGATATTGGCATCGATAATCTCACCGGTACGAATGACATCGTCAAGAGGGACATTACGTTCCATCACGATCAAGGCCCCCACCTTCTGCTTTCCCATACTGATACAGGCCATCACGATGGGCATGATATCATCATGCTGAAGTTTTTCTTTTTTATTTCCGGTAAGAAAACGTACCAAGGCACTGGCATGTTGATGCGAACCGAGCGTGAGAAGGAAACGCCTGATCTCATCCTGAAACAAAACGATCAGTGCCAATACTCCCACGCTTACCAACTTATCGAAAATAGAACCGAGGAGTTTCATCTCGAGCACTTGCGAAACAACCAGCCAGATAAGGATAAACACCAAAATACCGGTAAACACATTGATAGATCCGGAGGCTTTCATCAGCTTGTATGTATAGTAAAGCAGGAAAGCCACCAACAGGATATCAATAAAATCTTTTATGCCAAATTCAAAAAACACGGATTAAAATATTAAGAGTTAAATATTCGGATATCAGGAATGAAACGATACGCTTTTCAGTTTTTCAATCAACCGGACCGCCTCCACTGCTTCACGTACATCATGGACACGTAGTATATCGGCTCCCTTCATCAATGCCACCGTATCGAGCACAGTCGTCCCGTTGAGTGCCTCTTGCGGAGTAGCTCCGAACAAGCGATAAATCATCGATTTGCGCGAGACTCCTACCAACAAAGGCAATTCGAAGATACCGAACTCCTCCAGATGTGCCATCAGTTCGTAATTATGCTCCAGTGTTTTGCCAAAACCGAAACCGGGATCAAGAATAATATCTTTCATCCCCAAATCACGCAACTGCCGGACTTTCCGTGCAAAATACATAAAAACCTCTTTCAACAAGTTTTCATAGTGGGGTTCCTTCTGCATGTTCTGGGGAGTGCCCTGCATATGCATCATGATGTAGGGAACGTTCAGACGGGCTACGGTTGGGAACATCTGCTCGTCCATCTCACCCGCCGAAATATCGTTGATAATGGCGGCTCCATACTCCTCGACACACTGCCGCGCCACTTCGGCACGGAATGTATCCACGGAAATAATAGCATCCGGGTGATTACGGTTCAATATTTCCAGCCCGGTACGCAGCCTTTGCATCTCTTCTTCCGGTGAGATATGCTCGGCATTGGGACGTGACGAATAAGCACCGATATCAATAATTGATGCACCTTCATCCAATATCTGACATGCACGCGCAGCGATCTCGGCTTCAGTCCGGCTACGGCTGCCTGCATAAAAAGAATCGGGCGTGACGTTGAGTATTCCCATGACCTGCGGAGTGGAAAGATCGAGTAAACGTCCGTTTACATTCAGACTTTTGAGAATCATTGAATCCATTTTCTGTTTTTACAGTTGATTGTCGCAAAGATAAAGAAAAATAAATGTCCCTATGCTATCTGCACACTAAAAATAAAGTTATCTTTGCAGGTATCAAGACTACTGAAACAATGTTTATCAAATTATGCCGTCACATCATATTACCTATACTGGTTTTGTTCTGCTTTCAATATCAGACAAGAGCTGAACACACGCTTACAAAGACGGACAGCGTTTTGCGTAGCTACTTCTTAAAATGTAAGGCAGAAATCAACAGTCCGGCTTTCCTGCAAATAAACGATACCCTTGCCCGCCTGTCAAAACAGAAAAAGGACAGACACATGGAAGCTGTTGCCGCTTCGCTGAAGCTGGACTATTATTATTATAAAAATGATCTCGACAGCATTCTGATTGAAGTAGAGAACGTGAAAAAGATAAGCAAACAGAACGGGCAGTTGAAATACTTCTATTTTGCCTGGGGAAGCCGGCTGATTATTTATTACATAAAGCAACATCAAACCAGTACGGCCATTTATGAGGCGCAAAAAATGCTCCGGTCGGCCGAAGCTGATAATTTCATCCCCGGAATCGTACAGTGTTATCGGGCATTGGCAACCATTTATATGACTCAGTCGAATCCCAAACTGGCATATGAGAATTTCAAAAAACAAATAGAGCTTATCGAGCAAAACGGAATAGAAGACATCAACCTGCCTACCCAATACGCATCGCTTGCCCAGTGTGCCCTTGAATTGCACCAACCTGAGGATGCCAAAAAAGCGCTGGACGAAGGAAGCAAAAAGATAAAAAGTGCCTATCAGAATTTTACAATAAACAAGGCTTACATTCTGTACTACATCGAAACGAAAGAATACGATAAAGCGAAGAAAATACTTCGGAAGATGGAACAACTATTCGAAGAGGACAAAACACTTACCATCTACAGAAACGGATTATACTATGTACAGACTGAGTATTACCTGGCTACCGGAGAATATAATAAAGCGCTCGAAGTGATCGACCGGATCAAAGCCGACTCTCTCTTTTCAAACAAATACTTGAACTACAGCATCACTCAAAAAGAAGGAAATATTTACTGGGCAATGAACGATAGAGCACGGGCGGCCCAATTTTACCGGGACTACATCCTGGCTACAGATTCGATACGCACCCAGGAAATACAGAACTCTACCAGTGAGTTCTACGCCATCCTGGAGGTAGAACAGTTACAGAAAGAAAAAAGCGATTTGCTGCTTCACATGCAAGAGGAAAAGCTACAGACTATTTATACAATCCTGATCTCACTCGTTGTCGTCCTGTTAGTAGTAGCAATGATGTTCTGCCGCATTTCTAAACTGAATCAGAAATTAAAGAAGTCGGAAGCAATTGTGGTGCAACAGAACAAGGAATTGACAGAAAACGGTGAGGAGCTGCGCAAAGCCAAAGAACGTGCGGAAACTGCAAGCCAGATGAAAACAACATTCATCCAAAGTATGTCACACGAAATACGTACGCCGTTGAATGCGATTGTAGGATTCTCGCAAGTACTGAGTGCTTACTTTAAAAACGAAGATGAAACAAAAGAGTATGCCTCTATCATAGAGACAAGCAGCACTAACTTATTGCGGCTTGTGAGTGACGTACTCGACATTTCGTATCTTGATCAGTCGGAAGAATTGCCATACAATAAACCCGACGACATCAACAATTGCTGCCAGACAAGCATCGAGCGGTCAAGAGATTCTGTGAAACCGGGGGTCAGCCTTTACTTTGAGCCACAATGCAGACGGCTCACCATATTGACTAATCCGACAAGAGTAGCGCAAGTACTGACCCATTTGCTACACAACGCAGCTAAATTTACGGATAGAGGAAGCATTATTCTGGCCTACACTATAGCGGAAAGTCCAAGCCGGATCATATACACCGTTACCGATACGGGAAAAGGCATTCCTGCAGAACAACAGGAATATGTATTCGAGCGTTTTGCCAAACTGAACGACTTTTCTCAAGGTACCGGACTGGGACTCCCGATATGCCGTATTATCGCAGAAAAGTTAGGTGGCAGCCTCATCATAGATAAGGAATATACAGGAGGATGCCGTTTTATCTTCACCCTTCCTTTGATCCGGGCCAATGTGTGAAAAGAAAAAGGTTGCCCCTCAGGCGGAAACCGCCCTCGGAGCAACCTAAACAAAAAAACGGTAAAGCGTTACCGCTACTACTCAACAATGGTTACTCTTGCACCATTGAATACATTCAACCCCAACTTGTTCATGATGTATTTAATGGCCAACTGTGCTTTCACAGAGTTGCCCGAACCATCCAAAGGAGGTGCAAAGGCAGAAATACCGAATACGCCCGGCAATACCCCCATCACACCACCACCTACACCGGTCTTGGCAGGAATACCGGAAGTATACATCCAGTCACCCGAATGTTCGTAGAAACCTACGGTGGCAATCATAGAAGTGATTTTAGGAGTCAGTTCGGCATCGAACACCTGCTTCTTGGTAACAGGATTCACACCACCATTGGCAACCGTACCGGCAGCCACCGACAACATCTGTGCAGTAACTCCCAAAGAGCACTGACGGGTATAGAGGTCGAGCGACATATTCGGATCATCATAGATGCGGTTATAATTCTTCAGCAGCCAGGCAATAGAACGGTTGTTGAAGTTGGTAGCTGTTTCCGACTTATAGAGTTCTTCAATCAGCTGTGGAGCAGAGCCGCAAAGATCGGTAATATTCTGTACAATCGCATCCCACTTCTTATCGGAATTACCAACCGGCGTCACCATGGAACAAGCAGAGATGGCTCCGGCATTGACCAACGGAGTAGACGGATGATCATTTTCCAATAAGATGGCGATGATAGAGTTGAAAGGCAGTCCGGTAGCATCCGCTCCAATCATTTCCAACACCTTCTGCGCCCCGTATTGACGGAGAATCAGAATGGCTGTATGTACTTTAGATACGGATTCGATACCGAAACGATAGTCAAAATCCCCTACGGTAATAGTTTGACCATTCAGCAAACAGACACTGATACCAAAAAGGTTCTTGTCAATATTAGCAAGATAGGGAATATAATCGGCATTCTTACCACCGGTATTACCCTTGACTTGCTCATAAGCCTGTTGTACTACCTCTTTTATTTGGGAAATAGATATTTTTTTGTCCATATCAATAATGTTATTTATTTCTTAGCAACTTGCGGTTTACCGGTATGGTTAAACACTTTGGTTTCTACCGGCAGATTCTTTTCCTGGGCGATACGGGTGGTTGTCGGGTATTCCAGTTTTTCAAGTTCGGTAATAGCATTCTTGATATCTCCCAACAGCATATCGGCCATATCCCGGCTGAATCCCTGACGAACTACCACACGCATAACCACATAATTCTCCAGTTTAGAAGGCAGTGTATATGCCGGAACCATCCAGCCGTGCTGAGCCAGTTTATCCTGCAAATCATAAAGAGTCCATTTGGCGTTCTTTGCATATTCCGGTTTCATGTACCAGATAAACAACGGGTTCACTACATCTTCAGAGTAGTTGACAAACGGAGCCATCTTAGCGATCTGGCTGTGGATATATTTAGCTATTTGCAGAGAGTTATACTGTACTTCCTTGTAACCCTGGAATCCTAAACGGATGAATTGATAATACTGTCCCAGAATCTGAGCAGCCGGACGTGAGAAGTTCAAACCTACCTGAGTAATGTTAGCTCCTAAATAGTTTACGCTGAAAGCCATTTCTTCGGGCAGATATTCTTTACCTTTCCAGACAACCCAACCTAAACCCGGATATACAAGACCGAACTTATGACCGGATACACTGATAGAGAGTACCCATTTCAGGCGGAAGTCCCACTTGGTTTCCGGATACAGGAACGGAAGGATAAAACCACCGCTGGCAGCGTCTACGTGGATAGGAATGTCATAACCGGTCTTGGCGTTATAAGCATCGAGGGCTTTGTCAAGCGCTTCAACGTCGTCATTCAGGCCTGTCCATGTAACACCCTGGATAGGAACTACACAAATTGTATTTTCATCACACATCTTCAAGGCTTCTTCCGGATCGAGTGTGGTCTTGCCCAATGTCAGAGGAACCTGACGCATCTCAATTTGCCATAACTGCGCAAATTTCTCCCAAACTACCTGGAAGCCGGTTGAAATCACAAAGTTTGGTTTGTCAAACGGTTTGCCCTGTGCCTGACGTTTTTTACGCCAACGCAGCCAAGCTGCAACACCACCCAACATACAGGCTTCTGAAGAACCGATAGCCAACGCACCTGTCTTCCATGTATCTTTCTCCGGAGAATTCCACAAGTTGGCTACAATGTTGATACATTTACCATTCATTACGGCAATACGCGGGTATTCTGTCTCGTCAATATAGTTGATATTGATAGCTTCATTCATCAGCTTCGTTGCATAGTCATCCATATAAGTAGTCACGAATGTAGCAAGATTCAGACGGGGCTGAGTTTGAGCAAAAGTTTCGTCCTTCACCATCTGGTAGGCGATTTCCGGAGTCGTAGGTCCATCAGGTATTTTCTCCACCGGAGAGGGTTGCAACATTTTGTTTGAACCAAATACATCGGTTTTAGCATCACCTTTTCTGAAATTTAAATCTTCCATAATTACTCTTATTTTTAATTAGGTTTAGGCGATGGGGATTTTCCCCGTCGAATTTCCCACAACAACATCGAAGGGATATGAAAGTTCTTCGGTTTTACATTATTTGGCGTTTATTAAAAAGGGAGGGAGACGGAAAAGTTAATAAGTTATCTTCAATCCTGCAGGAAGATATCCCAACACACTTTCTGCTGCTTAGATGCCGAACATTCTGACGAATCGTTTGTTCTTCACACACCTAAACTTTATAATACCTATACAACTATGCGTATTCAAACTGGCCAAGGGACTATACCCCTTATCACCCTTATCGGCATCTGGTCTATCTCGGCCCTGAATGCCCTACCCGGTCTGGCGGTTTCTCCTATTTTGGGGAAGCTATCCGTCATCTTTCCACACTCCACCGAACTGGACATACAGATGCTTTCGTCTCTGCCCTCACTACTGATTATCCCATTTATCCTTCTGGCGGGCAAACTGACCGAACGGGTCAATTTCATACATCTATTACAAGCCGGGCTTGCCATCTTTGCCTTAAGCGGAATACTTTATCTACTTTCGGGACAAATGTGGCAACTGATTGCTGTAAGTGCTTTACTGGGAGTAGGATCGGGGCTGATCGTTCCGTTGTCCACCGGCCTGATCTCAAAATACTTCACCGGTTCATATCGTGTGAAACAGTTCGGATTAAGTTCCGCCATTACGAATATAACCCTTGTGATAGCTACGGTGGTCACCGGATATCTGGCTGAAGTCAACTGGCATCTGCCATTTGTGGTCTACCTGTTGCCGATTGTCTCACTTATCCTGTCAGTATATCTGCAACGCAGCATGGCAAGCGAAGGAAGCACCTCACTTACCAATGATAAAGATACGGCAAGCCAAGAGGAGGATGTAGATACGGGAAACAGTAAATACGGCATTCATATCCGCCATCTTGCAGGAATCATGTCTGTTTACGGGCTTGCCACTTTCCTGGTACTGGTAG
Organism: Bacteroides sp. FSHCM14E1; assembly: GCF_019633785.1. Taxonomy (NCBI): domain Bacteria; kingdom Pseudomonadati; phylum Bacteroidota; class Bacteroidia; order Bacteroidales; family Bacteroidaceae; genus Bacteroides; species Bacteroides sp. FSHCM14E1. The sequence continues at coordinate 250,339 of NZ_JADKYL010000003.1, forward strand.
TCAGTTTCAACCTGCCGTTCCTGATGGAAGAATATCATTTCACCAGCGGTAACTCCGGCATTATGATCTCACTCTTTTTTCTGGCCATCATGGCTCCCGGCTTCTTTTTAAGTCGCATCGTTGGTACACTGAAGGAGAAAACTAAATTCTACAGCTTCCTCAGTATCGGCATCGGGCTGGCACTGATCTGGATCTCACCCAAGGAATGGATGATAGCTCCGGGATGTATCTTGGTAGGATTGGGATACGGAGTCATTCAACCTGTTGTCTACAATCAGACAACCCACACGGCAATCCCCCGCAAAGTGACATTGGCATTGGCATTTGTGATGGCGATGAATTACCTCGCCATCCTGTTGTGCCCTTTCATTATCGATTTCTTCCAGTCGACCGTGTTTCATATCAAATCCCAACAGTTTGCTTTTGTATTCAATTTATGTATCAGCATTGTGATGCTCGTCATTTCTTATACCAAACGAAATTCGTTCCTGTTTAATGATAATCTGAAATAGAAAATGTAATTTTGCAGCAACAACAGAAGAGGGTGTTACTAAAGTCTATGATGAGCTTTTGCAACACCCTCCGTAAAAACGGATTATTATGAAACTTTCTGCTCTCTACCAGATATTCCTGGATTGTGCCGTAGTGACCACCGACAGCCGTAACTGCCCTGAAGGTTCACTGTTTATTGCCTTGAAAGGCGAATCGTTCAACGGAAATGCTTTTGCCGCCCAGGCTTTGAAGGACGGTTGTGCCTATGCTGTGGTGGATGAAGCGAAATATGCTCCGGAAGATAATAAACACATCATACTTGTGGACAACTGTCTGCAAACCCTGCAACAACTTGCCAATTACCATCGCCGGCAGTTGGGTACGAAGGTGATCGGTATCACCGGAACCAACGGTAAGACGACGACTAAAGAATTGATTTCTGCTGTTCTGGCGAAAGCCCACAATGTGCTTTACACGGAAGGTAACCTGAACAACCACATTGGCGTACCGATGACCTTGCTTCGCCTAAAGGCGGAACACGACCTGGCAGTGATCGAGATGGGGGCTAACCATCCGGGAGAGATTAAGTTTCTGGTACATATTGCTGAACCGGATTATGGAATCATCACCAACGTGGGTAAGGCCCATTTAGAGGGTTTCGGTTCATTCGAAGGAGTGATTCGGACAAAAGGGGAATTATATGACTACCTCCGTGAGAAGGATGATTCTACCGTATTCATCCACCATGATAATGTTTATCTGATGGACATCGCACAGGGGCTGAACCTGATTCCTTACGGAAGTGAAAATTCGCTGTACGTCAACGGCCACGTAACCGGTAATTCTCCTTACCTGACTTTCGAATGGAAAGCAGGCAAAGATGGAAATTTACATCAGGTACAAACACAACTTATCGGTGAATATAACTTTCCGAATGCATTGGCTGCCGTCACGATCGGACGATTCTTTGGAGTAGAATCCTCAAAGATAGATGAAGCTTTGGCCGGATATACTCCCCGCAACAACCGTTCGCAACTAAAAAAGACCGCGGATAATACACTGATTATAGATGCTTACAATGCCAATCCGACCAGTATGATGGCCGCTCTGCAGAACTTCCGTAACATGACTGTGGAACGGAAAATGCTGATATTAGGTGATATGCGCGAGTTAGGAGCAGAAAGCGCAGCCGAACACCATAAAATTGTAGAATACCTGCAAGAGTGTTCGTTTGAAAAAGTCCTGCTGGTAGGAGAATTATTTGCATCAACCAATCCTCCCTATCCTACATATGCTAACGCACAGGAATTAATAAAGGACTTGCAAACGGAAAAACCCCAAGGCTACACCATCCTGATTAAAGGCTCAAATGGCATTAAGCTAAGTACGGTCGTAGAGTTCCTATAATAAGTTACTTTGGGTCTACCATCCGTGGACGAACTACAAAATACCCTATCAGACTGGCCAATACCGCTCCTGTGGTATTGGCTGCAAAGTCCAACCAATCTCCTCCGCGATAAGTAGTGCAATATTCCTGTAGCAATTCTACACATCCACTGAATAATACAGGACAAACGAAAGCTCCTACCCATGCATGCCATATCGGGGTATGATCTCTACGGTGTGCCCGCAAAAACTCCAGCCACAACATACCGGACATGCCGAAGTACATACAAATATGAACAATCTTATCGATATTAGGAATTTTACTGATCTCCGTTGAAGGAGGTTTAAAGAACGATAAATAGATGACCGCAAGAATAATAAAGAGCGATACGGGATATTTCTTAATATAAGATAGCATACCTAAATAAATTACAGATGAGTCGCAAATATAAGGAACATTTTCTATATTTGCACGTTTAAAACAATAAAATCTATCGAATTGTAAGATAACATACGCTTTCTATGACAAAAAAAGACAGGGGTAATTTTGGTAGTAAATTAGGTGTGATATTAGCTTCTGCAGGTTCAGCTGTCGGGCTGGGTAATATATGGAGATTCCCTTATGAAACAGGTAATCATGGAGGAGCTGCTTTTATCCTTATTTACCTGGGATGTATCCTTCTACTGGGATTACCTATTATGATAGCCGAATTCTTAATCGGACGACACTCACAAGCCAACACCGCCCGTGCCTACCAGATACTGGCTCCGGGCACTCAATGGCGTTGGGTAGGGCGAATGGGAGTTTTGGCAGGATTCCTTATTCTTGGCTATTACTCCGTAGTAGCAGGATGGACATTAGAGTATATATTTGAGGCTGTCAGCAATAGTTTTGCAGGTAAAACTCCGGCAGAGTTCATCTCTTCTTTCCAAAGCTTCTCCAGCAATCCCTGGCGTCCGGCCTTGTGGCTCACTCTGTTTTTACTCGCTACCCACTTCATCATTGTAAAAGGAGTGGAGAAGGGTATCGAAAAGTCATCCAAAATTATGATGCCGACCCTTTTCATCATTATTCTTGTATTGGTGGGATGTTCCGTCACTTTACCCGGAGCAAGCAGAGGCATCGAATTTCTACTGAAACCGGATTTCAGCAAAGTGGACGGTAACGTGTTTCTGGGAGCTATGGGACAGGCATTCTTTTCGCTTAGTCTGGGCATGGGATGTCTATGTACCTATGCTTCTTATTTCAGCAAAGACACCAACCTAACCCGGACTGCTTTCAGTGTAGGCATTATCGATACATTTGTAGCTGTACTGGCGGGATTTATCATCTTCCCTGCGGCTTTCTCGGTAGGCATCCAGCCGGATGCAGGTCCAAGCTTGATCTTCATCACCCTGCCCAATGTATTCCAACAGGCTTTCAGTGGAATACCTGTCCTGGCATACATCTTTTCGGTGATGTTTTACGTATTGTTGGCATTGGCGGCCCTTACTTCTACCATCTCGTTGCATGAAGTAGTAACGGCCTACTTACACGAAGAATTCAACTTTACCCGGGGAAAAGCGGCCCGGTTGGTGACTGCCGGTTGTATTCTGCTGGGGATACTCTGTTCACTCTCTTTGGGAGTTACCAAAGATTTCACCATATTCGGATTAGGCATGTTTGACTTATTTGACTTCGTGACCGCCAAACTGATGTTGCCGTTAGGAGGATTGCTTATCTCCATCTTTACCGGATGGTATCTGGACAAGAAGCTTGTCTGGTCGGAAATAACCAATAATGGTACACTGAAAGTACCTATCTATAAACTGATTATCTTTATTCTGAAATATGTAGCCCCGATTGCCATTTCAGTAATCTTCATCAATGAACTGGGGCTGCTGAAATAAAAATGTGGAAAAACTTCTTTTACTTTACACGTACAGAACGGCAAGGTATCCTGATACTTGCCGTTTTGTGTATACTGGTATTCATTGGCGGATGGTTGATACCCGACAAAGAGAATACCGCCACGAACGATACTGAGAAATTCAAAAAGGAATATGCAGAGTTCATGGCCTCCATACAAGAGAAAAAAGAAAGAGGATATACACACAACAGCCACTTCCGGCACCGACGGGAAATAGTTCTGGCACCTTTCGATCCTAACACAATAGATTCTACAGGATTTCTCAACTTAGGGATTCCTGCATGGATGGCAAAGAATATACTCAGATACAGAAATAAAGGAGGAAAATTCCGCCGGGTAGAAGACTTCCGGAAAGTATATGGACTGACACAAGAACAATACGCCACTCTCCAGCCTTATATCCGTATAGCTCCGATCATAGAACAAAAAGATACATTTCACCTCTACATCCGGAAAGCGGAGAAGGATACACTGAAAGACTTTAAATACGAAGCCGGAACAGTAGTCGAACTGAACCAGGCAGATACTACAGAATTGAAAAAGATTCCCGGCATCGGTAGTGGGATTGCGCGTATGATAACAGGATATCGCAAACGATTGGGTGGATTCTACGATATAGCCCAGTTGGAAGAGATACATCTCGATGTGGATAAACTCCGTCCCTGGCTCTGTGTGACAGCCGGAACGACTCAACGAATAAACCTCAACAAAGCCGGCATTGAACGACTCAGAGCTCATCCCTATATCAACTTTTATCAAGCCAAAGTAATCGTAGAATACAGAAAGAAAAAAAGAACATTGAAGAGCCTGAAACAATTATCCCTTTACGAAGAATTCACGACTCAAGATCTGGAACGGATCAGTCATTACGTCTGTTTTGAATAATCAGATGATCTTTCCATCCACCATATGAATCGTACGGTCGGTGATTTTTGCTAATGTTTCATCATGTGTCACAATCACAAAGGTTTGTCCAAACCGGTTTCTCAGGTCAAAAAAGAGTTGATGCAGTTCTTCCTTGTTATGGGTGTCCAGACTTCCCGAAGGTTCATCGGCCAGAATAACCGCCGGCTGATTGATCAATGCACGAGCTACAGCCACCCGTTGTTTTTCTCCGCCCGAAAGTTCATTAGGCTTATGTGATGCACGCTCCGTCAATCCCATAAAATCAAGTATCTCCATGGCATGTATAGAAGCTTCTTTGGTAGACACACCCGCAATAAATGCAGGGATCATCACATTTTCCAATGCCGTGAACTCAGGCAGTAATTGATGGAACTGGAACACAAAGCCAATGTGTTTGTTCCGGAAAGCAGAAAGTTCCTTCTCCTTCATCTTGCTTACGTTCGTACCATCAACATTTATCGTACCTGTATCCGGACTATCCAAAGTCCCCATAATCTGAAGCAGTGTGGTCTTTCCGGCTCCGCTGGGACCTACGATACTTACTATCTCTCCTTTGGCTATCTCCAGATCTATCCCCTTCAACACCTGCAACGAACCGAAACTCTTGGTTATACCTTCTAAATGAATCATAATCTTACAATCTTTTTATAACGTACTCTGCCAGATAACAGCCAAACACAGCCGGCATATAACTCACTGTTCCACAAGTCGATTTCTTATTTCTCTCGTCCTCCGTCAGCAATACTGCTTTCGGATCGGCTTGTTCCGTACTAAAGACGACGGGCAACTTACGTTTCACTCCCATCTTTTGCAGACGTTTGCGGACAGCTTTGCTAAGACCGCAATGATACGTATCCCAAAGATCGGCAAAACGCACCTGAGTGATATCACTTTTCGCTCCGGCACCCATACTCGATACTATCTTTATACGGCGCTGAAGAGCGTGATAAATCAAGTAACACTTCGGACTGATGGTATCAATGGCATCAACTATAAAATCGTATTTTGAGGCATCCAGCAACTCCGGTATATTTTCGTCTTTCAGATAAACAGGCAATACGTTCAACTCTATCTCCGGATTAATATCCCTGAATCTTACTTCCAGCACCTTTGCTTTCTCCATACCCAAGGTGGCATGCGTAGCCAGTAGCTGGCGGTTGATATTAGTAGGTTGCACAGTATCGGCATCCACTATCGTCATTCGGCCTACACCTGCACGGCAAATCATTTCGGCCGCATAAGCGCCTACTCCACCTAACCCAACAACCAACACATGTGATTTTCTTAAACGTTCCGTTTTCTCTTCTCCTAAAAGAAGTTTAGTTCTCTGCTGCCAGTTTTCCATCAATTCTTTTTTAACCATTTATAGAACCATTTACCTACCTTATCGTAATGCTGAGATTCGTTGTACCCCCGTGGATCAGAAAAAGAAACTATCTCCTGAGGCTCGCCAAACTGATCGGGATACAGGATGATCAAGCTGTTGTTAGAAAAATATTTGCTAAGCTGGTTGGGTAACCGCTCAAACGCAGGATCATACGAAATAGATCCGCGCCGCGCACTGATAATCACTAACAAATGATCAAAATTCACTTGCCCGGTCAGCAAAAGCAGGTCGTCCCATTCATCCAGTCTGGAAAATTCGGTGGGAGTACTTCCATACTTCTTCTTCACTAACTGCTGCAACCGCATCAGGGTCTGCTCATTGGCAAAAAAATGTACCCGACAACCCAACAGACTTCCCATACGGCAGAAATGTTCCACCCATTTAGAGAACCCGGTCTCGTATTCAGCTTTTGGGGGTACGGCAATAATGATCCGCCGAAGTGTATTGACCGGCATAAGGAACTTGGCAATAATCACTTCCCGGTGAGTACCTTTCAGCAAACTCTCAGCCAGATTACCAAAGAATGAATCGACAATATTTGCCTTACGGTGCAGACCGATTACTACGTCCGTCGCATCATACTCTTTAATGGTATGGATAATGCCTGAAGCAATATTAAGGTCGTAACGACTCACCATATTAACCGAAACATCGGCAGCGGCAGCAATCATTGCTGCTTTTTCCAGATTCCGTTTACCCTGTAACTCCTTATTTTCCGAGTTGTTATTATCATTAATTACGTTGAGTGCAATCAGTTCTTTCTTCTGTTTGGTATCTCTGATAACCAATGCGAGGTTAATCAGCTCTTCAATAGTATCCGGATTCGCTACCGGAATCAGGATTTGTTCCTGTTCTGTTTTCTCCTTGTTATCTTCGAACTGCATCTCTTCATGCAAAGCGAAACGTCGTGCAGAGCGTTCGGTCACAAGTGAGCTGATTACGCATGTAAAGAGAATCATCACCACCGTACCGTTCAGCACATCGTCATTCAGCAAACGTTCCCCATTCTCCATTATAATGCCATGCCCTATCAGCACTGCTGCCAGAGTAGCAGCCGCCTGCGCATTGCTCAAACCGAACATCATGCTCCGCTCATTGGGCTGCATACGATAAATCTTCTGTGTAATCCAGGCAGCGAGCCATTTACTCAAAGTAGCGAATACCGTCATCACTACCGCAACCTTTAAAGCTTCGCCTCCGGCAAACAAAGTGCGGACATCAATAATCATCCCCACACCAATAAGAAAATAGGGAATAAACAAAGCGTTTCCGACAAATTCCAAACGATTCATCAAAGGAGAGACATGCGGAATGAGACGATTCAGTACCAACCCTGCAAGGAAAGCCCCCAAAATGCCCTCCATGCCAACAAACTCCATCAAGCCGCTACCCAAAAACACCATTGCAAGTACAAAAACAAATTGCATCACGCTATCATCGTACTTACGGAAAAACCAACGGCCGATACGCGGAAAAAAGAATACGATCAAAAAACTCAGGAATGCAACCTTTGCCACCAGCAGAATCCAGAACATGCCGTCGACAGTCCCTTTATACATACCTCCAATGACAGCCAGAATAATCAAAGCCAAAGTAACGGTTACGGCTGTCCCCCCAATCGTTATATTTACACTTCTTAGCTTAGATAGCCCATAACGACTGATAATGGGATAGGCAATCAATGTATGGGAAGCATACATGCTGGCCAAGAGCACAGCTGTGGTAAATCCATACCCCAACAACTCCATACTGCTCCATACGCCCAATGCCATCGGAATAATAAATGTAAACCATCCGAAGACCAGCCCTTTGGTCCGGTTCTTCTTAAAATCTTCCATGTCCATCTCCAGCCCGGCCAGAAACATGATATAGTAGAGTCCCACTTTCCCAAACAGCTCAAAACTACTATCCCGTTCGAGAACATTGAAACCATATTCACCAATAACTACCCCGGCCAGAATCATACCAATGATATGGGGGATATGCAAGCGTCCCAGTATCATCGGCGCAAATAGAATAATGATCAGAACCAAGAAAAACACCCATGTAGGGTCTGTTATCGGAAGTTGTAAACTGAGATCAAACCAGTGCATATATCGGGATTTTTGTATTTAACTGCAAAATAACAAAAAAGTTATCACACCGCCAATTCATTAGGAAAGAGATTTTCAATGAGAAATCTTCTCCCTAAAATGCTTATTATATTGCAAAATGTTATAATTTTGCAGCCAAATCCTTACGATTGATTTAAATTGTAGAGGATGAGTATTCACATAAAACAAAAGAAAAAGATGAAAGTAGCTATTGTTGGCGTAAGCGGAGCCGTAGGACAAGAGTTCCTGCGCGTGCTCGATGAGAGAAATTTCCCGTTGGACGAGTTAGTTTTGTTCGGCTCTAAACGTAGTGCCGGGACCAAATATACTTTCCGCGGTAAACAGATCGAGGTCAAACTTCTGCAACACAACGATGACTTTAAAGGGGTGGACATTGCTTTCACTTCGGCCGGTGCAGGCACATCTAAGGAGTTCGAGAAAACCATTACCCAATATGGTGCGGTAATGATCGATAATTCCAGCGCTTTCCGTATGGATGCAGATGTACCTTTGGTGGTGCCCGAAGTGAATGCAGCCGATGCTAAAGATCGTCCGCGCGGCGTGATCGCTAACCCGAATTGCACAACCATCCAGATGGTTGTCGCACTGAAAGCCATCGAAGAGCTTTCTCATATAAAAACCGTGCATGTATCTACTTATCAGGCAGCCAGTGGTGCCGGCGCAGCCGCTATGGACGAACTTTATGAACAGTATCGCCAGGTTTTGGCCAATGAACCTGTCACTGTTGAGAAGTTTGCATACCAACTGGCTTTCAATCTGATTCCTCAGATTGACGTATTTACAGAAAACGGATATACAAAAGAAGAAATGAAGATGTTTAACGAAACCCGCAAAATCATGCATTCTGACGTAAAGGTTAGTGCTACTTGCGTACGTGTTCCGGCACTTCGTGCACATTCCGAAAGCATCTGGGTAGAAACAGAACGTCCTATTTCCGTAGAAGAGGCTCGTGAAGCTTTTGCCAAAGGCGAAGGATTGGTACTTCAGGACAATCCGGCAGAAAAAGACTATCCGATGCCGCTGTTCCTGGCAGGCAAAGACCCTGTTTACGTTGGCCGTATCCGCAAAGACTTGACCAATGACTGCGGACTGACTTTCTGGATTGTAGGTGACCAGATTAAGAAAGGTGCCGCACTGAACGCTGTTCAGATTGCCGAATACCTGATTAAAGAAGGAAATATCGGATAAGCCAAAATATTCATATCAAATCAAAAAAGGGGAAGCGGTGCTTCCCCTTTTTATTTACTTATTCTCCCAACCGGGAGTTTGACTCAATTTATAACCCTGATCGGCATACTGATCGATTTGTGCTTTGCCCACAGGAGCCAAATAACATTCATCGCCAAACACATCACGGGCTACCGCCTTCAGCGGAACAAAGAAGCCAACCATATCGTCAGCATTACTACCATCATAAGTAACCACGGTACCGTCCATCTTACGAACCTGATAAGCGGTATACTTTCCGTCTTTACCCTGTTCCAGATATGAAGGAAGTTCTTCTTTCAGGTTAATCCACAATCCTAACATCGTATCCGGGTATTTATTATTATCCATATAGTCGAGTTTCTTCCAACGTCTGATATCAGCCAAACGAGTATGCTCGTATACAAATTCCATACGACGTTCACGACGGATCTCCCAAATCAAAGCAGGCACATCGGCATCACGATCGGGTGCAAAAGCTTCAGTGATATCGGCAAGTTTCATCGGAGCTGTTTTCTGTACCCCTTTAGCAATAGCCTCAGCGTCCAGATCTCTATTGCGAATCGCATTGATTGAAATATCAATATCACCTTGTGTGACTGCCGCTTCTCCCATGATTGCCAACTCTGCTTTAGCTTCTATCCAGTTCAAAAGCACTTCGGAATAACGCATAACAGGAGCATCGTTGGTGTTGGTCATGCTTCCGTACTGAGGTGGTATAGTTGCAGCATTCCAGTATGTTGGCCCGGTGCGGTCGATAAATTTACAAGCGTATAAAAGCGTACTGGCCTGTACTCTCGGTTCATCCCAGAAGGTAGCTTCAAAACGGGGATCACGGGTTTTAACCATGTGTTTGATATCCAGTTTCGCGGCATCAGGCACTGCTGATGCTTCATACGGTTTACCATCATTACATAAGAATGACTTAGCCAATGCCAGATTAGGAGACGGGGACTGCCCCTCGTAACCATTCGAATAAGAAGCCACGTGATGTGTCGCATTCGCAGCATCATAGTGCCTGTACATCAACATCTCTTTGTGTCCCTTCAAGTCCTGAGAACCGAACAGGCTTCTGAAATCTCCGGAAATCGCATATTTCCCGGTACCAATCACATAATCACCCGCTTCCTTGGCAAATTCCAGATATTTTTTTGCCAATGCCTGATCTAAATTATGATATTTCTGCCAAGTGCCTTCATACAACATAATCCGGGTAATAAAGCCGGCTGCTATGTCTTTATTCAAATACATCGCACCGTCTGACAAACGAAGATTCTCAAAAGCAAACTTCAAATCGTCATAAACCTTCTCCATGACTTCAGCTCTCGGCGTCCTGTCTTTATACATTTGAGCTGCGTCTGTCTCCAAAAAAACCTTATCAAAATAGGGGACGTCTCCAAAAGACCAGACCAAACGATGATATTCGAATGCCCGGAAGAAGCGGGCAACCCCCATCCAGTGATTGTATGCTTCTTCTGTCAGATTTACTTTGCCATACATATCAAGTCTGTCGATCATCGTATTAATTTTACGTACCCATGCAAAATTCCAAGTTGCACTTCCATACTTAGTCAACCAAAGGTCGCTACCAGTAGACAAGCTGCTCGATCCCCTGCTGGACGGAACGGCATTTTCCATCACAGACTGCTTTCCTGCCCATGCGTTATCATCCGAAAAATAATATCCACGCAACGGAGCATAATCCACTCCCCATGTATTGTTATAGCCAACAAAGTAATTAGGATAACATTCATTGGCATACAGACGGAAATCTGTTTCGCTTCGCCAATAGTTCGTATCAACCGGTTTTGTCAACTGAGGACGATCTAACACATCATCGCAACTGGTGAAACTCAGTGCGGCAAGTGAAAGTAAAGTAAATATATATTTTTTCATATTCTTCTTTATTTTAGAAATTCAACTGAATACCAACGGACAAGCTCTTAAAGGTAGGAGTTCCGACACCGGTACGACCCGAATTATAATTATCTGTATTAAACATCGAAAATCCTTGTACCTCTTCCGGATCGATAGGCAGACCATTCAAATTATCCCAAGTCACAAAGTTCTCTAAAGACATATAGATACGCGCTTTCTGCATCCGCACTTTTCGTAGGATATCGGCAGGTATGGAGTAACCTATCGTGATATTTTTCATTCTCAAATAAGACATATCGAGAAGGTAACGCGACTGAGTTACCATATTCAAAGAGTTATTGGAACCGGCTAAATTGTAAGGACGCGGATAAAAAGCATCAGTACGGTCTTCCCGCCAATAATTTCCGGCAATAGCCTGAGGCATGGCACCATCCGAAGAGTTATATCCGGCAATGGCAAGAAAACCATTACCCCAAACTTCGCGTTTGCCAACACCTTGGAAGAATACAGAAAAATCAAACCCCTTATAGTCGGCTCCCAAACGGAAACCATATTCGTAGCGCGGAGTAGAATTACCGATTACTTTACGGTCACCCGGATCATCGACTGTTCCACTTCCGGAATCAATCAATCCGTCGCCATTCAAATCAGCAAATTTTACGTCACCCGGACCAAAAACAAAGTTGCCACTCTGCAAAAAGTCCTGATAAACAGGATTATCCCCTTTCAGTTTATTCACTTTTTTAGCACCTTTAGTTCCCTGAGCAACTTCTTTACCATTCAAAGCCCAAGTTGTCACAATCTGATCTCCATTATATACGAAATCATCTTTCTGATATAGACGTTCCGTCTGATATCCCCAGATCTCTCCATACTTTTTACCAACATACCAATCACTAACGACCCGGGTATCACTATATTTTGTAATCTCTGTTTCAGCATCAGACAGGGTAGCCATCGCATTTATACCTAATCCGTTAGAAAAACGGTGATTGTAATCAAGTGCGATTTCCCATCCTCTGGTTCTCAAAGATCCAAAATTTCCTTTCGGGGCTCCGGTACCAAACGCCAAAGTAACACCGGCACCCGGGACAATCATATTTTTTGTATCACGTTGATACCAGTCAACAGTTAAACCGAGTTCGCCATCCAGAAAACGTGCATCCAAGCCAACATCGACAGTCTGAATGTCCTGCCAAGTGATGTTACTTGCCACTGCACTGGGTGTACTTACATAAACCAGCTTATTTCCACTCTCGTCCAGCCAATTCAGTTGACCGGTAGACATGGTGGGGATATATAAAGAATTGGATACAGTCTGGTCACCGATAATACCCCACGACCCTCTGAATTTCAATGATGTGACAGCAGGTTTCATCCACTGCATGAAAGCTTCTTCACTTGCACGCCATCCGGCTGAAAAAGATGGGAACCATCGCCATTGCAAGTTATCCGGAAATTTGGAAGTTGCATCATAACGGAGATTAGCCTCCAATAAGTATCTATCCTTTAAAGCGTAATTGATACGTCCGAAGAACCCGAGTTGACCCTCCCAATCGTATCCTCCACTTGCCTCTTGTAAACCTACAGCGAGGTCAAACTGTGGATTGGTAATATCAGATAAGTCACCTTTCCGCGACCAGTTGTATTCTTCATCATAAGTCACCCGGTTCATGCCGACCAAGAACTTAAACGCATTATTCTTATCCACTTTCCAGTCATATGTAGTAGAAATATTCCAAGTGTCCTGATTCGTTGTCTCAGAACGTCGATACATATGGTCAGGATTCGCTCCATGAGCCGTATACTCTGTCATACCTAATTTATAGGCAGGCATTGCTCCCGGAGTTCCGGCAGCAACTGTTTCACCGGCTTCATTGACATAAATACGATTACCACTGGCATCATTTTTAGCTACTGCTCCACCCCATGAATTAAGAGCTGTATAGCGGGTACCAGGAGTTTTAAGTACATATTCATTGGCAGCATGTGTATAGTCAATATCCAACTTCCAGTTTTTCATAATATTGACCGTAGCCCCTACGTTTACATTTATATAGTTGTATGCACGTGATGCCGTATTGGCTTGAGCTACTTCCGAATGCGGGCTGCGGATAATATTTCCTTCATCATCATACCCCATCGGCATGTTCGGTCCCCAGCGGTATAAATACAACCAAGGATCAGCAGTAGTAGAGGAGGTAGCATAGGCGTATCTCTTTTCACGTTTAGAATACATGGCTCCAGCTCTCACTGTGACATATTTATTAATATCGGTACTGATTCTCAAAGAACCATTATAGCGCTTAAAATCATCATCTTTCGCCGGTTTCATCAGTCCTGTTTGATCCAGATAACCGAAGCCAATATTATAAGTCGTACGTCCGCTTTTACCATTAACCGAGAGATTATGAGTCATTGAGGGAGTCCACTCTTTAATCATATAATCATATGGATCGAAAGTTCTCAAACCAATCTTACGGTTATTAGCGTCTACATACCAGTCACGACCATACACGTAAGGATCATTAGGACCTAACTTGCCACCATACTTTTGGTCCCACTCTTTGGCTTTGACAAGACCCTCTTCAGTAATCTGAACAAATGCACCGGCTACGGTTCCTCCCACACGTTTAAAAGCTTCGACCGAATACTCCAAGGCATCAATTCCTCCCATCTCCATTTTCTTGGAAATATTCTGCCAAGAAAAGTTTCCGGAGTAGCTCACATTTATACTTTCCTGCTTAGCTCCTTTTTTAGTAGTAATCAATACAACACCAAACGCAGCTTTTGCACCATAAATAGAAGATGCTGCCGCATCTTTCAAAACTGAAATAGATTCAATATCGTCCGGATTGACCATCTGAATACTTGGAATCTCAACATTGTCCATTAAAATAAGCGGAGCGGAACCTCCGTTAATAGACCCAATCTGGCCACGGATCTTCATGGTAGGATCCGAACCAATTTCTCCACTCGGGATTACAACAGAAAGTCCCGGTGTCGTTCCTTGCAAGCCACGTCCAACATCCGCAATCGGACGGCTACTTAGTGTTTTATTCACATCTACTGAAGCCACTGCACCTGTCAGGTTCTCTTTCTTTTGAGTGCCATAACCTACAACGACAACTTCATCCAAAAGCTCACTGTCCTCTTTCAAGATGATTTTCATTGTTCTTGTAGCTTTCACTTCATGTGGCTTATAGCCCACAAATGTGACTTTCAAGACAGCCCCGGGTTTAACATTTAAACTGAATTTGCCATTAATATCTGTAATAGTACCATTTGTTGTCCCTTTCTCTGAAACACTGGCACCAATAACAGGCTCTCCGTTTGCATCAGTCACTACACCACTAATAGCTTGCGACTGTAATTGTTCTGTCACTTCATAAGCACTGCCGGAAGCAGTTGAAGCAGCCACCGCATTACCACTGCCTATAAACAAAGCAGTTATTGCCACGGCCGTAAGGAGCTTGCTGTTTGCTAGTCCTCGTTTCTTGCGATCTTCATTCATAAAAGATAGATGATTAAATTGTTTGTTAATCGATTGATTTCTCAAAATGCAGGTAAGGTAAAATTAGGAAGTGGGAATCATCCCACCACAAGAGGTTGTTTATTCATCATAGGCTTCTTGTCATTTAAAGGTTTTAATTTTTATATTATCTCTATTATTAACTGAGTTAAAGTTCCATTAGAACTTTGGTTTTCGCCAGTTTAATTAATGTCAATTAGCTTTATGGTTCTTTTAAGAGATAAATTGTCCATTATTAACAAAGGTTCAAAACCCTTCCGAGTTTCATCATAGCAAAGATATATATTATTTTAATATCAAGAACAAATATTTATTATATTTTAGATTTATATCTATATATTCACATAGAGAGTGATTTGACTTTAAGAGTTTTGGCTCATACTGACAGATAAAAATGCGGTATTTAAGAGTTCGAAACTATTATTTAGATATAGCTGTGTATTTTTAAGGTTCTTCAATGTTCATTGAATGAAATTCAATTAAGCCATTCATTGGAGTTTCTTCTATAACGTCAATCTCCACTCCAAATTCTCTGGCTACTTTACGCAAAGTATCTGAATACGCATAGGCAAGTGATCCTACAAACCGAATAGGATAATTCATATAATCGTATTGGCACACGCTACGGTTAAAGAAGCTTCGCAGATTATTGGTTAACAAATTATATACGTATTCATTGTCCATATAATCTCCTAAAAAATATGCAATCGTACCTAAAAAACGGTTAGGGAAAGGTAAATTATATACAGATTCCATCACATCATTGGCAGATATGCGAAATTTTTCATGGAATTCACTCGCCAATTCTTTGGGAGCTAACCCTTTAAGAAGATCAGCTAAAAATAGTTTTCCGAGAACAGCTCCACTGCCTTCGTCACCGAGAATATATCCTGCAGCTTTCACATTTTTGACAACGATTTTACCATCGTAAAAACATGAGTTCGATCCGGTACCTAAAATACAGGCAATTCCAGATTCACATTTGAATAGTCCTCGAGCCGCTGCCAACAAGTCACTTTCAACTTGGATAGGAGTTTTAAACTGTGCTACTAAGGAAGCACCTAAAATGTTTTTCTTTTCATATGAACTACATCCGGCACCATAATAATATACTTGGTCCAGTTTCTTTTTGAAGAAAGACTCCGGTAATCCTAGTCTGACACTTCTGCTAATTTCTCTTCTGGTCTGAAAGAAAGGGTTTAACCCCTCGGTAAACACACGTTGTACGAGATGATTGTCTTCAACCAATGCCCACTCTGTTCTTGTAGAACCACTTTCCGCAATAAGTTTCATTTCGCAGTTTTTTTTGATTTGGATACAAATATATAACATTTTTTGTAATTTAATTTATTTTGATCGGAAAGTTTTTCTATAACGCAATAACCACCCCAAAACTTTATTTATAGTTGGTAGAAAAATCCATGTGTTTTTTCTGCATATGCCGAATATTTGAGATCGTCAAAAACAATATTATCTAATATACTCTTTTATCCATAACCTAATATCCGAGAATCTTTTATATATATAATAATGTGATGATTATCTATATGCAATAGAAGTCATCAGTTCATTAGAAGACACTTTGATTTAACATAACATTGATATATTATGACTTATTTTAAAACTATCAATATCAAAAAACAGGTTGCCAGATACTTACAGGACCTGTGTTGGATTGGACGCATATTATTAGTGCTAATTAGAAGATTCACTACTCAGAACAGATGCAGATATATAAGTACACTAATTTTCATATAAGTTCTAATGGGACTTATCAGGAAGTTGGCATAAAGAACATTGCCTCATATCCTCAAGCAAACAGTAAATGACTAAACCAACAGTTCTTATACCCATATGGAAGCTTTCCTTAAAGCAAATATTATCAAAGGATTAACTTCAAATGCCAACTATATATTTAACTTCAATAATACAGCCATTAAACCAGTAGATTGCCGACAGTGTATTGAAATTCCCAGGGAGAAAAAAATAAATACTTCTCCCCCCAACAGAAGTCAATGAAGATACAGAGTAGATCAGAACTCAGTACGTGACAATTCTCATGAACTAAATGCCCCAATGAAAGAAATATATCCGGCTATGTGAATACATTTTATGAACAACTCTTAGGATATGATAATGGCACAGGCTGCGGAGAATTATACTTTAAGACATTATCAATTGCGTAAAATCCGCAATTAGGCCTCAACATCCCCGGTTGGTAATCAGGGATACTCAGCAAAATACAAAGCCCATTCTATTCCTATAACGATTTGAACCATAGAAATAGGAAGAGTTTTATATTTTACCTTATAGCTTCAGACAAAGATTCAATTTGCAAATTATTGATTATAATATAAAATATATCTGAATATATGTTTTTGATATTAAAATAAAGACTATCTTTGCTACAAAGAAATTCCTGCTAATACTATTTTTATGAAAAAGATCCTACTTATACTCACTTTATTATGCAGTACTCTCTTTTGTCAGGCACAAAAGAAGGAGGTAATTGTAGGTGCCGAGCAAACCAATGAATACTTTCCTATCCTGAAAAATAAGCGAATAGCTATTTTTTCCAATCATACCGGAATGATAGGAAACAAGCATCTTCTGGATGTTTTGCTGGAAAACAAGTTCAATGTAGTCGCTATTTTCTCTCCCGAACATGGTTTCCGAGGGAATGCCGATGCCGGTGAGCATGTATCCAGTACAGTAGATTCAAAAACAGGAGTCCCCATTCTTTCTCTCTACGATGGAAAATCCAAGAAACCCAGTGAGAGTTCCATACGAAAGTTCGACATATTGATTGTAGATATACAAGATGTAGGGCTGCGCTTCTATACTTATTACATATCCATGGTACGGCTGATGGATGCCTGTTCTGAATACAACCGCAAGGTTCTTATCCTGGATCGCCCCAATCCGAATGGGCATTATGTCGATGGACCAATATTGGATATGAAATATAAATCAGGAGTAGGCGGATTACCTATTCCCATTGTACATGGAATGACACTGGGTGAGTTAGCCCTGATGGTCAACGGTGAGGGTTGGTTGCCCTCCTCACGGACTTGTGATGTGACAGTCATTCCTTGTAAGAACTACACTCACCAGACGATGTATCGCCTGCCCATTCCTCCTTCACCTAACCTGCCGAATATGAAAGCGATCTACCTATATCCTTCTACCTGCTTCTTTGAAGCGACCCCGGTAAGTCTGGGACGCGGGACTAGTTTACCTTTCCAAGTTTACGGACATCCTAATATGACCGGATACAACTACAGTTTTACTCCTCGAAGTGTCCCAGGAGCAAAGAACCCACCACAACTCAATAAATTGTGTCATGGAGTAAATCTAAGCAATCTCAGCGACGAAGATATATGGAAAAAAGGAGTAAACCTAACCTACATAATCGATGCCTATCGTAATCTAAATATGGGGGACCATTTCTTCAGACCATTTTTTGAGTTGCTGATCGGTACGGACTATGTACGTAAAATGATAGAAGAGGGCAAAAATGCCGACGAAATAAAAGCAAGATGGAAAGAGGATGTCGAAAAGTTCAAAGTACAGCGAAAGCCTTATCTACTCTATCCAGACAATTGATTAACTCTTAACCGGAAATATTATATTCATTAATCTGAAAAGCATGACACCTATAGCGGTATTAATCACTATTGCTGCTTATTTCCTGATATTGTTTACCATTTCATACATTGCAGGAAGAAAAGCTGATAACGAAGGGTTCTTTGTGGGTAACCGCAAATCGGCTTGGTATGTGGTAGCCTTTGCCATGATTGGTTCCAGCATATCCGGAGTCACCTTTGTATCGGTTCCCGGCATGGTTGGAGTCAGTAATTTCTCATACTTGCAAATGGTACTTGGTTTTGTAACCGGACAAATCGTTATAGCCTTTGTTTTGATACCCTTGTTCTACCGGATGAATTTGGTATCCATTTATGAGTACTTGGAGAGCCGTTTCGGAACCTCTTCTTATAAGACAGGAGCATGGTTTTTCTTCATCTCCAAAATGCTGGGAGCAGCTGTACGGTTATTCCTCGTATGCCTCACATTACAATTTCTGGTTTTCGGACCTTTTCACATGCCTTTCATCCTGAATGTCATTCTCACAGTAACATTGGTCTGGCTCTACACATTCCGTGGAGGAGTGAAATCATTGATTTGGACTGATTCACTGAAAACATTCTGTCTGGTAGTATCCGTCGTATTATGTATTTACTACATTGCCACTGATCTGCGGCTCAGTTTCACAGAGATGATTTCCAGTATCTCCGACAGTTCCCTGTCACGTATGTTCTTTTTTGACGACGTAAATGACAAACGTTACTTCTTCAAGCAGTTTCTTGCCGGTGTGTTTACAATGATAGCCATGACAGGACTCGACCAAGATATGATGCAACGTAACCTAAGCTGCAAAAACTTCAAAGACTCACAAAAGAATATGATTACCAGCGGCATCTCCCAATTTTTCATCATCCTCTTATTTCTGATGCTGGGAGTACTGCTCTACATCTTCACGTCACGCCAGGGCATCACAAATCCGGCAAAAAGTGACGAGCTTTTCCCTATGATCGCTACAGGTGGATATTTTCCAGCCATTGTGGGCATCTTGTTCATCATTGGGTTGATTTCAGCAGCTTATTCCGCAGCAGGATCAGCCCTGACAGCACTGACTACCTCGTTCACCGTAGACATACTGGGAAGCAAAGGGAAAACAGAAAAGACTGTACAAAAGATACGTAAACGAGTACATATCGGCATGGCGGTCGTGATGGGAATTGTCATCTTCGTATTCAATCTACTGAATAATACCAGCGTTATTGATGCTGTCTACATCCTTGCCAGCTATACATATGGCCCTATTTTAGGCCTGTTCGCCTTTGGCATTTTTACTAAAAAACAAGTACGTGACCGATATATCCCCCTGGTAGCCATCCTCTCACCCATCCTCTGTTTCATTTTGCAAAAGAACTCGGAGACCTGGTTCAATGGTTATCAATTCAGTTACGAACTACTGATATTTAATGCTTTGTTCACTTTTATAGGACTATGCCTCCTGATTAAGAAAACCAATTAACTTAACACCACAATGAAACCAATTCGCACTTCCCTGATTCTGCTGCTTGCAGCCGGCTTATTCCCACAAGCCGCAGCAGCGCAAGACCTGCCCAAAGACCTACGCTCCCAAGTAGGTGAGCTCCTGAATGAAACTGCCCGGAAAGAAGTTTCTATCGGGAAAATCCTTATCGATTCTATCAGTATGGAAAAAAACGAACTGATATTTTTCGCTAACATGAACTGTTCATACATTCCTTTCCGCGAAAACAACGTAGCCGAAATCTATCAGAGCGTAAAAGCGCTGCTCCCCCCAGAGTTGAGCAAACGGAAATTACAGATCCGGACAGACCACCATGCCATCGAAGAACTGATCCCCCTGGCACTTCGAAGTAAAAAGGGCAAGATGAAAACTCTGACATTCAGCCACAAAGTAGACAACCCCCTGATTACCAGGTTATCTACTCCGTATGCCCCCACAAACGGATTACAGAACCGGCACATCGCTTTATGGCAAAGTCACGGCTTTTATTACGAACCGAAGCTAACCCGTTGGGAGTGGCAGCGTGCACGTATTTTTCAGACCGTAGAAGATCTCTACACTCAAAGCTATGTACTCCCTTTCCTTGTTCCGATGTTAGAAAATGCCGGAGCGACTGTCCTTCTTCCTCGTGAAAGAGACTGGCAGACAACTGAAATTATTGTCGACAACGATGGATGCAGAGACGGACACTCAATTTATACAGAACAAAACGGCAGTAAGGCATGGAGCAACGGAACCGAAACAGGATTCGCCCACCTGAGGGCAACGTACAAAGACTTTGAGAATCCCTTTTGCGAAGGCAGTTACCGCCAGACAGAAACGATTAAGAAAGGAACCGCAAGCATTGCCGAATGGATCCCCGCAATTCCCCGGTCAGGCCGATATGCTGTTTATGTCTCCTATAAAACGGTGGACAACAGTACAGACGATGCTCTATACACCGTCTATCACCAAGGCGGCACATCACAGTTCAAAGTAAACCAGCAGATGGGAGGAGGAACCTGGGTCTACTTAGGCACTTTTAGTTTCAGTGCAGGCAAAACCGATCATAAAGTCGTCCTCAGCAACCAATCCTCCAAAGCGGGCCGTCTGGTGACAGCCGATGCTGTAAAAATAGGCGGTGGTTATGGAAACATCGCCCGCAGTATCTCTGAAGAAGGGGGTGTAGATTATCCTTATGAGATCAGTAACTACCCTCGTTTCTGCGAAGCAGCACGCTACTGGATGCAATGGGCAGGCATACCGGATAGCGTTTACTCAGACAGTCGCGGTAAGAACGATTATACCGATGACTATAAATCACGTGGAATTTGGGTGAACTATCTCGCCGGAGGTTCGGCTGCCAACCCCACTGAAAAAGGACTGAATATTCCCATAGACATGGCTTTCGCCTTCCATTCAGATGCCGGCACCACCTATGGTGACACCATTATCGGCACATTAGGTATTTTCCAAACCTCTGCCTATGACGGGATATATGCAAATGGCACTTCACGGTATGCCTCCCGGGACTTGTGCGATCTGATACAGTCCAACATCGTGAAAGACATCCGCACTTTGCATGAACCGGAATGGACCCGCCGGGGAATGTGGAACCAGTCCTATTATGAGGCCCGTGTGCCACGAGTACCAACCATGTTGCTTGAACTCCTGTCTCACCAGAACTTTGCCGACATGCGTTACGGACTGGATCCCCGTTTTCGTTTCACCGTCAGCCGTGCCATCTACAAAGGAATGCTGCAATTCCTCTGTTCCCAATATAAAATGGATTATGTGGTACAGCCTTTGCCCGTCGATTCTATAAGCCTGCGCTTCATAGAGGGCAACCGGATAATGCTTTCATGGCAACCGGTAGACGATCCGCTGGAACCTACCGCCAAAGCAGACCAATACATCGTATATACCCGCATTGGAGAAGGAGACTTTGATAATGGCGTGATCGTAGACACTCCGGATTACCAGACAAACATCCCTTCAGGCGTAGTTTGCAGTTTCAAAGTAACCGCCCTCAACAAGGGAGGTGAAAGTTTCCCGTCCGAAATTCTTTCTATCGGGAAAGCCCTCAACGAAAAGGGAACAGTACTGGTAGTGAACGGGTTTAGCCGAGTCAGTGGTCCGGCAGACTTTACGGCAGATGCAGACACCCTGGCCGGATTCCTTGACGAACTGGACCACGGAGTACCTTACCAGACAGACATCAGCTATATTGGTCCGATGAAAGAGTTTCGTCGACAGATCCCATGGATGGACGACGACGCCTCCGGATTCGGCGACAGCTATGGTACGCACGAGACAATGGTAATTGCCGGAAACTCATTCGACTATCCGGCTGTACATGGAGAGGCGATTCTGAAAGCAGGATATTCATTTGTATCGTGTGGTCTCACTCCCTGCTCTTCACTCAAGAAGAAGAACGGGAGAGATAGTATCGCCAACCAGACGGATGCTGCGTCAGGGGGCATTCCTGTCCTGCGGATGAACGACTACAAATACGTAGACCTGATTTTGGGTAAACAATGTCAGAGCAAGATGGGACGGGAAGGAGTAAAACCATTGGAGTTTAAGACTTTTAGCGAAGAAATGCAGAATGCCATCTCAGATTATTGCCGGACAGGGGGTAATTTCTTCGTATCGGGAGCCTATGTAGCATCGGACCTATGGGATAATCGTTTAGCGAAAGCGGACGAAAAAGACAAGAAGTTCGCGATGGAAGTATTGAAATACAAATGGCGCACAGGACAAGCCGCCCGTAACGGAAAAGTGAAAGGCGTTGCTTCCCCATTCCCTGCAATCAAGGGAAATTACACATACCATCAGGAGTTGAATCCGGAATCGTATGTCGTAGAGTCGCCCGATGCCATCGAACCGGCCGTCCGGGGAGCATTCACCGTATTGCGATATTCGGAAAACAACCTGAGTGCCGGTATAGCCTATAAAGGAGATTATAAGACCTGTGTATTGGGATTCCCGTTCGAATCGGTACGTACCCCCGAAGAGAGAGAACAGTTAATGAAAGCCATACTGGCTTTCTTTGAACAATGATAACACAGGTGGAGTAACTGCACGTATAGGGTGCATACCCTCATCAAGGCAGCAACCGTCCCACTGACAAGAAACTGAAAAGTGTAGTAATAACAAATAAAATCATCATCTATGAATAGAAGGCTTTCTACATTCGTAATCATTTTGTTTTTCCTGTTGCCTGCCGCCGTGCAGGCACAGGCAACAGGTTCTTTCCGCTTTGCACAACTGACGGACATACACCTCAGTCCCAACAACCCGAAACCGGCAGAAGATTTGAAACGTTCTGTCGAACAGATTAACACCACGCCGGGAATAGACTTTGTATTAGTCACCGGAGACCTCACCGAAGAAGGTGACCGTGCCACCATGTTGCTTGTAAAGTCCATACTCGACCAGTTGAAGGTGAAATACTATGTCATACTGGGTAATCACGAAACCAAATGGAGCGACTCCGGATGCACCGCGTTCAGCGATATTTTCGGAGGAGAGCGATTTGAATTTGAACACAAAGGCTTCCTGTTCCTTGGATTCAATTCCGGTCCGCTAATGCGCATGGCCTACGGGCATGTAGTGCCGCAAGACATCACATGGATGAAACAGGAAATGAACAAAGCAGGGAAAGACAAGCCTGTGATTCTAGTCACCCACTACCCCATGCTGGATGGAGATGTTGACAACTGGTATGATGTCACCGATGCCGTGCGTCCCTACAATATCCGCACCTTTATCGGAGGGCACTATCACCGTAACCGTCTCCTCTCGTACGACGGGATTCCGGGCATTCTCACCCGCTCGAACCTGCGGGACAAAGATGGCATAGGCGGTTATGGCATATTTGATGTCACTCCGGATTCTATTATCACTTACGAACAGCGTATCGGTGAACCGATGAAACGATGGGCTGCCTTGTCACTCACTAAACCTTATTACGACCGTTCCGGAAAAGCAGTGAAATATCCCAGTTTCGCGGTGAACGAAGAATATCCACAAGTGAAAGCAGACTGGTTAGTGCAGACCGGAGCCGGTATTTACTGCTCACCTGCTGTCTGGAAAGACAAAGTCTATGTCGGTGACGACTTGGGTTTTCTGACCTGCTATACCTTGAAAAGCGGACAGAAATTGTGGAATTTCCAATCCGGGAAACGTATTGTAGGCACTCCCGATGTAGCCGATGGAGTCGTCGTCTTTGGCTCTGCCGACCATAACATTTACGGCCTGGATGCCCGAACCGGTAAAGAACGTTGGCGGGTGACCGCAGGAGAACCGGTATTAGGAGCCGTAACCATTGAAAAAGGAGTTGCTTATATCGGTGCCAGCGACTCCACCTTCCGTGCCATCCACATCAAAAGCGGAAAGGTGTTGTGGAGCTATGCCGGCATCAAGGGCTATGTTGAGACAAAACCTCTGATAGAAGGAAACAAAGTCATATTCGGTGCATGGGACAATACGCTCTATGCCCTTGACAAGACTAACGGCAAGGAACTCTGGAAATGGACCGGAGGACTCACCCGCATGCACTTCTCACCCGCTGCCGTATGGCCGGTAGCTGCACACGGAAAAGTATTCATCACCGACCCGCAACGTGCCATGACTGCCATCAACCTGGAGACAGGAGAAACTGTATGGCGTACCTTCCAGTCGATGGTACGCGAAACCATCGGATTATCCGCCGACAAAAAAAGGATCTATAGCAAAACAATGAATGACAGCGTAGTCTGTTACTCCACCATCGGAGACGTCCCGAAAAAGCTCTGGGCCTCTAATGTCGGTTTCGGCTATGAACATGCCCCATCCATGCAGATGGAAAAAGACGGCATAGTGTTCAGTAGTACCAAAGAAGGACTTATCTTTGCACTGGAAGCAAGCACCGGGCAGGTACTGTGGAAACATAAGATCGGTAATTCACTGATTAATACCGTGATTCCCGTCAGTCGCCACCAGGTACTGTTTACAGCTACCGGCGGCGAAGTGGGAAGACTCAACTGTTCTCCCCTCCCGTAATGAGGAGAATAGAGAGGTTCATCCGGTAAATGCGTAGTTTAATAAATAGCTCTATTTATCAACGCGTTACATTTACCGGCTTTTTCGAACGGATGTAAAAGCATTTACCTCGGCGTGTAACGGCTTTTACTCCGGCATGTAAAACCTTTTACCCCGGCATGTAAAGCTCTTTACCCCGGTATGTAAATGGAGTGATCATGCGGAGTGAATGGAGTGATCGTGAAAAGAGACGAACGCTTTATTCCGGTTATCGGAATTATGCATCTATCGGATGAATAAAAAAAGAGACTACCTGCCTTAGTGACAGGCCGGAAGACAATAAAGAGAGAAAAAAATGAAATAATAACAATAATAATCGGCAGTATCCCTCCTCCCCTCCAATGTAGGAGAGATTTTGGGAGAGACCGTCAATCGCTTATGGAATCAACAATCAATTGCTTCATCCCCTATGCGGGAGTGGCACAAGCAGAAAAAACAGTTCAAGGATTACAGGCTACAGATTTAGTGAAGAAAATCTACCTCCTCGCCACCTCTCCCGACATCGATCCACTGCCGGGATGCGAACTGCTCTATGTGGACAAACTCACTGACAGTGCTGCCATGTACGCCATTGCTGAGCGTTCCGATGCAGACTATGCATTACTCTATACCAAACATACCACACTCGAGTTGGGCATGTTCGCACTCGAACGGATGATTCATATCGCCAAAGACTCGGGAGCCGGCATGGTATATGCCGACCACTATCAGGTGACGGAAGGTAAGCAGAGCAATGCCCCTGTCATCGACTATCAGTTCGGAAGCCTCCGTGACGATTTTGACTTCGGCTCTGTACTCCTATTCAAGGCCTCAGCCCTGAAAGAGACTGTCAAGAGGATGAAAACCAGTTACGACTTCGCCGGTCTCTATGACCTGCGCCTCAAACTATCGCAGAAATATCCGCTGGTACACATCAACGAATATCTCTACTCGGAAATAGAGAATGATACCCGCAAGAGTGGTGAAAAGATATTCGATTATGTAGACCCGAAGAATCGTGAACGGCAGATCGAAATGGAAGCAACTTGCACCGAACACCTGAAAGAGATAGGCGGTTATCTGAAACCGGAGTTTGAAAAGATAGAGTTCAGTGCCGATAACTTTGAATACGAAGCTTCCGTGATAATCCCGGTACGTAACCGCATCCGCACCATACGCGATGCCATCCGTTCGGTGCTCAGCCAAAAAACAGAATTCAAGTTCAATCTGATCGTTATCGACAATCATTCTACCGACGGCACTACCGAAGCCATCGACGAATATAAAGAGGATGACCGCCTGATTCACCTCATTCCCGAGCGTAACGATCTGGGTATCGGCGGTTGCTGGAACCTGGGCGTGTACCATCCCCTGTGCGGCAAGTTTGCCGTGCAACTGGACAGTGACGATGTATATGCTCACGAGAGAGCGCTGCAACTGATGGTCAATGCCTTCTACGAACAGAACTGTGCCATGGTAGTAGGCACCTACATGATGACAGACTTCGATATGAACATGATTCCGCCGGGCGTCATTGACCATAAAGAGTGGACCCCGGAAAACGGACGCAACAATGCGCTCCGTATTAATGGTCTGGGTGCTCCCCGTGCATTCTATACACCGATGCTCCGCGAAGTGAAAGTGCCCAATACCAGCTATGGTGAAGATTACGCATTGGGACTGAATTTCTCACGCCGCTACCAGATCGGCCGTATATACGAAGTTGTCTACCTCTGCCGCCGATGGGACGATAACTCGGACGCCTCACTCGACATTGTGAAGATGAATGGACACAACCTTTACAAAGATCGCATCCGTACCTGGGAATTGCAGGCACGGATCGCATTAAACAAAAAACAAAGATGAACAAGGAATTACAGAACCTGCTGAATGAGCAGCTCACCTCGTGGGAAATGGCGCAAAAGAATTACGATGCGTTGAAGCGTGTACGTGTAAAAGAGGTAGAAGTGAATGGCTGTCTTTACAAAGTGCAATTCAACCCGGCACGCATTGTTTCATCGGCAGCCAAAGTAGACAGCAAGTCGATTCAGGAACGTAAGTGTTTCCTGTGTCCGGCCCATCTTCCGCCAATGCAAAAGGGGATTCCTTTCGGAGACCATTATCAGATATTGGTCAATCCGTTTCCCATATTCCCCAGGCACCTGACAGTTCCCGAACTACAGCACGTCGACCAGCGCATCTTGTACCGTTTTGCTGATATGCTCGATCTGGCTGATTGTGCGGAAGATTATATTGTCTTCTACAACGGCCCCCAATGTGGCGCATCAGCCCCCGACCATATGCATTTCCAGGCCGGTAGCAAAGGCTTCCTTCCCATCGAACAAGAATGGAAGGGGAAAAGGGCAGAGAAAATAATTACCAATGAAGCTGCCACTCTATGGGCACTGGACGACTCTCCCCGTACAACACTCTTAATTGAATCGGAAAGTAAAGAGGCAGCCGTCACACTGTTCAACGCCGTATACGGAGCCATGAATCTCAAATCCGGCGAAGAGGAGCCGATGATGAATGTATTGGCATGGAAAGAACGAGGCAAACAGATTGTCTGTATCTTTCCCCGCGCCAGACACCGCCCTGCATGTTATATGGCCCAAGGAGATACCAATATACTGATCAGCCCGGCGTCAGTAGATATGGGTGGCGTTTTCATCACTCCATTGGAGAAGGACTTTGAGAAAATCACAGCAAATGATATTGCCGACATTCTCAGTGAGGTATGCTTGAAACCGGCAGACTTCCGTGCATTGATAGAACGCATAAAACAACGATCATGAAAGAACCTAAAGTACAGGTCGGCATTTTGTCCGAACCTCAAATCGAATTCATACTGCTGAACTCTTACCATATCAAAGGAAAAGAGATTGCCGGCAGACAGGTCGTGACCTATGTTGACGGACAAATCCGCTGGCAAGGACACCTTTATGACGAATTGCTGTTTGAACCCATGCACGAAGAAAGTGATGCTTTCGAATTACTGAATGTCACCATCGGCATTAACTTCCATTGGGAACGGAAAGAAGACCAACGCTTTATGGGAGCATTGAAAATCATTGTCGAGAACGAAAAGCTGACAGGGATCAATGTAATTCATGTGGAAGACTACCTGACCAGTGTCATCTCATCGGAGATGAGTGCAACGGCAAGCCTCGAACTGCTGAAGGCCCATGCAGTGATCTCAAGAAGCTGGTTATTGGCCCAAATTCATAAGAACAAAGCAATTACGGCATCTCAAAGCCTCTATTCAGCTTTCACACAGACCGGCCAGGAGCTTATCAGATGGTACGACCGTGAAGATCACACCCACTTCGACGTTTGCGCCGACGACCATTGCCAGCGCTACCAAGGCATCACCCGTGCCTCAACCGAAATGGTGAGGCAAGCCATCGCTGCCACCCGCGGACAAGTACTTATGTGGAAAGGAAACATTTGTGACGCCCGTTTCTCAAAATGTTGCGGCGGTGCTTTCGAAGAGTTCCAATATTGTTGGGAAGGTATCAAGCATCCGTATCTTTCCAAGCAAAGAGACAGCAAAACAGGATCCGGACTGCCCGATCTACGGGTAGAGTCCGAAGCCGACCAATGGATTCGAACCTCACCCGAAGCTTTCTGTAACACAAAAGACAAGAAAATATTGTCTCAGGTTTTAAATAACTACGATCAGGAGACCACCGACTTCTATCGTTGGAAAATAGAGTATAAACAAGATGAACTTTCCGAGCTTATCCTGAAACGTTCGGGCATTGATTATGGACAGATACTCGACCTGATTCCGGTGGAACGGGGAACCTCCGGACGGCTTGTCAAGTTAAAAATCAGAGGGAGCAAACGGACCATGACTATCGGTAAGGAACTGGAAATACGCCGTACACTCTCTACATCTCACCTTTACAGTTCCGCTTTCGTCATCGACAAGGCAGATATCGTGGATGACGTACCGGGACGGTTTATCCTCACCGGTGCCGGATGGGGGCACGGAGTAGGACTTTGCCAAATAGGAGCAGCCGTCATGGGCGAACAAGGTTACCCATACGATACTATTTTATTGCATTACTACATCGGTGCAACGATAGATAAACTTTATTAAACACACACTCTTATCATGAAAAACAAGACCATATCACCATGGGCATGGATTCCGACCCTGTACTTTGCACAAGGATTACCTTATGTAGCCGTAATGACTATTTCGGTAATTATGTACAAGAATCTGGGTATCTCCAACACGGATATTGCACTCTACACCTCCTGGCTCTATCTGCCCTGGGTCATCAAACCCTTTTGGAGCCCGTTTGTCGACTTATTGAAAACCAAGCGCTGGTGGGTAATCAGCATGCAGTTGCTGGTTGGTGCCGGACTGGCAGGAATCGCTTTCACCATACCCATGCCAAATTTTTTCCAGACTACCCTTGCCATCTTCTGGCTGGTGGCCTTCAGTTCGGCTACGCATGACATTGCTGCCGACGGATTTTATATGCTGGCACTGAACGTACAAGACCAGGCACTTTATGTAGGGATACGCAGTACTTTCTATCGCATTGCCACAATTGCCGGACAAGGTTTGTTGGTGATGCTTGCCGGCGGCCTGGAAATATGGACAGGCAGTATTAAATACGGATGGAGCATCACCTTCTTTATCCTTGCAGGACTGTTCCTTGCTTTTTGCCTCTACCACAAATGCGTATTACCGAAACCTGACAGTGACAAAGCAGTAGTAGGTGAGAACAGCGCAAGCGCCATTTTCAATGGATTCATAGAAACCTTTGCCTCTTTTTTCCGCAAAAAACAGGCTGGAGTAGCCATCCTCTTTATGCTATTCTATCGCTTCCCTGAAGCACAGTTAGTGAAGCTCATCAACCCATTCCTGCTCGATCCTGTCGAGAAAGGCGGATTAGGACTGACTACCGCCGAAGTAGGATTGGTTTACGGAACCATCGGCATCATCGGACTGACATTAGGAGGCATCGTCGGCGGTATTTGTGCAGCCAAAGGAGGACTGCAAAAATGGTTGTGGCCAATGGCATGGAGCCTGTCGCTGACCTGCCTCACCTTTGTATATCTGGGTTACTTCCAGCCACAGAACTTTGTGATCATCAACCTGTGCGTATTTATCGAACAGTTTGGTTACGGGTTTGGATTCACAGCCTATATGCTTTACTTGATTTACTACTCTGACGGAGAACATAAGACGGCGCACTATGCCATCTGCACTGCTTTCATGGCATTAGGCATGATGCTGCCGGGCATGGCCGCCGGCTGGTTACAGGAACTGATCGGATACGAAAACTTCTTTATTTGGGTAATGGCTTGTTGTGCCGCCACAATTGCCGTATGTGCCTTCATCAAGATAGACCCCGATTATGGGAAGAAAAAAGAGAATATTGCCGAGGAGAAGAAATAAAGTTACTCCAGACATTGTAGGATAACTAAAAAAGATAAGATTATGACACATAAAAGAAGTATATTGAGACTTTTGCTCATTCTTTTTATCCTTGTTTCCAATACTCCCCTTTCCCAAGGGATGGAACCAGGTGTAAAACCTCCGGGAATCCGTATCAAAACAGGTATTGAAGTCCTAAAAGAACAAAACTTCAAATGTCTTGAAGGGAAACGTGTAGGACTGATCACCAACCCGACCGGTGTAGACAATCAGTTGCGGTCCACTATCGACATTCTTCATGAAGCGCCCAATGTCAACTTAGTGGCTCTGTACGGACCGGAGCATGGTGTACGGGGTGATATGCATGCCGGCGACAAAGTGGATAACACGAACGACCCCACTACCGGACTACCCGTTTATTCACTCTATGGCAAAACGCGTAAGCCGAGCCCCGAAATGCTAAAAGACATTGATGTATTGGTATATGACATACAGGACATCGGCTGCCGCTCGTTCACCTATATCAGCACCATGGGAGTGGCTATGGAAGCTGCCGCCGAAAATGGTAAAGAGTTTATTGTCCTTGACCGCCCCAATCCGATAGGCGGATTAAAAATAGAAGGGAATCTCGTAGAAGATGGATACATATCTTTTGTCAGCCAATTTAAAATTCCGTACCTTTACGGACTTACTTGTGGCGAGCTTGCACTGATGCTCAATGGAGAACAAATGTTGGGCAGGCCATGCAACCTGCATGTTGTGAAAATGAAGGGGTGGAAGCGAAAAATGGATTATGTACAGACAGGACTCCAATGGATTCCTTCGTCCCCACACATCCCGCATCCGCATTCCGCTTTCTTCTATCCCGTTTCGGGGATACTCGGCGAACTGGGCTATATGTCGATTGGTGTGGGTTATACCATTCCGTTCCAGATGTTTGCCGCTCCTTGGATAGAGGCAGACAGGTTGGCTGATAACCTGGACCGTCTGAACCTGCCGGGAGTGATATTCCGTCCGATGCACCTCAAACCCTTCTATTCGGTAGGCAAAGGGGAACATCTGCAAGGCGTACAAGTACATATTGTGGACTTTAATAAAGCTGCACTAAGCGAGATACAGTTTTACGTGATGCAGGAAATAGCTGTACTCTATCCGGGCCGGGCCGTATTCGACCATGCCGATAAAGGACGTTTCCGTATGTTCGATCTCGTCAGCGGCTCCAAAGAAGTACGCGAACGTTTCAGTCGGCGCAACCGCTGGGAAGACGTCCGCGATTATTGGTACAAAGACGTTGACGACTTCCGCCGGCTGTCGAAGAAGTATTATTTGTATAAATAAAAACTGGGACCGAGGAGTGCCCGACAAACAAAGAAACAATGAAAACGGAAAGAAACTATGACGAATTCCTGCGAGACATCAGCCGATTTATCCCACAGGATAGAATATTTACCGACGAGCTCCATCGCCTGGCATGGGGGACAGATGCGGGTTTCTACCGACTGATTCCTCTAATTGTAGTTAACTCGATCGACGACGATGAAGTATTCGAAATGATCTATCTGGCCGACAGATATAATATACCGGTAACTTTCCGCGCTGCCGGAACCAGTCTTTCGGGACAGTCCATCAGTGACTCTGTTCTGATTATAGCCGGCAAAGGCTGGGATCACTACGAACTCTCACCCGATCACGAACAGATTTACCTGGAGCCCGGTATCATCGGACAACGGGTAAACGAGATCCTCGCACCTTACGGACGTAAATTTGCTCCCGATCCGGCTTCCATAAAAAGCGCCATGGTAGGTGGAATCGTAATGAACAATGCTTCGGGCATGAACTGCGGGACACATGCCAACAGTGATAAGATGCTGCTGTCGGTACGTATCATACTCCCTGACGGATATTATCTTAATACCGCCAGCCAGGAATCCCGAGAAAACTTTGAAGAAGATCATCCCGATTTCCTCCGCCGCATCTGCGAGCTACGTGACCAGGTACGCAGCAACAAAGAACTGAGTGCACGTATCCGTTATAAATATTCAATCAAGAACGTAACAGGGTTGAATATTCTTCCCTTCCTCGTATACGATGATCCGTTCGATATTATTGCCCACCTGATGGTAGGCTCGGAGGGCACATTAGCTTTCCTTTCCGGTGTGACTATGAAAACGGAATACGACTATCCGCACAAGGCAAGCGCCATGCTCTATTTCAGCGACATCAAAGAAGCATGCCGTGCAGTGGTAGCCATGAAAAAACTCGTCAACACAGATGGGGAGTGGATTGTAAAAGGTGCGGAACTGCTCGACTGGAAATCCCTGGCTTCTGTGAATGATCCGACGGGAGAAGGGCTAACAGCCGTATTGACCGAAACCAAAGCACGCACACAGGAAGAGCTCAACCACAACATCACTGTCATCGAAGATACATTAAAGGCATTTAAAACCTACATCCCGGTCCACTTTACCGACCGTCCCGAGGAATATTCCAAATATTGGGCAATCCGTTCGGGCATTTTCCCCTCTGTAGGAGGAACCCGTCCTCCGGGAACAACCTGTCTGATTGAGGATGTGGCCTTCCACATTGAAGACCTCCCCGAGGCGACAGCCGAACTGCAACAGCTCATTGCCCGGCACGGATACGATGACGCCTGCATTTACGGTCATGCGTTAGAAGGCAATTACCACTTCATTATCAACCAGTCATTCAGTAATGAAGTTGAAATAAAACGGTATGAAGCCCTGATGAACGACATAAAAGAACTGGTAGTGGACAAATATGACGGCTCATTAAAGGCAGAACACGGCACAGGACGAAACATGGCTCCGTTCGTAAAGCAGGAATGGGGAGAAGAAGCTTTCGCTATCATGAAGGCAGTAAAACAACTCTTTGACCCCAAAGGATTATTTAATCCGGGTGTTATCTTCAACGACGACCCTCAATGCCATATCAAACATTTCAAGCCTCTCTCGCCATTGGCAATAGGAGAAGGCTCCGAAGTGACACGCCAGATAGACCGGTGTATCGAATGCGGATTCTGCGAAGTGAACTGTCTCTCGTGCGGATTCACGCTCTCCTCACGCCAGCGCATTGTCATACAGAGGGAAATTTCACGCCTGAAAAAAAGCGGGGAAAATCCGCAGTTACTGGAAACACTGTCCAAGTTATACCGGTATCCGGGTAATCAGACCTGTGCCGGTGACGGCCTGTGTGCCACGTCTTGTCCGATGGGTATCAATACCGGTGACCTGACCCACCTCCTGCGTCAGGCAGAGCTACCGTCCAACAGCACCGGTTATAAGGCGGGAAAATTTGCCGCCAATCATTTCGCAGGAATAAAAAATGCCCTGCGACCGGTACTGTCACTTGCCAATACGACACACAGCCTGCTGGGAACTTCCAGGATGACTTCCATTACTCGAAAGATGCACAACGTATGGGGACTTCCGCAATGGACACCGGCCATGCCTATGAGCTATAAGATACACAAGAAGGACAACAACAAGGCACCGGATGCAAAGAACAAGGTGGTCTACTTCCCCAGTTGCATCAACCAAACTATGGGATTGGCAAAAAATTCTCCCGTAGAGCAACCTTTGATTAACAAAATGCTCTCTCTGCTTCAGAAAGCGGGATACGAAGTCATCTTCCCGCCCAAGATGGAGAAACTCTGTTGCGGAACCATTTGGGAAAGCAAAGGTATGCTGGATATAGCCGACAGCAAATCGGCTGAACTGGAAGCCGCCTTATGGGAGGCCAGCGAACAGGGACGGTATCCAGTACTTTGCGACCAGAGCCCTTGTCTGCACCGTATGCGTGCCACTATCCAAAAGATGAAGCTATACGAACCGGCTGAATTTATCTATACGTTCCTGCGGGATAAACTGGAATTCACTCCCACAAACCGTCCCGTAGCCGTACACATCACATGTTCCATGCGTAAAATGGGATTGTCGAATACACTGATTTCACTGGCCGGACTATGTTCAACGCAAGTGCTTGTTCCGGAAGAGGTGGGTTGTTGCGGCTTTGCCGGAGATAAAGGATTCACCCGGCCGGAACTCAACACTTATGCTTTACGCAAACTGCGTCCGCAACTGGAGAAAGCAGGAATCAGTATCGGCTATTCAAACAGCCGCACCTGTGAAATCGGTTTAGCCACTAACACCGGCATCCCCTATGTATCGATTGCCTATCTGGTGGATCAGTGCACTCGTCCACGTGAAACAAAAGAATAACTTAACACTTAAATAAGAATGCAATGAATCAAACAGCCAACAAACGTCTACTTGCCCTCGATGTGTTGCGGGGTATCACTATCGCAGGAATGATTATGGTCAACAATCCCGGCAGCTGGAGCTACGTATATGCTCCCCTCGGACATGCGGCATGGATCGGTCTGACTCCGACCGACCTGGTCTTTCCTTTCTTCATGTTCATCATGGGCATTTCCACCTATATATCATTAAGAAAGTATAACTTCGAATTCAGTCATTCTGCAGCCTTGAAAATACTTAAAAGAACCATTGTGATCTTTGCCATCGGTTTGGGAATCGCATGGTTCTCCATGTTTTGCCACACTTGGAATTCACTATCCGGCGAAGATATTCCATTCTTCTCCCGTCTGGGGGAATCAGTCTGGACTTTCGGTCACATTCGCATCCTGGGTGTCATGCAGCGATTGGCCCTCTGCTACGGCGCAACGGCTATCATCGCTTTAATCATGAAGCATAAATACATCCCATACCTGATAGCCGCCTTGCTAATCGGTTACTTCATCATCCTGATCACCGGAAACGGATTTGAATACAACAGTACCAACATCCTGGCGGTGGTGGACCGTGCCGTATTGGGCGAGGCACATATGTACAAAGACAACGGCATCGATCCGGAAGGTGTATTAAGCACCATACCTTCGATAGCCCATGTGCTGATAGGCTTCTGCGTAGGCAAACTGCTGATGGAAGTAAAAGACATCAATGAAAAAATAGAACGCCTGTTCCTGGTTGGCACTATCCTCACCTTTGCGGGTTTCCTGCTCAGCTACGGCTGTCCAATCAGCAAGAAGATCTGGTCACCGACATTCGCGATTGTCACTTGCGGACTGGCATCCAGTTTCCTGGCACTCCTCGTATGGATTATCGACGTGAAAGGTTATACACGATGGAGCCGGTTCTTCGAATCGTTCGGAGTCAACCCACTATTCATCTATGTGACCGGAGCCGTTCTCTCTATTCTGTTGGGCAACATACTGATACCTTATGACGGTCATACCATCAGCCTTCACGGATTTGTGTATAAGATCATCCTCCAACCCCTGCTCGGCGATTATCCCGGTTCTTTAGCATTCGCCATCTTATTCGTAGGGCTGAACTGGTGTATCGGATACATCTTGTATAAGAAAAAAATATATATAAAGATATGATACTAATAGCAGACAGTGGTTCTACTAAGACCGATTGGTGTGTAGTAGAGCATGGACAGTTAGTCCAGCAGATTTTTACGAAAGGCACTAACCCTTTCTTTCAGTCTGAAGAGGAAATCAGTAATGAAATAGCAACCGCCCTGATTCCTCAATTAAAGACAAACAAGTTCGAGACTGTTCACTTCTATGGAGCCGGTTGCGCTTTCCCCGACAAAATAGAAACGGTGCGCAAAGCCATAGCTGCGCATCTGCAAGTAAGCGGAGAGATTGAGGTCAGTACGGACATGCTTGCTGCCGCCAGGGGACTGTGTGGGCATCAACCGGGCATCGCCTGCATCATGGGCACAGGATCGAACTCTTGTTATTATGACGGTAAAAACATAGTCAGCAATGTATCGCCATTAGGATTTATTCTGGGTGACGAAGGCAGTGGAGCGGTTTTGGGTAAGCTGCTGGTAGGCGATATCCTTAAGAATCAAATGACTCCGGGACTTAAAGAAAAGTTCCTGGAACAATACAACCTGACGCCTGCCGAAATTATCGACCGGGTATATCGCCAACCGTTTCCAAATCGTTTCCTGGCAAGTTTCTCTCCATTCCTGGTCGAACACCTCGATGAACCGGCCATACGCGAACTGGTTCTGAACAGCTTTAAAAAGTTCCTGAAACGCAATGTAATGCAATACGACTACCAGCATGCCCGGGTCCATTTCATCGGTTCAGTAGCGTTCTACTACAAAGAATTACTGTCGGAGGCGTGTAAGGCAATGGGGATTCACCTGGGAACGATTATCAAGAGTCCGATGGAAGGACTGATTAAATTTCACGAGTAACGTATACGAATAATAGAACAAAAACATGAATAGTAATATAGAAAAATCAGATAAAACATCCTTCGTCAAGATTTCCGAGCAACCCTCGCTCTACAGTGATCTTGAGAAGAAGTCGGTCCGCGAAATACTGGAAGATATCAATACCGAAGACCAAAAGGTGGCTCTTGCCGTACAGAAAGCTATTCCTCAAATTGAAAAGTTAGTCACACAGATTGTCCCCCGCATGAAACAGGGGGGACGCATCTTCTACATGGGGGCCGGAACCAGCGGACGCCTCGGGGTTCTCGATGCTTCAGAGATCCCTCCCACTTTCGGGATGCCTCCCACATTGATCATCGGGCTGATTGCAGGCGGAGATACCGCCTTGCGTAATCCGGTGGAAAATGCCGAAGACAATACCACCCGGGGGTGGGAAGAACTGACGGAACATAACATCAACAGTAAAGATACCGTCATCGGTATTGCAGCCTCAGGTACGACTCCCTATGTGATCGGAGCCATGCATGCGGCACGCGAGCACGGCATCCTCACCGGTTGCATCACCAGCAACCCGAACTCGCCGATGGCCGCAGAAGCCGATGTACCCATCGAAATGATCGTAGGTCCCGAATATGTAACAGGCAGTTCGCGCATGAAATCAGGAACAGGACAGAAGATGATTCTGAACATGATCACAACCTCGGTTATGATTCAACTGGGACGCGTGAAAGGCAACAAGATGGTCAATATGCAGCTTAGCAACCAGAAGTTGGTGGACCGCGGCACACGCATGATTGTCGAAGAACTCGGGTTAGAATATGACAAGGCTAAAGCACTGTTGCTGATGCACGGTTCCGTGAAAAAAGCGGTGGATGCATATAAAGCCGGATAACAAAACCGAACCCTCCTAAACTTACAATACCATGAATACGAAAAACAAAGTTCACTTCTCCCCCATCTCCCTGCAGGAAAGAAAAGGGACGAAATCTCTGCTCACCGCTTTGGCGCTTCTGTTCTGCAGCCTGCAAGCTGTCGCACAACCTCTGCCACGCGTTGCCCCCGAGCAAGTAGGCATGGATTCTCACCGTCTGTTGCATGCCGACGAGGCTATTCAGAAGGCGATCCTTAACAAAGAAATACCGGGAGCCGTACTCGCCGTGGTCCGTCATGGCAAAATGGCCTATCTCAAGGCTTATGGTAACCGGCGGATCTATCCCAATATAGAACCGATGGAGATAAATACCGTCTTCGATATGGCTTCTTGCAGCAAGCCGATGTCGACTGCTGTTTCTGCCATGATTCTGATTGAACGCGGACAACTGCGCCTACTCGATCGCGTCAACCTCTACCTGCCTGACTTCCGGGAATGGCAGGGAGAGAACGGAGAGAAACAGGACATCCGCATTGTAGACCTTATGACTCACACTTCGGGCCTTCCACCTTACGCACCGGTAGCCGAGTTACAGAAAGAGTACGGTTCACCCAATCCGGAAGGGCTCATGAAGTATATTTCCACTTGCAAACGTGACTTCAAGCCTCAAACGAATTTTCAGTATAGTTGCCTCAACTATATCACCTTGCAACATGTCATCGAAGTCATTACCGGACAAAACCTGCGGGACTTTGCCAAAGAGAATATCTTCAATGTCCTGGGCATGCAGCACACCGATTATCTGCCCACCGTACAGCAGAAAGACGGAAAGTGGATAAATACCGTAGATTACCCCTGGATGGATTTGATTGCACCTACCGAGAAGCAAAAAGACGGAAGTGTACTCTGCGGACAGGTGCACGATCCGTTGGCGCGCATCCTGAACGGAGGAATCTCCGGCAATGCAGGGGTCTTCTCGGACGCCAATGATATTGCCGTTCTCGCAGCTGCCTTGCTGAATGGGGGCGAATATAATGGTCGCCGTATTCTCAGCCCACTGGGGGTAAAAACCATGCGTACCGTTCCCCGTGAAGTAGCCGGACTGGGACGCACTCCGGGATGGGATGTCTTCTCAGCCTATGCCTCAAATCATGGCGATCTCTTCGGGCCGAACACCTTCGGGCATACAGGATATACGGGTACTTCCATCCTGATTGACCCAGATAACGACACGGCCGTCATCCTGCTCATCAACGCCGTGCATCCTGAAGACGGACACAGTGTAGTCCGCCTCCGTTCGCTGGTTGCCAATGCAGTAGCCGCTTCTATCTGCCCGCCCGCACAAGTATATACGGATCATTATTACAAACGTTTCCTGGAATTTGAAGCAGATGCTCCCATCGGACCGAAGGATATCGTAATGGTGGGCAATAGCCTCACCGAAAACGGTGGAGACTGGAGCATACGCCTGAATAAAAAGAATATAAGAAACCGCGGAATCATTGGTGACGAAGCAATGGGAATTTACCAACGTCTTTTCCAGATATTGCCCGGCACTCCCCGAAAGATTTTCCTGATGGCAGGAATAAACGATGTGTCACACAACCTGAGTGCCGATAGTGTGGTAGAACTGGTTACTCTGGTCATAGACAAAATACGAACCGGATCACCATCCACCGAACTCTATCTGCAGAGTCTTTTACCCATTAACGAATCGTTCGGACGATACAAAACAATGACCGGTAAAACCGACCTGATACCCGAAATCAACAGTAAGTTGGAAGCACTTGCCAAAGACAGGAAAATACCTTTTATCAACCTTTTCCCTCTATTTACGGAGAAAGGTAGCAATGTGATGCGGAAAGAACTGACTACGGACGGGCTCCATCTGACGGAGGAAGGCTACAAGATTTGGAGCAAAGCATTGAGAAGGGTGTGTCGAAACTCACCACAGAAGGCAAAGAGTAAATTTTAAGCCATTGATTATCAATATTGATAACCTGTGTGATCTGTGGTGAAAAGACTCTTGACACAGCCCTTTCAAATATATTCTTTAAGTGCCGCCATATCTTCCAGCGTCACCACTTTCTTATTGATTGAAATCAGGCCCTCCTTCATCATCTTATTTATTTCTTTCGAAAGTGCAGGGCGGGTTACCCCCAGATATTCTGCCAACTGGACCTGATTATGCTCCAATATAGCCGTATTCGGAGAAGTCTTATGCTCCATGAAGTAATAAACCAAACGGCTACGCAGCATCTTGTAAGAAAGAATCCTCAGACGGGTGACCGTACACTTGTTACAATTGCCTGTGACACACAGGAAACGGTGCAGTAAATCGGGTACGGAACTGATCAACTTAAAAACGGAAGTACGGGTAGCCATCAGCAAAACAGAATCTTCGCTGGCAGTAAACGTAGCAGGCAAGAGATTCTTATCGCCAAACAGATGGGGTGTGGCAAAAGCACGGGGAGCACGGATATCTTCTACCTTCACCAGATTTCCTGCCACATCAACGATATTGACCTCCAGTTCTCCCTTCAGCAATACATACAAATGATTGCAATAGGTGTCCTGCTTCAATACGACCTCTTTCCTGGCAACCTCGTACACCGAAAGTTCCAGTTCCAAAGGCAGCCGACGTTGCAAACTGACATCCATATCCTTAAATAAAGATATCTGCCACAAGATTTTTTGATATTCGTCTGTAAACTCTACTTTTACCACAATGCTTGTCTTTTTAGCAAAGATAGCATTTTCTCCCGTACCAATCCTACCACTTGGTAAATAAAATACGCGGATTGATGTTCAGTGTCAGCCATCCCCAGTCCTGCCAGCTCTTATGGCTGCCACCTTTTACAATGTCCATATATTTAGTTCCAAGCATGGTCGAATAACCGGCTGTCAGTTTTACATCTTTCATCAAAACATAATCTACCTGCAAATCGAACTCCGATCCCAGACTGCGTCCTTCTTTACCGTCTGTGGCCGTTACGTCATAAGTCGTAGAAAAATGGTGATAATTCAGTGAAAGCCCTATCTTTTGGGTCGGCTTGAAATCAACACTGAGTATTTTGTCCCACAAACCTTTGTTATAAGCCGATGCATAAAAATAATCCATTCCTCCATAGAATTTATGATGTGTCCCGTAAAGCGGATCAAAAGTAGTTACCTTCTTACTGTCGGGATCTCCGCTCAGGTAGTCCGTGCCGAGGCTTACACTCCACTTTGGATCAATCTTATACCCGGCTTTCAAGCTGAACATATAAGCAGATACCTTCTTGCCGGCTTTGTTTTTACCCGACTGGTAATAGACGCTACCGTTCAGCAACCATGCCCCGGGTGTATACACCAGATAAGTACCCATCGTCTGCATATTAGCAGTTTTACCCTTTTCTTCCGTCCCTGTTTCAAATCCGGTATTCATAAAAAGCAGTGAAGCAGTGAAATCTTTAGCCCACCGGCCATTATACCATACCGTTTGCATGGTTTTATAAGGCTGTCCACCGGGAGCATAATAAGTGCCACCATAGGAGCGATCTTCATTATTCTGATTAAAAGCCAGTATCAAATGCAACTTGTGCATCTTGCTTTCATACCCCAACTTCAATGCATCGTGGAAGCGGCCTGCCACATTCCAGTCCAGTCCGCCAAGCAGACGCTCATCATCATACGAGAGTGGCTGACGCCCCAACTGCGCAAACAGGCCTTTTGAAAAATCAAGCCGTGCCCAAGCTTCGTGCAAAATAAACCGTCCGTTTTTATCGATCTGCGGATCCTGCCCCCACACCCCTACATGCTGTGCAGCAAGTTTCATTTGCAGGCGATCGCGCTGATAACCTAAGGATAGCCGTGCCCGCTCGTTGATAAAGAAAGTCGGACTTGCGCCTTCGGGACGGGGGTTCAACACTCCATTGCGGTATTCACCACGAGTACGTATTTGTGCATCAATTGTAAACTGATTCTCCTTTTGTTGCTGTGCAAAGGCGGACAGCGGTGCAAAAAGCATTGCTGCCCAGATTAGATTCGTGATTCTCATAACTCAATTAGTAATTAGTAGTTAGCGATTTATCAATTCAAATTATACGTATGTACGCTGGTTCCCTGTGCCGATGGCAGATAATTAATGCCATACCAACACATTTGCAGCAATGCAAAACAGATGAGGAGTCCGACAAGTGCCACACGTACTTTTTGCCGCCTGTTCATCCGGTAATGGATATAACAGAGATAGCCTATCCACGTGGCTGCCGCCCAGGTTTCCTTCGGATCCCAACTCCAGTAATGCCCCCAGGCCTCTTTAGCCCACAAAGCTCCGAACAACATTCCCAATGTCATGAAGGATAGTCCTACATTGACCAAATTATCACACAGTTCCATCTCACGTTCTTCGGTAGCTTTTTTCTTGATCCAAAGCAGGTATACCGCCATAACGGCCGCTGCGCCCAACATAGCATAAGCAAACATATATACAATGACATGCGGTGCAAACCAAGGACTTTGCAAAGCAGGCATCAAGGTTTTATTATGTATCTCGGGTTTAAACAGGTTGATACAGATGAATACAAGCGAAAGAACAAAGCTGAAACTCAGAATCCACTTATATCGCCAGCGGCTATAAGTGATGATGCCTGCCAAAGGTAAAAAGAAAGAATACCACAATCGGGTTTCACCCATTGTACGCATCGGAGGCCGTTCCAATGAAATCCACATCCCAAGGATAAAAGCAAAAAAGACGGCCAGTCCTGCCAACGTGGCTGCATAAACAACAAACTGGCGTTTCTCTTTCCATGCGGCAACGGCACCGATAGCCCAACACAGAAGAGCTGCCATGGCAAATATCACAAAATGATCCCAACTCATACGTTGTCCTCCTTTCTTTTCTGTGACAGGGCGAACAGGCAGACAGCTCCGGCTATCATCATCCAGATACCGGTATAAACCACCGGTAACCACGGATCACGAACCAGTTCAAACACGCTTATATCGCTCCAGCGACCTTTCGACTCGTCATAACTGAACTGATATATTTTCCATCCCTCCAACTCAAAAGGTTTATTTACCTCAATCGTAGCCGAATCACGGCGTCCCGACTCCGTATAAACTTTCACCTCGGATGCAAAACGGCGAGGTTCACGCTCAGGCATTACCAAACTGGTCTGATCGTCAAGACGGATAGCCTTATAAGGAAACATAAAACTGCCACAACTCACCCATCCTTCATGTTTCCGGCCTGTTTTATCATTCACTGCCGTCAGATAGACAGCATAAGCAGCTCCCATTGAAGGAAAGTCCACAAAGTTCAAAGTATCCTGAGTCGCTACACTGGCTGCCAAAGGGAGTTTCTTCTCTATGTGGATTTCCCAATCGAGCAAATGCCCGGCATGAAAATCATCTTCAATCAGCAGGTTTTCCGGCTTCCCGACCGGCAGTGCTTTACCTGTTTCATTGTCAATCAACATCAATTTCGGGGGATATTCATCGATCGTAAAGTTCTGAAGCTCGATAGCCAAAGGCAGCTCCCGCATTTTCTGATTTTCATCGGAAGCCCGCCATTCGGCTTGTCCTATCTTTGTAGTCATATGCAGACGCTCCATATCGGCATTTCCCAATACAGCTCCGGTCAGTGCAAGGAAAAGTCCCAGATGGTTCAGCACAAAAGGAACGTCCCGCCAATGGAAATGATGAATCCGCCGAATGGTGGTCAACCCCAACAAAGTGACCATCCAGAGGAACAACAGCACAAACGAACAGGCGGACAACATTTGGGAAAATCCCAACCAGGTTTCAATACCGGACAAAGGTATATCGGACTTCACCTGGCGGATCAGTCCCATCACTACAGTG
This sequence comes from Bacteroides sp. FSHCM14E1, assembly GCF_019633785.1. Lineage (NCBI taxonomy): Bacteria > Pseudomonadati > Bacteroidota > Bacteroidia > Bacteroidales > Bacteroidaceae > Bacteroides > Bacteroides sp. FSHCM14E1. Next base: position 293,665 of record NZ_JADKYL010000003.1, read on the forward strand.
AGCACGGCCACTGACACCATGGATGAAACAGCGGCCTGGCAGCTCCCCATCCACCGGATAAAATAACTCTTTTGTGAAAAGGTGTAGGCCGATAACAAGATAACGACATATAGCAACCCTACACACACATTCACAGGGTAAGAAAGAATGGAAAGTGTGCACTTCCCCAACGTCATTTGCAGGAAAATGCCTGTCAGAAAAAGTCCGCCACAGATGGCGAACCCTTCTTTATATCCCCAAGGTTTCTGCCACATAGTTTACAGTTTAGCCAGACGACCGTTAGCCTTCGCTTTCTCCAACCATTCGGGTACTACTGTTTTCAGGAATTTATCTTTCGCTTCACGCTCTTTCTGCATATCGAGACCGATATACTGCTGCGCTTTCTCTTTAGTCGAAATATCAGGCATCGGCACATCGGCTGTATAGCCATGCTGAGCCAACACTTTTGAGATGGCAAGACGGGCCTGCAAAGCTTTATCAAGTCCGTGTCCCAGAATGCGCTGTATCTCTTGCGGAGCATGGAACGCACCACCGTGTGAAGCCACGCCGAAATCCCATCTCCACTGGGCCTGGCGAATCAACTTCAACGCCTCTGCCATCTGAGTATCCGTCGCACCTTTATCCCAGGCGAATTTAGCTTCAATATGCGCTTTAGCCAACTCCTGTTCCAGACGGCCACGAATTTCATTCGCTTTACGCTGACGGTCATATACATTATTCCGCAATGTCTCTTCGCTCTCACGATGACAAACCTGACAAGTCCGGTCGATCATAGCTAACGGACTCTGAATGTGGTGATCGCTGAATTTCATGCCTCCCTCGCTTTTGTAGGGCATATGACAATCGGCGCACGACACTCCGCGTTGGGCATGAATTCCCATCTGAGAAATCTCGTAATCCGGATGTTGTGCTTTCAGTATACGGGCTTTGCTCAGTGCATGTGTATAATCGGCAAAGTCGGCCTCGTCATAGTAGGCTTCCATATCTTCTACCGAAAATCCTTTATCCCAAGGGAAAGTCAGGTATTTGCCATCTCCCTTGAAATAATATTCCACGTGGCATTGTGCGCATACCAACGAACGCATTTCCTGCGGAGTCGCTTTATCGATATCTTTCCCCTGACGGGCAAATGCCTCGCGCAAAGCCGGACGGCTAATATGAAGTTTCATATTCGTCGGTTCATGACAATCGGCGCAACCTATCGGATTGACGATCTCACTACCGAAAGCTCCCCACTTATTATTATAGAACGAATCCACTCCAATAGCTTCCATCATGCGAGGAACGTCCGGACTCTTACAAGTCCAGCAGGTAGAAGGTTGCGGCCCGCTTTTATCATCCATCGGCGCACCGGTACGGAGTGAATGTGTAATGTCCTCAATAGCATGCATATGTCCCCTCGGAGTCGAATAATCTTTTGAGAATGCATAGCCGGCCCAAAGCACCACCATCTCGGGACGTTGTGCAAGTACATCTACCGCTTCGTTACCGTTAAATTCACTCTCGAAATCGGTCTTAGCCGTTTCTTTCCATGTTTCATACTCACGTGGGTAGTTATCCCCAAACACTTCGTTTCGTGGTTCTATTCCGGTAATTTCCACCCGTTTGTTATTGAAAACGCTTACCGTCTCTGCCCGGCGTTCCATCAGCGCCGAGACAACAAGCCCAAGCACAAAAACGACTACCATCGCTCCGCAGAACAACAACCATCCTTGCCATGATTTCAGTTTCTTTTCCATAATTCTGTTATCTTGATTTTCTATATTATTCGATCATTTTTTTCAACCATTCCGGTGTAGGAGAATCCGGATAAGGGACTAACGCATTAGGAGTGGATGCGACACTGTTACTTCCTCCATGCGGTACGTCCCGATGACAGTCCCAACAAGCTTTCCCTTCACCTACCTGAGACATCATATAATCTATCCGTCCTGTACTTACAAATTCAGTGTTCAGTTGTGTATGACAACGAATACAATTATTCATAATCACCTCCGAGCTTTCACCATTGGCACGAACCACATCTTTTTCTCCATGGGTGAGGAATACGGCAACATGACGCATACCGTCCATTCCCTTGAATACCCATTTCTTCACTGCATTTTCGTGTGGAACATGACAGTCATTGCATGTAGCATTCCTGCTATGCGAACTATGAAACCACGTCGCATAATACGGTCCCATGATATGGCAATTAACACAAGCAGCCGGATCATCGGTCAGATAGGTATGTGCCCGAAGCATATAAAGGGTCAGAGCCCCTCCACCTACAATCACACCTGTTATAATGATCGCAAGTACTCTCCACTTACGCGAAGGGAGTAACCATTGGATATATTCTTTTACCTTCATAGTATGTATGCTATGTATTTATGCAAAGAAAGGGATTTCCATTTAAAAAGAATGTAATCCAGATTACATTTGCGAAAGAAAAATAACCCATGCTAAAAAAACAAAAGATAAACAAAGGAGAGATAAGGCAGGGGCTTCTTAATAATCCGGACAGGGCTGATTCATTTTCTTACACTTACCGGATATTGTTTTAATAACAAGTTTCAAGACGTGGGTACGGTGAAAAGACTTTTCCATATACTTCAACCCCACCTTTTTATCTTCCGGAGAATATTTATCAAGCAGAAGTTCCAATGCCTTTCGCTTCTCAGTTTCTTCTAACTGACAAATCATAGTCCCGTTAATCACGATACTTTCATACTCGGTACTAAATTGATTGGAAACAACGCGCGTGCGTCCTACCACGCAAAACGATGCCTGATTACAGTCTTGAAGTATACAAAGCTTACGCCCTTCGGGAGCACAATGAAAATAGATAGACTGTTGTTTATCCCATACATAATTAATGGGAATGCCATAAACACCTTCTTCAGGTGAAGAAATAGATAACACTCCGTATTCTCCATTTTCAAGTAAACTCATTGCTTCATCTTCCGATAAAAGGTGGTCCTTCCGTCGGATTAAATCGTTGATATATTCCATTCTATCAAAATAAAAAAAGTAATATTTACTAATAAATCCATAGAAAAAATCCCCTGACTTTTGCCTCAACCTTTAATTAAGCCAAAAATTAGGGGATTCAATATCCAGTGGAACCTATCCTTTATTCATCCAATATTTCTTCCAATTGCATATCAAAGATCAAGGTCGAATAGCCTGGAATTTTATCAGATCCGCTTGTTCCGTAAGCCAATTGCCACGGGATATAAACCAGCCACCTTTCTCCAACACGCATACGTTGTAATATCTCGGCCCAAGCAGAGACACCACCAACTGTAATAAAACTTTGGATAACAAATTTACTTGGTGAATCAAATGGACCCGGTTTATCCCCTTTAAAATTCTGATCAAATGTTTCTCCAAAAATGAAACTTCCACGATAGAATACATTTACAGAATCGGTATATAGAGGAATAGCTCCTGTATCATTAGAAATTTTCTTCTTATAGTAAATTCGCAACTTAGGATTTATTTCCGGTGCAAAAGCTTTCAGCTCGGGATCCTTCTTGTCATCAAATACCGTCTTCAAAGAATCAATATATCCTTCATTACGTGCCCTCCAATTATCAAACTTTGTAGCTTCTTTCGTCTCTTCACAAGAAACAAAGATAAGGGCCAGTAACAGCAACGGTAATAAATAGATTTTTTTGTTCATTCGCTAAAGAGTTATTGGATTGTTTTCAACAACGAGGTAATACTTACCCGGTCGGCAATGATATTATTCAATTCAGAGATTGCCACACGTTCCTGCTCCATAGTGTCGCGATTACGCAGTGTCACACAATTGTCTTCCAATGTCTGATGGTCAACAGTCACACAGTACGGAGTACCGATGGCATCCTGACGACGGTAGCGTTTACCGATACTGTCTTTTTCATCATACTGACAATGGAAGTGGAACTTAAGATTGTCAATGATCTCACGAGCCTTTTCAGGCAGTCCGTCTTTCTTTACCAACGGCATTACAGCCAACTTCACGGGTGCCAATGCAGCAGGCAATTTCAATACGATACGACTTTCACCGTTCTCCAGCTGTTCTTCACAATAAGCGGCAGACATAATGCTGAGAAACATACGATCGACACCGATCGAAGTTTCGATTACGTACGGAGTGTACGATTCATTCAACTCGGGATCAAAATATTTAATGCTCTTTCCGGAGAACTTCTCGTGCTGGGAAAGATCGAAATTAGTACGAGAGTGAATACCTTCTACTTCTTTGAAACCGAATGGCATCAGGAACTCAATATCGGTGGCGGCATTCGCGTAGTGAGCCAATTTATCGTGATCGTGGAAACGATAATGATCATCGCCAAAACCAAGTGCCTTGTGCCACTTCAAACGAATTTCTTTCCATTTCTTGAAATATTCCAATTCGCTGCCCGGACGAACGAAGAACTGCATCTCCATCTGTTCGAACTCACGCATGCGGAAGATAAACTGACGGGCTACAATTTCGTTACGGAAAGCTTTACCGATCTGAGCGATACCAAAAGGAACTTTCATACGACCGGTCTTCTGTACATTCAGGTAGTTTACGAAAATACCTTGCGCAGTTTCCGGACGAAGATAAATTTTCATGGCTCCATCGGCAGTAGACCCCATATCGGTAGAAAACATCAGATTAAACTGGCGGACTTCCGTCCAGTTCTTGGTCCCGGAAATAGGACATGCTATTTCTTCGTCGATAATGATCTGGCGAAGTTCTTCCAGATTGTTATCATTCAGTGCTTTTGCAAAACGTTCGTGCAATGCATCACGCTTTGCCTGATGTTCAAGAACACGGCCATTCGTGCTGCGGAATTGGGCTTCATCGAAAGCTTCGCCAAATCTCTTGGCAGCCTTGGCTACTTCCTTATTAATTTTATCGTCGTACTTAGCCAGTTGATCCTCGATCAGTACATCGGCACGATAGCGTTTTTTAGAGTCTTTGTTGTCAATCAACGGATCATTGAATGCATCCACATGTCCGGAAGCCTTCCAGATGGTAGGGTGCATAAAAATTGCAGAGTCAATGCCGACAATGTTTTCGTGCAGCAGCACCATGCTGTCCCACCAGTATTTTTTAATATTGTTTTTCAGTTCAACACCCATCTGTCCGTAGTCATACACTGCGCCCAATCCGTCGTAGATATCGCTTGAGGGGAACACAAAACCGTATTCTTTGCAATGTGATACTAACTTCTTAAAAACATCTTCTTGTGCCATCGTCTTATTTTCAATTTAGTCATTTACAATTTACATTTCATACATCTGCCTGTAAGCCAGACTCAGAAATAATCTGCAAAGTAAATGATTTTTTTCAATTAAATTCGTATTTTTGCCTGCACATCACCCAATAATGATGTAAAAAAGATAATTTGTTGTTAAAACCAGAGGGAAATTTGATTTTATGAGCGAAGAGAACAACGAGATTACGGAAGGACATTCTGACTATAAGCCGGCGGACTCACATAACGAAAGCATTAAACATCAACTTACAGGAATGTACCAGAACTGGTTTCTGGACTATGCTTCATACGTTATCCTCGAGCGAGCCGTGCCCCATATCAATGACGGACTGAAACCGGTGCAACGCCGCATCCTGCACTCCATGAAACGCATGGATGATGGACGGTATAACAAGGTGGCTAACATTGTAGGACATACGATGCAGTTTCACCCCCATGGCGATGCATCTATTGGTGACGCATTGGTACAGTTGGGACAGAAAGACTTATTGGTCGACTGCCAGGGTAACTGGGGTAATATCCTCACCGGTGACGGTGCGGCCGCTCCCCGTTATATCGAAGCACGCCTGTCAAAGTTTGCACTCGATGTAGTGTTCAACCCTAAAACAACCGAATGGAAACTGTCGTATGACGGACGAAACAAAGAACCTATCACCTTGCCGGTGAAGTTCCCACTTTTGCTGGCACAAGGAGTGGAAGGTATCGCCGTAGGACTTTCATCCAAGATCTTACCACATAACTTCAACGAACTTTGCGACGCTTCCATCAGTTACCTGCGAAACGAAGAGTTCAAACTATATCCCGACTTCCAGACCGGAGGTTCTATTGACGTGTCGAAATACAACGACGGTGAACGCGGTGGAGCAGTAAAGATACGGTCTAAAATCAATAAAGTAGACAATAAAACACTCGCCATTACCGAAATTCCTTATGGCAGGACTACGACTTCGGTCATCGACTCCATCCTGAAAGCCGTCGACAAAGGAAAAATAAAGATACGCAAGGTAGACGACAACACAGCAGCCAACGTAGAGATCCTTGTCCATCTGGCTCCGGGCACTTCATCGGACAAAACAATCGATGCCCTCTATGCTTTTACGGATTGCGAAGTAAGCATCTCGCCCAACTGTTGTGTGATTGATGATCAGAAGCCTCACTTCCTCACCATCAGCCACGTCCTGAGAAAATCTGCCGACAATACATTGTCCCTGCTTCGCCAGGAACTGGAAATCAAGAAAGACGAACTACAGGAAAGCCTGCATTTCGCTTCTCTTGAAAAGATATTCATTGAAGAGCGCATTTATAAAGATAAAGAGTTCGAACAGTCTAAAGATATGGATGCCGCCTGCGCACACATCGACGAACGGTTGACTCCTTTCTATTCGCAATTCATACGTGAAGTGACGAAAGAAGACATCCTCCGCCTGATGGAAATCAAGATGGGACGTATCCTGAAGTTCAATTCCGACAAGGCGGAAGAGGCTATTGCCCGCATGAACGAAGACATTGCCGAGATCAACAATCATCTGGCCAACATCGTGGAGTACACCATCCAATGGTACCGGATGCTTAAAGATAAATATGGGAAAAACTTCCCCCGACGTACTGAGTTGCGCAACTTCGACACCATTGAAGCCGCCAAAGTGGTGGAAGCCAACGAAAAGCTCTATATCAACCGTGAAGAAGGTTTCATCGGAACGTCATTAAAGAAAGACGAATTCGTGGCATGCTGTTCGGACATCGATGATGTGATCATCTTCTACCGGGACGGGCGTTACATGGTCACTCCCGTAGCCGACAAAAAGTTTGTGGGCAAAAACGTAATCTACGTCAATGTATTTAAGAAGAATGACAAACGCACCATCTACAACGTAGCCTACCGCGACGGTGCAGAAGGAACACACTATATCAAACGGTTTGCAGTCACTTCCATCGTACGCGACCGTGAATACGACGTGACACAAGGTAAACCCGATTCACGCATTTCTTATTTCAGTGCCAACCCCAATGGTGAAGCTGAAATCATCAAGGTCACCTTGAAACCTAATCCTCGTGTACGCCGCATCATCTTCGAGCGTGATTTCAGTGAAGTGACCATTCGCAGCCGACAAAGTCTGGGTGTCATTCTGACACGCCTGCCGGTACACAAAATTGTATTGAAACAACGGGGAGGCTCTACACTGGGCGGACGTAAAGTATGGTTCGACCGCGATGTGCTCCGCCTCAATTACGACGGCCGGGGTGAATATTTGGGTGAGTTCCAGAGCGACGACAGCATCCTTGTTGTGCTGAACACCGGAGAGTTCTATACCTCAAACTTCGATCTCAGCAATCACTACGAAGATAATGTGAGTATCGTCGAGAAGTTCGATGCCAACAAGATATGGACGGCTGCGCTTTATGATGCCGACCAACAGAACTATCCGTACCTGAAACGTTTCTGCTTCGAAGCCACTGCCCGTAAGCAGAACTATCTGGGTGAGAACAAACATAACCGCCTGATTTTACTGACGGATGAGTATTACCCAAGATTGGAGATCATCTTCGGAGGTCACGACAGTTTCCGCGAACCTGTTGTCATTGATGCCGAAGAGTTCATTGCCGTCAAAGGTTTTAAGGCCAAAGGGAAACGTCTCACTACTTATACAGTAGAGACCATCAACGAACTGGAACCGACCCGTTTCCCGGATCCGCCACAAACCACGGATGATGAAAACACGGATGAAGAACCGGAAAATCTGGACCCGGACAATGGTAAAACAGAAAACGACATACTCGATGAAATGACCGGACAGATGAAGCTGTTTTAGCACAAGTCCAAGATAAAACTGCGTATGAAAGTAAATACAAGTATATTGCTATTATTAATGATAGCAATCGCTCTCCCTTCTTTTGGAGGGAACGGAAATGGTAACGGCACAGACTCACTTCAAGCTACCCGCTATGTGACACGTGCCACCATGTACGGTGTGGGATACACCAATGTATTCGACACCTATCTTTCTCCGCAGGAATATAAAGGTATCGAATTTCGTATCTCACGCGAAACAATGCGTATGACCGCCTGGGGCGATGGCAATGTCTCGGTACAGAACTTTTTCCAGGCAAACCTGGCATATACTCACAACCGGGTAGATAACAACAATACATTTGCCGGATTAGTGAATTGGAACTATGGACTGCACTATCAGTTCCGCATAACAGACAACTTTAAGCTGCTTGCCGGAGGAATGGGAGATTTCAACGGCGGCTTTGTCTACAATCTGCGCAATACCAACAATCCGGCCTCAGCCCGTGCTTACATCAACCTGGACGCTTCGGGAATGGCCATCTGGCATACAAAAATAAAAAATTATCCGTTGGCATTACGTTACCAGGTTAATCTTCCGGTAATAGGGCTCATGTTCTCTCCCCATTACGGGCAATCTTACTACGAAATATTCACACTCGGACACGCCAGTGGCGTAGTCCGTTTTACTTCTCTGCATAATCAGCCGGCGTTACGACAGATGATATCAGTCGACTTTCCAATCAGATATACCAAAATGCGCCTTAGCTATTTGTGTGATCTCCAACAATCCAAACTGAACGGAATCAAAACACATACTTATTCACAAGTTTTCATGGTGGGATTTGTACACGATCTGTTCCGTATCCGAAATAAGAACGGAACTCCCCTGCCACCTGCCGTCAGAGCCTATTAAAACAGAAGTGAATCATGAAGAATCCTCCTATCCATAGTATCCTGCAACAAAGCTTCTGCCTGATTTTCTTTCTGGCTCTCCTCTCTTCCTGTATCCGGGAAGAAGAGTATGCCAACGATCCACAAGGAAACTTTGAGCAGTTATGGAAAATCATCGACCGGCAATATTGCTTTCTCGATTACAAACAAATCGACTGGGATGATATCTATACCCAATATCAAAAACGTATTACCCCGAATATGAGCAACGAAGGGCTGTTCGAAGTTCTGAGTGAAATGCTTTATGAATTGCAGGACGGGCATGTCAATCTGGCTTCGGCACACAACGTGTCTTACTACGACGCCTGGTATCAGGATTATCCCCGTAACTTCCGTGCAGACCTGGTTGAAGATTCCTATCTGGGCCGTGCCAGTACGGACTATCGTACGGCAGCAGGCCTCAAATATAAGATACTGAAAGACAACATCGGCTATATACGGTATGAAAGCTTTGCCGACCCGATTGGCAACGGCAACTTGGACGAAGTGCTCTCCTACCTGGCCATATGCAATGGACTAATTATCGATGTGCGCGATAATGGTGGTGGAAACGCGACAAATTCCGCCCGCATCGCTTCCCGATTCACTAACGAAAAGGTTCTGACAGGATACATCTGCCATAAGACAGGAACCGGACACAACGACTTCTCTAAACCCTATGCCATCTATCTGGAACCGGCCAATGGGGTACGCTGGCAAAAGAAAGCAGTCGTGTTGACCAATCGCCGTTCTTTCAGCGCAACCAACGATTTTGTCAACCACATGCGTTGCCTGCCCAATGTCACCATCATCGGAGATAAAACCGGAGGAGGATCGGGTATGCCCTTTACCTCCGAATTACCCAACGGGTGGAGCGTACGTTTCTCCGCCAGCCCGCACTTCGATGCGGAGATGAAGCACATCGAGTTCGGCATTGAACCGGACATTAAGGTAGATATGCTGCAAGAAGACGAAATGAGAGGAAAAGATACACTCATAGAGATCGCCCGCAGATTCCTCAGTGAATAACTGTCTGGTGTCTCACAATATGCCGGTTCGAGCCTTGTCATCCGGGAAACCGGTATATCTCACCTCCCAGAAAGCATTAACGCGGATTCTGCACCATATTCGGATTAGCATCTATCTCCGCCTGCGGAATAGGTAATGCTACCCGCGGATCAGACGGAGCAATAACCGCAGCAGCAGCTACAGAAGGCAAATGCCAACCACCGGTACGATTTACAGACAAACCATTTCGCATGGCATCAAAGAAAGCATGTCCCTCTCCTACCAATTCCTTACGGCGTTCTTTCAAGATACGCTCCAGGCTCAACTCCGATTCTTTCACGCACTTCACCGGATTAGCACGACTCACGATGGCATTAAGACAATCCAAAGAAAATTTCAGATTTTCTGCTCCCCCCAACTTAAAGGCAGCTTCGGCAGCATTCAGGTAAACTTCGGAGAGGCGGATTATACAAATGTCATTATCCTGCGGATTATCCCCCGTCTTACCCGGATATTTATTCAGATATTTAGGATGACCCTTGGAACCTTCGGGCAATAGGTCCTCTTCCGGTTTCTCCGGCAAACGATTCAATGAATGACGCACATCATCCGGATCTTCTCCCAACAGATCGAGGAATGCTTTGGTCAGTACAAGGTTGTTCCAATCCTTCACATTATCGGCATAAACCATCGGAGCGCCTTCACCTCCCGTTCCGCCATCAGGCTCGGAAAGAGTGTAGTAAAACTCAAACAGTGACTCAGAACTGAAGTCTTTTCCCCATACTGTAGGATATTCATCGTGTGTGAACAACTGATACAATCCACCGTTATTCATCACTTCCTTGGCCAAGGCGAGAGCCTTTTCATTATCATTCATATAAAGATATACCCGTGAAAGTAATGCTTTGACACTCCACACATTAAGATAACCGTTTTTCTTATCAGCGGAAAGTGCCGAGAGTTTCAGTGCACCTGTCATATCGTCTATCACCTGCTGATAGCATTCGGCCACCGTATTGCGGGCAGGCTGGTGAGTAGGCAAAGTTGTTTTAATCTCAATAGGTACTCCCAAAGAAGTACCATTGTTCAAGGTATAGGGCATAGCAAACAGACGGGTGAGATCGAACAAAGCCAATCCGCGCAAAGCAAGCGCTTCAGCTTTGATACAGTTGAGAGCCACAGCATCATCGGTAACCACCGCACCGGATTCTATTCTTTCCAGCAGACTATTTGCCTGATGAATGACACTATAAGGCTGATTCCATACACGGGTAATATTCAAGGCATCATCTGCCGTGACATTGAACTCATAATAAGGTGATACACGTTTTCCGGCTCCCTTGCTGACACGTGCTTGAACATCTTCACCACGGCAATCGGCATAATAGAGATAATTATCACCATAATAACTATGTGAAGCGGCAATGCGATAAATGCCGTTCAAAGCTATTTGTGCTTCCTCAAGTGTACGGATGGCTTGCGGAGTAGTCACAGAGGTAGATGGATTTAAATTCAGCCAGTCGCCGGAACAAGAAGAACCCACAAGCGACATAGCGGCAAACATGTATATAAGTGTACGTTTCATATATCTGAATATTAATAATGATGAATGATTTAGAAAGTTATCTCAACCCCAAAATTGAAGGTACGCATGGGAGGAGCCTCACAGAACACCTCACCATTAACCGGTACTTCAGGATCATACTGTTTCCATTTGGCCCATGTCAGCAGATTACTTCCTGAGAAGTAGACACGTGCATTCTCTATCAGTGCCTTTTGTACCCATCTGCCAGGAAGTGTGAAACCGAGTGTCAGGTTCTTGAGGCGGATGTGATCGGTACTGTGAATATAGCGGGATGAATTTTGTGGACCGGCTCCCTGTTCCAATACAAAACGAGGCACATCAGTTCTATCTCCCGGCTTCTGCCAACGGTCCAAAGCATATACAGGCAGGTTGTATGACTTTTCTTTGCTGCCGTCGGTTTCTATCAGAGTTCCTGTCTTGTCAAAAGAATATCCTCCCAGCGAATAGGTAAAGGTAAGTCCCAGATCAAACCACTTATAAGAAATGATGTTAGTGAACCCTCCCGATATCTTAGGATCAGCAGATTTATACGGAATAGCTTGCGCTTTAGAAGCATCGTCAGTCATCTCTCTATTATAATTCCCCTGTTCATCTTGTGTATTGAGATAATAAAGAGCTTTCCCGGTCGACGGGTCTACTCCGGCAAACTCTTTCACGTAGAAACTATTGTAAGGAAGACCTATTTTATGAATAAACCAGGAGCCCTCGACAGATTGCTTTATATCTCCGTCCAGTGCCACGATTTTATTACGGTTATGTGTTAAATTCAACACCGATGTCCAGTTGAAGTTAGGACCGGCAAAATTAATTGTACGCAGTTCGAACTCCACCCCTTTGTTGTTGAGCTGACCGATGTTTGCAAGATAATTCAGGAAACCGGTAGTAGAACTAATAGGGCGATTATAAAGCAAGTCCTTTGTATCGCGGTTGTAGTATTCGAGATTCACAAAGATACGGTCAATAAAAGTCAGGCTAAGCCCAATATTCAGATTATAGTTCTTTTCCCATTTCAGTTTGGGATTGGCTTGGGCAGACTCGTATGAACCTGCTGCCCCCATATAGTTCTGCCCATAACTGTATAACCCCATATATCCGTAAAAAGCTCCCGGCTGATTCCCATTGACACCATAAGAAGCACGGATTTTCACATCGTTCAATACCGGCTTCACAGCCTCCATAAAAGGTTCACTACTCAGATGCCACATACCGGAAACAGACCAGAAGTCTCCCCACCGGCTTTCCGGAGCAAGACGTGAACTGCCATCGCGGCGATAACTGCCTGCAATATAATAACGATTATCGTAATCATAGTTCAAACGGGACAGGTAAGAAATCATTCTGTATGCCTGCGTAGAAGAAACAAAGCTTTTCAGCACAGCGGCATTATCCGGCTCAAGCAACACATCCGAGGGGAGTTTAGCCTTCTCTCCCATAGCTTTATCACTCTGATAGCTTTCCAGTTCATAGGCAGCCAAAATGTCAAGGTGATGCTTAGCGGCAAATGTGTGGGTATAGTTGAGTGAAGTAGACGACAATAGCTTACCATATTCGGTAAATCCCTTTGAGGTCTGAGCATCACTTCCGCTCTTGGGGCCTGCCCCGCTAAGCGGATTCAAATAGCGGGAATCTTTCTGTACAGTATAATCATAGCTCAGGGTCTCTTTCAGTTTCAATCCTTTGATGATATCTACCGAAGCATAACCGGTGGAGAACATACGTGTCATACGACTGCGGTTATAGTCAGTACGGATGTCACGAAGCGGATTCACATTGGTGCCTATATAAGACCCCACATAGTTGCCCGAAGCGTCACGCACAGGCATGGAAGGTGTGGCAGACACAGCAACACAAAGGAAGGGATTGATATTGGAACCGCGCTCCTCGTTCATCTCCTGACTTATCTGGGTAAACATCATGTTACCTCCTACCTCGACACGGCTACCTATTTTATGTGTCATGTTCAGGCGGGCAGAGTAACGGTCCAGATTAGAATTCTCGACCAGACCTTCCTGACGGTTAAAGCCGAGAGAAGCATAAAAAGTAGTTCGCTCGTTACCTCCGGAAGCAGTCACCTCGTAGTTTTGATTATGAGCGGTTCGGATCAGTTCTTTCCTCCAGTCCGTATATCCCAGTTCCGGTATCCCTGCATATGTATCAATATTTGCGTTTGCATATGCTTCGGGAGATTGGAGCCCCTTATCTACTGCAGAGTTGTAAAGACCTTCATAAATCATTTCACGGCGTTGTTCACCGTTCAATGTGGGACGGAAGTTGACAGCTGCATTAGAAAAGCCTCCGCTCGCGCTCAAAGTAACTTTAGTCCGCCCTACCGCTCCTTTCTTGGTAGTGATCAAAATCACCCCATTCGCAGCACGCGAACCGTAAAGAGAAGCGGCGGCGGCATCCTTTATCACTGTAATATTCTCGATATCGGCAGGATTAAGAGTACTCATCACATTTGTTTTGGCATTATTCATATAGGCAGCATCGGCCCCCGTACCGGCTCCCATACTGCCGGAAGTGACCGGTATACCGTCAATCACAAAAAGAGGTTCATTGGATGCATTGAATGAACCCATACCACGGATACGGATACTCTGGTTAGCTCCTGGCTGGCCGGAACCGGAAGTAATATTTACCCCCGTGGTCATACCTTGCAACTTCTGTTCTACAGAAAGTACCGGTACGTTTTTCAGCATGTCGGCCCGTAAGGTGTTAGCTGATCCGGTAAAGGATGACTTTGAAAAATTTCCGTATCCGGTTACCACAACTTCATCCAGATTAAGTGATTCGGGCTGCAACACCACATTCAAGACTCCATTCTTCGGCACTTTGACCTCAGACGATTTCATTCCTATATAGGATATGACAAGGATTTTATCTGATGGTTCTATTTTCAGAGTGTAACGGCCGTCCATATCCGTTACCACTCCCCTTCCCGGTACCCCTTTTACGGCAACCGTAGCTCCGATAAGCGGCTGTTTATCCTCCGATGACGTCACTAAACCTTTTATTTCCAACTGTTGTGCTTGCACATGTATACCACACATACACAACAAGATAATCAACACTGTTTTCAAACTTCTCATTGGCTAATCATTTTAAATCTACAAATACCTATTTGCACTTGTACTCCAATAATTGTACCTCAAAAGTATTGATGAAATCAATAAAGTCTAAACATCAGTAAATAAGAGTATTAAACATTCAAGAAAAGCTAAAAATGAAAAGAAGGGTTGTAGAACTGCTCCACAAAGATGTGGAACTATTCTACAACCCGCTTAACAAGAGCCCCTGAGAAGAAAAGCTACTATTAATAAAGATCTCCCGCAGATTCCCCGGTAAATAACTTTATTGCTTATAAATTTGTAAAATCAGAAAAAGTATCTATCTTTGCAGCGCAAAACTCCAAACGAGTGAGCATTTAGTGAGCGGATGTGGCGTAATTGGTAGCCGCGCCAGACTTAGGATCTGGTGTCTCGCGACGTGTAGGT
This sequence comes from Bacteroides sp. FSHCM14E1, assembly GCF_019633785.1. NCBI lineage: Bacteria > Pseudomonadati > Bacteroidota > Bacteroidia > Bacteroidales > Bacteroidaceae > Bacteroides > Bacteroides sp. FSHCM14E1. The sequence goes on from NZ_JADKYL010000003.1 coordinate 308,716, forward strand.
TCGAGTCCTATCATCCGCACAAACTTTCAATGTTGTATAAAAAGCCTGCTAAAACAATTGTTTTAGCGGGTTTTTTATTTGTAACAATAAGCTATCCGAAAATACTATCAACAAAACATAATTTACCCCTCTTTTGAAGATATAATGAAAAATCAAGACCATATTCATTGCGATTGATAATATCGTTGATAAGCATAAGCGAAATATTTACGCCTCTTTCTATAGCTCCAATTATAGCATTAAATGAATCTCGTTGAGTAAACCATGCAACAGCTATTGATATAGTTCTTTTAGAGTTATGTATTTCATTAAGAGCTATGTCTCTTATATTAAAAAAAACGAACTCGTATCATATGCAAATATTTTTTTAATAGTTCTGACAAGATATGAATTTCTTTATTTCTTCCTCGGTTGGAAGCTCTATCATGTACTTCTGAACAAATATATTGGGGTCTAATCTGGCAGTGGCATACTTTACCAATGTATCTCCCTTTTCTGTGCAAAGCAAAATGCCGATAGGTGGATTATCATCTGGCTGCATCACTTCTGCTTTGAAATAGTTCAGATACATATTCAGTTGTGAAGCATACTCATAGTGGAACTTGTCTATCTTCAATTCCACAATAACATGACATTTCAAAATGCGATGATAGAACACAAGGTCGGCAAAGAAATAATCTTCATCAATCAAGATACGTCTTTGCCGGGCTTCAAAGCAAAAGCCATGTCCCATTTCTAACAGAAAGTGTTGCAGGTTATCAAGAATGGATTGTTCCAAATCGTTTTCCGTCACCAATGCACGGTCATTTAGTCCTAAAAATTCCAAAGTAACAGGAGTGTTGATAACATCTTTGGGCTGTAATAAGGTTGCTGGACTAAGGAAGAGAGGGCTTCTTTATTTTTGGATAGTCCGCTACGCTCATAATATAAGGATGCTATTTGTCGCTCCAACTCCTTTACAGACCAACAACCACGAATAGTTTCCATTTCATAGAAAGCACGTTTTACCGGGTTCTCAATTCCCGACATGGTATTTAAATGGGTGGAAGATAATCTGTTGAATAATCTATCAGCAGGAATCATCCATGTTTCGATTTGTGGGTGTTCTGTTGGTAGTTTCCAAACGCCATTATCAGATTCGGCGGTCGTCAACCGCCGAATTGGTTCGGTGAATTCGGCGGTCAATGACTGCCGAATTTGAATTTGTGTTGCAATGTATTGTGTAACAGGTTCTTTTAATTGTGGGTAAATAAGGTATAACCGCCTAAATTCACGAAATCTACGTTCATTCAGCCCTTTAATTTTCAAACGTTACTCCAGCTTCTTCAGCAGTTGTTCACCGTATGCGGCACGGTCTTCTCCGTTCTGTTCAAACTCCACGATATAATAACCCATAAGCCAGTTACGAGAAGTAAGGGCAAGGTTTACAGCATGTGCAGCTTGTGCCTGCAACGTGTTCTGTATCTTACTGATATGTTCTACTAATGCTTCAAAATTCATAGTTACAAAGATAAGTTTTTAAACTATAAAACCAAGTATTTTCAAAAGATGCGCAAAGATAACGCAATCATGCTAAAAATCAAATAGTTATAAAACATTATTTTTAGCGAGGCGGTAAAAGGGAAGCCAAGAAAAGCACATTTGGACGGGAGTTTCGTTACCAAATCGTAACTATCTCCAATATGCCGTCATGTACAGCTTAACTGATTATTTTTCAGTTTGTTGTCTACTTTTGCATAACCTCAAGTAAATCAACAACAATTAAATTGGTAACTAAAAAAAGTTGAGTTATGAGACGTACATTCAAGGTGTTATTTTACATCAAAAACTAGTCAGTAAAAAATGGTAAGGCACCAATAATGGGCCGTATCACCATTAATGGAATCCAAGCCCGTTTCAGTTGTAAGAGAGAAGTGTCCCTTCCTTTGTGGGACGTGAAGGCCAACCGGGCAAAAGGCAAATCCAAAGAAGCCCGTAGGTTGAATCAGGAGCTTGACAACATCAAGACGCAAATTACAAAGCACTATCAGTACATTTACGACCATGATAGTTTTGTCACCGCCAAGAAAGTCTATAACCGTTATGTCGGTTTCGGGGATGATTATCACACTATGATGGGACTGTTCAGAGAACAGCTTGAATCCTACAAGGAAAAGAGAGGAAAAGGAAAGGCGGAGTCGCCGAACAGTTGAACGGTCAGATAGCATCCGCCAAGATACCGCTCTCCCGCTTGATAAGCCCACAGCTTTATTGGGTTATGTCCGGCAGTGACTTCACATTGGATATTAATAATCCCAAAGAGCCAAAGGTATTATGTGTCGGTAACAATCCCGATAGAATATCCATTTATGGAGCGGCCCTCGGTCTGTACCACTCGCGTATCATGAAGCTCATCAACAAGAAAAAGCAACTCAAAAGTTGTGTCATCATTGACGAGCTACCCACGATATTCTTCAAAGGTCTGGATAACCTGATAGCCACGGCACGAAGTAATAAGGTAGCGGTCGTCTTAGGTTTTCAGGACTTCAACCAGCTAAAACGTGACTACGGCGACAAGGAGGCCGCCGTCATCATGTCCACAGTAGGCAATGTCTTTAGCGGGCAAGTCGTAGGTGAAATCGCCAAATCACTCTCCGAACGCTTCGGTAAAATCCTACAAAGGCGGGAGTCCATGAGCATCAACCGTAATGATACCTCGGCCTCAATCAGTACGCAGTTGGATAGCCTAATACCCGCCGGTAAAATCAGTACGTTATCACAAGGTATGTTTGTCGGTGCAGTAGAGGATAACTTCGGCGAAACCATCGACCAGAAAATCTTCCATGCGCAGATTGTGGTAGATAACGATACCGTGCAACGTGAAACCGCTGCCTACCAGTCCATCCCCGAAATCAGTAGCTTCCTCGATGAGAACGGCAACGACACGATGGAGCAGCAGATACAGGCCAACTATCGGTAAATCAAGCAGGATATTGTGGAGCTGCTGGAAAGGGAGTTGATTCGGATAGAGAATGAGCCGAAGCTCAAGCATTTACTAAACGAGCCCAATTAAATGTGTTAAAATAGCGATAAATATGGTTTGGAAAAAGTAAAATTACTCTGTCATAAACTTATACTTATTGCTATTTTCATACACTTCATTTAACCATTTAAGCACTTGATGACGTGAATAACAAAAATTCCCGTCATCATTTTTCTTTTTCAACAAAGATAATACTGTTAATGCATATTCATTATCTAGAGAGGTTGCAAATATTCCTTGATCATCAGTGTTTATTGTTACTTGCAGTTGATTATTAGAAGGTTTTGTTAAAGCTATATCGAAAAAACGATATATTGGATGTTCATCATACCTGTTGAATGAACCTATTTTTAAATTAGATGTTGGGCAACATTCAACAATAATATGACGATTCGTCAACTCATGAATCATCTTATCTTGTAACATTTTAATAACATTTATATAGTCATTGGACAAAGTAAAGTTAATGACTTCATCTCCTTTAATACGAACATTTTTATCAAAATGATATCGAAAATATAACTCTCGCGCCACTGCATCAGATCTACTTTCCCTCACTTGAAGCGTCATGTCAAAACAAACCGAATCCCATCCAAAAGGTATTTTTACTTTTTCAATGGTCTGATAGTCTAAATAATAATAGGGATCATCACCTCGCAAATTCATAGAGTGACAATAGCTACGTATTGTAGGAATTTTTCCTCCATATATTTCTAAATACAATCTCTCATATATTGTCTCTATAAAATCATCAATAGACGGAGGCGTATCAATATTAAAATACCTCAATTTATATTTAAGCCAAACTACATTATCTAAAAATAACATTTTAGGAATTATAGCCTGCTTGTTCCTTTGAATGTAATATTTTACAGGATCAATTCCCAATGCTAAGCAATGCCCTAACCTATCACCTCTTTGCAAATTCAGAAAATGAATAGCTTCATCTATGGCTCTCAACCCATCAGCAATATCAAAAAAATCTTCTCCTGCATGAAAAGTATATTTCAAATCAGATAGTTTAGTCATGTAATTCAAAGGACTGTATAATGTAAAATTCGCAAATGACTGAGCATACCTATAAGCTTGAGCAAACACTTCTGGACGACAATATAATTCACTATTAGCAGCATCTATCGCTAATATATTGGCCGCTATTAATGGTGACTCATGTCTTAATCGCATTATTGCTTGTACCTGCTTCTTAATATTGATTCGTAATTTGTGATGACGTTCAACTACTCCTATACTGTCCTTATTGAAAAAATCTTTTTGTTTTATAAAATGACAAATATAGAATAACTTTTTATTATCTTTAGTCTGTACACTTTTATCGATTTCGGCATTCAACTTTACAATCAATGAACGCATATCTATAACACTATTTTTGGGAGTAACTCTTGCTTCTATATAATTAACCCCGTGTTTATTTACACTTTCATGGATAGCAATACGTGGAACTAATAATTTATACTTTACATATCTTTCAACAAACATCTCTTTTCGATTTTCGTATTTTGAGAAGTTGCTAAATCCCTTTTGCTCATTCACCTGAATTAACTCCATTCTTAAATGAGCTTTTGCTAGTACATACCTAAATACAAGAAAAGTAAAATGTCCATCTGGATCTGAACCCTCGTAAATATATTTAAAGGATGCATATAATAGCCTTCTTTCACCGCTAAAAACATCTAATATATCCGTATTATTATTCTCTAATTTAACCGTATAATCATAACAATAATTTTCTATTAAACTATGACAATTATTTCTTTCAATATTAATTTCGTATTGCAAATTTTCTGTTTCCTCAATAAATGTACTAATAGCAAATGCGTTAAAGAATATATTGTTGCTATTTTGTTCAATAAAGCGAAATATTTTTAATCTCAAATAAGCAGCATCAATACATAATTTATAGAATGAGGAATACAATAAATCTCTTTCTATAGTTGTATTATTTGACATTACATTCTTATCTAATTCTTTGAATTCCTTCGAACGCTTTGTTATATGGTTCATTAAACATATCCACGAGATTTCAAAATTATCAGACGAACCCTTTAAATGAAAATGCAGTTCTGCTATTTTTTTATTTAATAGATGTCTCAGGTCTAGATCATCATTAATACATATTGTTGACCACGAAAAATCAGTCCGATGAATAAATGTTTTACAATCTTGATGAGCCAAAAAAGAACAAATCAATAGATCTTCTCCAACCAAATAGGACAACTCACGCCATCTTAATAATTGTTCAAATCTAACAACAGCTTTTCCTTCTTTGATTCTTAGAATTTTATTAGTAAAATGAAGTAAAGTGTGAAATATATTTTTCTGCCTATTTTCAATACAATCTAATGGCTTATTAAGAGTAGGATACAGCAACCACTCTGATTTGTAAATATTATATAACAACTCTAATGTGTCATCTGAATAAATAGGATTTTTAGCATTAATATTTCGTATGAATACATTTTTGTCTATTGGGTCATGTAAATCAAAAATTTTATTATTATAAAAGTTACACACCAACCTATCATATGGATATTTGCAAAAAATATGCTCAAGTGCTAAACGAATAAAATCCATGATGTAATTTTGTTAAAAATGATGTGAAACTATTTTTCTAATTTATTATTCATATCCGTTTCACCTAGTATTAATCCTTGAGAAACATTTTCAGAACTCACTTCATCTAAGGTTTCAGTATCTTCACTTTCCACCTCTGACTCTTTTTGGACTTTTTTCCACAATTCCTTTAATCGAGGTTTTATATGATTTTCTACACCAAGATTTGTTTTTTCTGGAAAAATTTCTTTAATCTTCTCTTCACCAATTATTGTATAAAAATCATGATTGTATTTTTTTAAACCCGAAATTATGGATGTCTGTCCCATGGTTTTATATTTGCCTAAAAAATCTTCAAATTCTAGGTCAAAATCATCCATATTTTCTTTTTTATTGGGCTTTGAGGTAAAAATAGCCTCGAATAAATCTTTATCTATCTCCGATAAAACTTTTTCAAACTCCTTAAAAACATCCATTTTAATTTGATAATATGTTTTACTTCCCTCTTCTTCATAATCATATGATGCAATTTCATACAAACCAATATTCTTATAGAAGTTTTTTAGTATATCAACATTATCATCACTTTGTCCTAAAGGCCTTCTGTTTAACTTCAACTTTGTAATTAAGTCATCAATTATTTCAGCATTCCTAAGGCTTATTTTTGACAAAAAATTCTCCTTGCGTAACTTCTTGTTTTCTTTTGGTGACTTATATAATGAGTTATATAATGAATATTCGCAATTTAAAGCAATATTAAATATATCAGAATTGAATCTTCCATAAGTTCGTTGTATATCTATCATTGAATATAGAGGAGCAAGAACATCAAAACACAAATTAGTCGTTAAGCTTAAATTTCTTTCATAATATGCAGGAGAATTTAGACGATACTTATGCATACCTGATTCATTTATAGTGGCATCAGTTGTCCACACATAACGAGAGCTTGTCAACATAAAAAATTCTGCCAATCGGAGTTTAAGTATGTAAGTACGATCATTTTCCATACTAATTTCCGTGAATGGTTTGCTCTGTACAATGTCTTTGATTAATTGGTTTAATGCTTTCCCATTAATTAAGCGCAACTCTCTACCAATAAACCCACCGTGAATTCTTTGGGACCCAATCAAAGTATCTCCTTCTAACAAATAAAAACTTCCTCCTATTATTTTTTCATACAATGAATATTGCTCTAAAATTTCGGCTCTATAAGGCTGATTATCTATTTTACTATTAGTATCATCCTGAATTTGAGGAATTGTATTATCCCTAAGTGCATCTGTCAACTCATCATAATATTCATATAACCTAATTGAATATACTGACTTTATGAAGAATAATAATTTCTTTGTTTCTGGACTCAAATTAATACTTTCAATATAGTTCATGAAATAAAAGCAGTCACCCAAAGAGACATTAAATGAAAGATTTTGTATATCTACAATATCATGAAAATGATCAGGGATATTCTGTTTGTTATTGTTGAAGTATAGTCTAAAAAGTTCTTGAATTACAGTCTTGTTAAACAAAGTAGGTTCGTTTTCTGCTAAAATAGCATTTGCAATATCCCTATTGTCCTTGTTTAAAGAATCAAGCCAACTCCCAAAAAAATATCGCTTAAAAATTTGCTTATTTCCAGAGGTTATTGTGGAATTTTTTATATATTCAGGCATTATAATTAGCATGCGTATAAGCATACGTAATTCTCGTAGATTTCTGGGGACAATTAAGCTAGTAGTTCCTCTAGTATTATAAAATAAATACCTACACTTTTCGTATATTAATTGTGGAATAGATTGCTTGATCGAATCAAATCTAACCAGTAAAGATTGCTGATCATCATATATTTCGAGCGCATGGTTAAAAAAGGTTTCTGGCATTGGCAGATATATACGAGATTGTAATGGTATTAATTTCATTAAATATCTCTCAGACATTTCAACTATTTCTGAAAATGAGACTTGTTCTATGCGCAATAAGTCATTAAACTGCTTTGATAGTTCCAATCTAATTACATTAGATAATTGATCTAATTTTATTGCCATAAAAATTGCTACATTAGGAAGAATTAGATACTTACGTATTTGTTCAACCATAGTGTATGCCTGCATTGTATTCAAATCTATATCATCCAAACTGATCACCAAAACATCACTTTGATTATATTTCAAAAAAGCTGTAATCAATTTTTGCATGCTATGCTTTAAATCTATGCCAGATGAAAGATAAGCAAGCTCTTCCATAGTATCATCTTCCAACTTTAAATCACTGCTAATATATCGTAAATGAGTCTTGGTCATTTGAAACTCTTTTAATAAAAAATGGAGATATTGATGTTCTATTTCATCATTTCGATGATCTCCCTTTTCCAATTCTTTAACCTTAGAGTACATTTTACCGATTACTAATTCGATTATATTATGTTTTGTATCAAAAAAGGAGGGATCAATGGTTTCTATGAACGAAAAACGTTTTTTTATCAATATATTATCAATATCATTATTGATATGTTTTTTTCTATTCCTATTACAGTCTGTATTATTAAAATCACTTAAGACTTTGATGGTTGAATACATACATGATGTCTTTCCAGCACCTCTTTCACCTATGAAAGCTATAATATTATTATTTTCATTTTCAGATGAGTTATCTTCTAGTCTTGATGCTAAAACAGTTAGTGCTTGTCGTATCTGATAGTGAAATATAGATTCATCTAATCTATCCAACCCTTCAATCACAGGTGCTGTTTCTTCTCCCAAATAAAATTTAATCGTGTGATTATCTTCTTTCATATTACTACTTATTAGGTAAATGCTATTTTAAGTTATACTAGAATTGTATATAAATTAAATACAATATTCGCAAATTTTCTACAGATACACAAACTTTTGTTCAAATTTCTAAGAATTTTACTAATTATACAAGTGCATCGCCATTTCTCACCATCTCCCACCAATCATTCCCTACCACCTCAGAAACGTAATATCCAGCTTTTTAATACCATATCTTCGCAGCCACTGGCTAAAGTCTTCCCGTACAAATCAATTATTCTATCACTTAAATTTTCAATGTATGGCTAAAAAGAAGCAAGAACAAGAAGAGGTGAAGGACGGGCACGTAATGGCAGTCCTTGACAAGAGAACGAACAAAACGGCGGTGGTATCAAAGATGAATGAGAATGACAGTAGCATCGAGGTGGTATCCCGACTATCTTAGACTCAGCAATACCACATCGCTGGCGCTTTTCTTCTCCAATTTTAAAACCAGTATGACAACCCCAGCAGTTTCAGTTTCTTCCTCGTACCGTTGGTATTGTTGGAAAAGACACTTAACGCGGTGGTACAAATCCGAAAAGAGGAAGCCCCTGGCATGGATGGCAAGAAATTGGTAGAGAACAGCGAACTGAACGATGAAGGGCATATCGCCAAACTCGCACGACGTTACAAATTCGATGAACATCAATTACCGTGGAAAGACCTGAACACCCTTGGCATCGACAAACAACTGCTATTCGAGAACCGTGCGATGGGAGAACTGCTGAAAGGCAAAATCACCTCTACCGCTTTTCCCTATCAGTAAAGAGGTGAACGGAGAGCGCAAAGAGATGAACGAAGCCTGTTTTATCTGCGTAAAAGACGAGAGCGGAAAGGTACAATTAAGGACACTAAGCCGAATCGACACCCCACAATTTGAACAATCCGCCTACAAGAGTGTATTCTCTGATGCGGAAAAAGACCAACTTCGTGAAACGGGTACACTGAGAGCCACCAAAGAGATGAAAAATTCCTTCACCGGAAAAGTCTGCAACTGCTATGTCAGTTTCCATTAGCCGACCAACCGTATTATCACCATGCCCATAGATGCCATCAAGATACCGGACTACATCTACGGAAAGCGGCTGGACGATACACAGAAACAGACATTAGCCGGCGGTGGGCAGGCTCCTATCAATGACATCCAACGCAAAAATAATACGATGCTTTCCGGTTCGCTTTCGTGGATGCCGCATCGAAAGGCATCACATTCAAGCAATCGGATGAGAAACTGCGAATCAGCGAAACCATTCTTGGAACGAAAGTAACTCCCGAACAGAAGAAGATACTGGAAAATCACGGGATGGTCTCCATTGAGAACATGCGCAATCCGAAGACCAAACAGTTATTCTCCGATGACGTCCGTTTCAGTAACAAAAGCAAAACCTGCTCATCGGCAAGAACGCCCGCGAGCACAAACCGCAGCTCACCGGGGGGGAAGGAGAAGAAAGCCCAGCAGAAAACAGCGCACCATGTGGCCCCGTTCAAAGCGAAAACCAACAAGAGCAAACTCTCCATCGGTTAATCCGCAAACTGTTATCCACACGATATACCGCTAAAGACCCGAAACTGGCGGTAACCAATTTCATCAATGCGTTGGAACGTATTCCCGATATAATTGCCAAACGGCAGGAAAAGAACGCGGAGATGGAGAAGAACCTTCCCGTGTTACAAGGGATTGTTTCGACCACATGGCCTAAAGAGGAGGAATTAAAACGGCTTAATAAGGATATACTGGCCTTGAACAGGCAAATACAATTGACTATTCAGCCGAAAAAACAAGAAGAGAATACAAATAATAATGAGCTTGTAATCGGTAGCGATATGGTAGCAGCCCGGCATGTACCTTCCTTGAAGGTAATCGTCCCTCACACGGGATTGAAGAAAATATCCTAAATGTTTCCCACAGCACATTGCGGCCTCCCCGGAAGCTACGTAAACTTCACTTCCGCAGGTTTCGGCAAAGAGCCGTTTTCAGGAAATGACAAAGGTACGGCAGGCAGGGTCGGATTTATCCGGATTGCCTGCCGTACCCTTGTCTGTTAGTTCGGGACTGACCGAAGATTATTCTTCCTCAAAAGAAAGACTTTCCACCTATCTGACTATCGTCTTACTGTCGATGGAATCCTTCAGATTGATAATATCCACGATAAAATAATACCTTGTACCGTTCTCTTCTTCTGCGAAACGAAGTCGGCCGTTCAACCGTTGTTTCTCAATTTCCGCAGGATCGAGGTTAATCAACTCGCAGACTTCATCCGGTAACATGGACAGCACCACATTATTGTCCCGACAGATATGCTGCATCACTGCCAACATATTCAATGTCTTTTTGTGATTTCTCACGAGAGCAGCGAATGAGCTACTCTCAATTTTAATCATTCTTCTCATAATACTTCCTTTTAAGTTTTCTTCTTTTTCAAGTAATACGGCTTTCAGAACATCCATGTGGAGATAGTGAATCTTTCCCTTGTCCCTGTAAAAGGAAAGTGAGCTGTCATTACGCCTTCTAAGCAGTGTCCTGTCCGACATTTTAGTAAGCAGGCGCACACCTTTTGAGTAGAGTATCTCATTGTCGGGCATACTGGGAATGGCGGCCGAAAGCAACTTCTCAATAGAATTTACTTTTGAGAAAATGGTACTGAGCAGATGGATAATCTGTCCGTTTCCTTTAGTTCTTCTGTTATTCATAATGACCTGTATTTATTGTTTTCATGGTGCAATATTACAGCGTTCTTATGAGGCCATTGGTTAATCAACCGTTGAGTAACCGCCCCCAAAATAATCGAAGAGTTTTCTTCCAACTATTTTGATTACAAAGGATACGTATTTAATCCATTATAATTGATTCTCAATACTATATGGAAATAATGGAGATGCGATTTACCTATATTAAAAACAATGGTTATCTTTGTATTGAGATATTTGAAACAATGCAAAGCAGTGTAACCCGAAGCAGGACTTCCATCACCAAATCGTTACCTGCATCTTTAAAATACCACTCTAAACTCCTTTATTGTAAGAAGTTATAGCAAAATACAACGTTTTATAGTTTAAAACTTTAGTTTGGGCAAACTGTTTATTGCTTCCTTTTTTAATTTATCCACCGCACAGGTGTATTTCTCTATACGTTTCAATCCGCTAATCCGCTATGTCCAAAAAGGCTTGGCCACGGTTTTACGCTGATCCGAAAAATACAAAATCGGTGACTAATCCGGTATCATAATTTGCTTTCTTTCCCCTCTCAGACAAAAAAGGTTCTTCTTCAAATTTGGTGGTAAATTCTTTATTTCTTTATTTTCAAGTTGATAATTGTCCTTTTTGCTTTAATAAGAAAAAATAGACACCGGCTGAATAAGATAGCTCAGGTTTCAGAAGTGAGTTTACGCCGTCTGAACCGGTATCTTCATCCTTATACCTTTCTTCAATTAACATTGTTAACGTCTTTTGCAGGTTGTCAGGTTCTTGTGCGCAAATAACAAGTCTTTTGCATTTAAAGAACTTCTTATTCACATCCAAAGAACAAGCTTTAACTCTATGTTAAAACAAAGCTTTTGAGGACAGAAATCTTACTTTCTAAAGATATTGATTTTCAGATGGTTTAGTCTAAGATTAGCTTCTTCACCTCACGGATGGACTCTTCGGGAGAAAGCCGGGATACTTGCTTTTTTGTCAACTATAAAAGAGGGCTTACACGTCCGAAAACTAAATTAGATTCCATGAGTAAAAGAAAACTTACCACCAAATTTGAAGAAGAACCACTTTTCGCCTTTCGATCTTCTATCTTACACCCGCCGATTGGGGAGCACATCAGGAACTAATTCACTGATTTACAACAGAAAGAAGTTCACTTTTCAGGTAAAAATATCGTTTAGAGCATTTTGTTTTCCTTTAATATTTAACCGAAAATGGTATACTATTTATATCGGCCCGAGTAGCAGGACTCATCATAAAACACTTAGATACAATCCATTAAAGAGTTTATGTTTTAAGATACCAACTGCCTTGTTTCTTCCCGATTCTTATTTGATATTGATTTGAAAACTCACTAACCTGACCGATAATCTATCTTAAGGTTAAACCCAATAGCATCACTTAGTCTGATAATTGCAAAGCAAAAAGAGAACCGCTGTCCTCCGGGGGGATAGAGTGACAGCGGTTCGGCGAGCTAACTGGTTAGGTGAGCAGAATTTAGATTCAAGGCCAATTATAAAAGAGAATTTATTATGAAAAATCAAAGTACTATAGCCCGTCTATAATGACAGATGTTTTGTGGTAACGGCTCTTTTTGCACATTTGGTTGATTCGGGGTTTATATTTAGAAGTAGCATAGGCATAACTTGGGGTGACTTTCAAGCGAGAATATTTCACTTTGTGGATTTCCAAAAGAAGTTCGGCCACATAGACAATCACTTCTGAACGTTCGGCAATGCAGGGGGAACAGAAACTTTCTAAATATTCATAATCCCGGGTAGAGAGTGTATAATGCAGAATCTTTTTACCTCGCTGAAAAATATATTCCAACTTATACCAACCGCTTGCGTTGGTTTTGCGTCGACGGAAATACAGGATTTTGATAGTAGATTGTTTGCCCATAGTTCAAACGTAAATCGGGCAGGGAAAAATGAACGGCCCTGCTGACCCGTTTGCACTACGTAATCTCAATGCGAAGCAAAGGAAAAACATATGCTAACCCATTACAAGTTAGACACGGGGGCAGAGCCGTTTTATCCTAAAGCTGCGGACATAAAATAGATTATGTCCGTAGCCAGTTTAAAACAAAGAGATGTTATCCCTTCGTTTCGCATTAATAAAAATACGTAGTGCACCACAAAGATGGTGATAATTTTTAAATAACCATAGCAAAACGACAGAAAATGTACAATGAAACACTTTTATAGGTGGAATTGTTTGCTGAACGTCCTTTGTATAGGGGAGATTTAATGAAAACAGAACGGTTCTGCTTACCCGTTTAAACTATCAAACTTTTAATGCCAAGGCAAGAAAGAAAAATATGCCGACCCATTACAGTATCGGACACGGGAGCAGAACCGTTTATCTAAAGTTTTTAAATAGTCGTCTCTCAGCAGCCGCCAAGTAACCGACAAGGCCTACACTGCTGGAAACATACAAAAGTGCACATAATTTCCGGTATCACCAGCGCAGCCCCTACACATTTTTTCCCTTTTTTCTTAAACATCCATCAGGACACGGACGGGCAGCCGGCAATGAATTTTGGCAGAAAATACCGCACGACGCAGGAGCGCAGGATATTTTGTGCTGAAATAGCGTAGCGGTCATTGATGGATGAACGGCTGCGACCTATCTTTGTGCATGAAAAGAAGAAAAATACCCCTCTATCGGTTTCCGTCATTTTCCGGGTTAAAGATGTAGTTGTATTCACTGATCGTCATACAGTCAAACGGCGGTTCAGGTTTGAGTAGTGTCCGGCTGGGCTCAATCTGGGTTTGATTGTTGTGTATGGTTTCGTCTACTATACTTTGATATTGCCGGATGATTTCTTGTTGTCCTACAATGCATATATACTGATGATCCATGTACTAATCACCAAGTAGTAAGCGACTTTGTGTGGTAGGCCGAAGAAGTTTTGCTTGTCGTAATTTTCCATATAGCAGATTTAAAACTGGGACGTGCCCGTATTAGTGAATATAATTCTCAGAGAGGGAAGCGGCATCAACCCAGCAAAGCAATTATAAACCTAAACGGACACGTTTATTATGTGTAGTAAGAGTAGAGAATGATGGAGGTAACTTGACCCTGAAAACCCTGATAGATATAGTTGAAAGGGGGCTTGGCGGTAAGCTGAATATCGAAGTACAAATTTAAACGGTTTCGCCCGGATGATGGAAACATCACCCGGGCGAATTGTTTCTATCCGGTTCGCTCAGAGACTATATCAATGTAAAAAAAAACGTATTTTCTTTATATATCTCCATGAACGTATAAAGAAAACGCATCTTTTTTTTATATATTTATGCGTCTCACCTTTATAAACACACAAAAAGAACTATATCAAATTCCCACGTTACCACTGCAACAAGAGATTGAGCCAAGAGCGGTTTTGAAGCAAATGGCCAAGTCGCACCGAAGGATAGTCCTCACAGTATAAATGGTTTCGCCCAGGTGATGTTTCTATCATCTGGGCGAATTGTTTTTGACCGATCCATTCAGGGAGCCATATATAAAAATACATTAGTCGGATTCCAAGTCCGACATATGTTAAAAGTGCAGGGAGTTTGAATCCGTTCACATCTTTTTCGACATTTATTTGTTTCATTGGGTACTTTTGCCGTCGATATAGCTATCGAGTATCTGAAAGAGAACTGGCAGAAGGTGTGTTAAATCAAAATAGTTATACAATGGTAAAATTTAATGCAATGAAGACTAAACCTTTACGACCTCTTCGGCAGAAGAGAGCCTTATGGCTAAAAAGTGTATTTATCCTGACGTGCCTACTGCTGAGCGCATCGGTAGCCATGGCGCAAACCAAAACAGTAACGGGTACTGTTACAGATTCAACCCATGAGCCCCTGATCGGCGCATCTATTCTGGTAAAAGGGACTTCTACCGGAGCCATCACCGATATGGATGGCAAATACTCCATCTCGGTAACGCCCAACGATGTACTCGTATTCTCGTATGTAGGATATGAAAAGCAGGAAATCAAAGTGGGGCAGCAGACTGTGATTAATGTCACGCTTAAAGACGACTCCCAAATGCTTGCCGAAACAGTAATTATCGGTTATGGTAGTGCCAAGAAACGTGACCTGACCGGTTCTATCACCAACATCAAGGGTTCGGAAATAGCCAACAAACCGGCCACTAACCCACTATCATCCCTACAAGGAAAGATTGCCGGTGTGCAGATTGTCAATTCCGGACAGGCAGGTGCCGATCCCGAAATCCGTATCCGCGGCACAAACTCCATCAATGGTTACAAGCCGCTGTATATTGTAGACGGACTCTTCAATGACAATATCAACTTCCTGAACCCGGAAGACATCGAATCGATGGAAGTATTGAAAGACCCCTCTTCATTGGCTATCTTCGGTGTACGTGGTGCCAACGGCGTGATCATCGTAACTACCAAACGCGCCAAAGAGGGACAGACGCTGGTCAACATCAACACCTCTTTCGGCTGGAAGAGCGTAGTAGACAAAATCAAAATGGTGAATGCGCCACAGTTCAAGGAACTCTATAACGAGCAGATGGCGAATCAGGGAAACACCCCATTCGACTTCAGCAACTGGAACGCAAATACGGACTGGCAAGACGAAATATTCCAGACCGGATTCATCACGAACAATAATATCAGTATCACAGGTGCTTCGGAAAAACATAGTTTCTATCTCGGTGTGGGCTACTCGCACGAACAGGGAAACATTAAGCATGAGAAGTATAGCAAAGTGACGATCAATGCAAGTAATGATTATAAGATCACCAAAGATATCAAAGTGGGATTTCAGTTCAACGGAGCACGAATGCTCCCGGCCGACAGCAAAACGGTTCTGAACGCTATCCGTACCACTCCTGTAGCTCCGGTTTACAACGAAGAATACGGTCTGTATACTTCATTGCCGGAATTCCAGAAAGCACAGATGACCAATCCGTTGGTTGACGTAGATCTGCGTGCCAACACCACCCGCACCATCAATTACCGTGCATCGGGCAGCATTTACGGTGAAGTGGATTTCCTGAAGCATTTCACATTCAAAGCAATGTTCTCCATGGATTATGCCACCAATGACAGCCGGACTTACAAACCGATCATTAAAGTATATGACGCAACCGTAGCCGGCAATGTGGCTACACTCGGAACGGGAAAGACGGAAGTGAGCCAGAACAAACAAAACGAAACGAAAGTGCAGAGTGACTATCTGCTGACATACCAAAACAGTTTTGCCGATGGTACACACAACCTGACCGCTACTGCCGGTTTCACAACCTACTACAATTCACTCAGCGGACTGGATGCTTCGCGCGGACAGGGTATCGGGCTGGTAATTCCGAATAATCCCGATAAATGGTTCGTCAGCATTGGCGATCTGGCTACCGCTACCAACGGAAGTACACAGTGGGAACGCACCACCGTGTCCATGCTGGCCCGTGTCATCTATAATTATAAAGGGAAATACCTGTTCAACGGCTCGTTCCGTCGTGACGGCTCATCGGCCTTCGCATACACGGGCAACCAATGGCAGAACTTCTACTCTGTAGGTGCCGGATGGCTGATGACTGAAGAGGAGTTCATGAAAGACATCACATGGCTGGACATGTTGAAACTGAAAGGTTCGTGGGGCACATTAGGTAACCAGAATATGGATAGGGCTTATCCGGCAGAACCGTTGTTGGAGAATGCTTTCGCCGCCGTATTCGGCAAACCGGCTATCATCTATCCGGGTTACCAACTGGCTTACCTGCCCAACCCGCGCCTCCGCTGGGAAAAAGTAGAAGCATGGGAAACCGGATTCGAGACCAATATGTTCCGCAACCGCTTCCATCTGGAAGGAGTATATTACAAAAAGAATACCAAAGACCTGCTGGCTACCGTACCGGGATTGTCGGGAACCGTACCGGGTATCGGAAATCTTGGAGAAATAGAGAACAAAGGTATCGAATTGATGGCCTCCTGGAGAGATCAGATCGGCGACTGGGGATATTCTGTCAGCGCGAACCTGACCACTATCAGTAACAAAGTGAAGAGTCTGGTACAGGAAGGATACTCCATCATCGCAGGCGACAAAAGCCAAAGCTACACAATGGCAGGCTATCCGATCGGTTATTTCTATGGCTACAAAGTAGCGGGCGTTTACCAAAACCAGGCCGAGATCGACGCTTCACCGGCGAATACACTGGCAACCGTCACACCCGGCGACCTTAAGTTTGCCGATGTAAACGGAGATGGAAAAATCACACCGGACGACCGCACGATGATCGGTGATCCGACACCGGACGTAACATACGGCATCAGCCTCGGCCTTTCATATAAGAACTGGGAAGTCAGCATGGAAATGATGGGACAAGGCGGCAATCAGATTTACCGTACCTGGGACAATTATAACTGGGCACAGTTCAATTATATGGAGCAACGTCTCGACCGCTGGCACGGAGAAGGCACATCGAACACGCAACCCCTGCTGAATACAAAACATGCCATCAACAGCGAGAACTCCGAGTACTTCATCGAAGACGGCAGCTTCTTCCGTATCCGTAACCTCCAACTGGCTTACAACTTCGACAAAACCTTGCTGGCGAAAATACGCATGCAGGCTCTGAAGGTTTATGTCAACATACAAAACCTGAAGACGTGGAAGCATAACACAGGCTATACACCGGAAATCGGCGGATCGGCCATTGCCTTCGGAGTGGATAACGGAACATATCCGGTACCGGCAGTCTATACATTTGGTATTAACTTAACATTTTAACGAAGCAGAGTATGAAACTAAATAAATACATCCTACCCATTGCATTAGCCGTATCGGCTCTGAGCTTCAGCAGTTGCAACGATTTTCTGGACCGTCACCCTCAAGGGCAGTTCACCGAAGATGATAATCCCGGAGCACTTGCCGAAGGAAAAGTCTTCAATATCTACACCATGATGCGTAACTATAACATTACCGCAGGTATCCCGGCCTTTGCCATCGAATATTTCCGCTCGGAAGATTCGGAAAAAGGAAGTACGGCGAGCGACGGTGCCGATCAGGCTGCCATGTACGATGATTTCCAGTACAATACCAATAACGGACTGATCAAAGCCTACTGGAGCCAGAATTACGCTATCATCTATCAATGCAACGACGTGATAGAAACCATCGAGAAAGGTAACCTGACAGAAGAAAATGATCTCCGGAATAAGGGAGAAGCTCTTTTCTTCCGTGCTTACTGTTACTTCAACCTGGTCCGTGCATTCGGCGAAGTGCCGTTGGTCACTTTCAAAGTGAACGACGCCTCGGAAGCCAATGTACCGAAGACCACCGCCGAAGAGATCTATAAACAGATCGACTCAGACCTGACACAGGCTGAAGGGCTTTTACCCCGTCAATGGCAGTCTGCTTACCTGGGACGTCTAACCTGGGGAAGTGCCCGTGCACTGCATGCCCGCACGTATATGATGCGTAACGACTGGCAGAACATGTATACTGCCTCAACCGATGTAATGAATTCCGGACAGTATAATCTGGACACTCCTTATGACGTTATCTTTACCGATGATGGCGAAAACAGCAGTGAGTCGGTATTTGAGCTGCAATGTGCATCGACTGCCGCCCTGCCTGCAAGTGATAAAATAGGCAGTCAGTTCTGCGAGGTACAAGGTGTACGCGGCTCCGGCCAATGGGACCTTGGCTGGGGATGGCATATGGGAACCGAACTGATGGGTGAAGCATTCGAACCGGGTGACCCGCGCAAAGACGCTACCCTGCTCTACTTCCGCCGTTCGGATGACGACCCGATTACTCCTGAAAACACCAACAAGCCTTATGGAGAGTCTCCGGTATCACAGGCTGACGGGGCTTACTTTAACAAGAAAGCTTATACCAACCCGGCACTTCGTGAGGAGTTTACCCGTCATGGTTTCTGGGTGAACATCCGTATCATCCGCTATGGCGACGTAGTGCTAATGGCTGCAGAATCGGCTAATGAGTTAGGTAAAACAGGCGAAGCATCGGGTTATCTGGAAATGGTACGTGCCCGCGCCCGTGGCAACAATCCGGACATTCTGCCCAAAGTGACTTCATTGGATCAGACCGTGTTGCGTGATGCCATCCGGCATGAACGACGGGTAGAACTCGGATTGGAATCGGGACGTTTCTACGACCTGGTACGCTGGGGTATCGCTTCGCAAGTGCTACATGCTGCTGGCAAAACGGGTTATCAACCCAAGAATGCCTTGCTGCCACTTCCACAGGACGAGATAGACAAGTCGAAAGGCGTATTGGTACAGAACCCGGATTATTAATCTCAGAGTTTCACCACAGATTACACAGATTATCATAGATATATTAAGTGCAGATTATCAATCCAATGGATCTCTTCTCTGTGATAATCCGTGTAATCTGTGGTGAACTCTTAACCATATACAGTTATGAACAAGAAATATTCTTTACTCATTCTGCTTGCACTTTTACTCCCGTTGGGGCTGCAAGCGCAAAAAGCTCCTCAGGACATGGACCGTTTCCTCGACAATCTGCTGAAACGGATGACCCTGGAAGAAAAAATAGGGCAGCTTAACCTGCCGGTAACAGGTGAAATCACCACCGGACAAGCTAAAAGCAGCGACATCGCCGCCAAGATAAAGCGAGGTGAAGTAGGTGGACTCTTCAACCTGAAAGGAGTGGATAAAATTCGTGACGTACAACGTCTGGCTGTAGAAAATTCCCGTCTGGGTATCCCTCTGCTCTTCGGTATGGACGTGATTCACGGCTACGAAACCATCTTTCCTATCCCATTGGGGCTTTCGTGTACCTGGGATATTCCGGCCATCGAAGAATCGGCACGTATCGCAGCCATCGAAGCAAGCGCTGACGGCATCTCGTGGACTTTCAGTCCGATGGTAGATATCAGTCGCGATCCACGCTGGGGACGGGTATCCGAAGGTTCGGGCGAAGATCCTTTCCTCGGAGCTCAGATTGCCCAAGCCATGGTACGCGGATATCAGGGAAAAGATATGCGCCGTAACGATGAGATCATGGCTTGTATCAAGCATTTTGCCTTGTATG
Organism: Bacteroides sp. FSHCM14E1; assembly: GCF_019633785.1. Lineage (NCBI taxonomy): Bacteria > Pseudomonadati > Bacteroidota > Bacteroidia > Bacteroidales > Bacteroidaceae > Bacteroides > Bacteroides sp. FSHCM14E1. The sequence goes on from NZ_JADKYL010000003.1 coordinate 328,866, forward strand.
GGGCAGCCGAAGCCGGACGGGACTACAATACCGTAGACATGAGCCGCCAACGGATGTTTAACGATTACATGCTCCCCTATCAGGCTGGTGTTGAAGCCGGAGCAGGCAGTGTAATGGCTTCATTCAACGAAGTGGAGGGTGTGCCGGCAACTGCCAACCGATGGCTGATGACCGATGTGCTGCGTGGAGCATGGGGATTTAACGGATTCGTAGTGACAGACTTCACCGGAATCTCTGAAATGATAGAACACGGGATTGGCGACCTGCAAACCGTATCGGCACGTGCCATCAATGCGGGAGTAGATATGGACATGGTCAGTGAAGGCTTCGCCGGCACATTGAAAAAATCGATCGAAGAAGGCAAAGTATCGGTAGAAACCGTTAATACCGCTTGCCGCCGCATTCTGGAAGCCAAATATAAACTGGGATTATTTGACAATCCTTATAAATATTGTGACCTGAAACGTCCGGCACGTGACATCTTTACCAAAGAGCATCGTGCCGTAGCCCGGAGAATTGCCGGAGAAAGTTTCGTACTACTGAAAAACGGACAGCTCTCTCCCGGTTCCTCTCCCCTTCTCCCTCTCTCACCCACCGGTACCATCGCAGTGATAGGTCCCTTGGCCAATACCCGCTCGAATATGCCGGGTACGTGGAGTGTGGCGGCAGTTCTGGACAAGAGCCCATCTTTGGTAGAGGGATTGACCGAGTGGGTAGGCAATCAGGCAAAGATTCTTTATGCCAAAGGCAGTAACCTGATAAGCGATGCTGCCTATGAGGAAAGAGCCACCCTGTTTGGCCGTTCGCTGAACCGCGACAACCGTACTGACAAGCAACTGCTGGACGAAGCGTTGAAAATAGCTTCACAGTCGGACGTAATCATTGCCGCGCTGGGCGAATCATCGGAAATGAGTGGCGAAAGCAGCAGTCGTACCAACCTCGACCTGCCGGACGTACAACACACACTCCTGGAAGCTCTACTGAAAACAGGCAAGCCGGTGGTTCTCGTACTCTTCACAGGCCGTCCGTTGGTGCTGAACTGGGAGCAGGAGAATGTACCCGCCATCTTAAACGTATGGTTTGGAGGTTCGGAGGCAGGCTTGGCTATCGGCGATGTACTGTTCGGAGCAGTGAACCCAAGCGGCAAACTCACCATGACTTTCCCGAAGAATGTAGGCCAGATTCCGCTTTACTATGCACACAAAAATACAGGTCGCCCGCTCAAAGAAGGCAAATGGTTTGAGAAATTCCGCAGCAACTATCTGGACGTAGACAATGATGCACTTTATCCGTTCGGATATGGATTGTCGTATACCACATTCCGCTTCAGTGATGTCACTTTAAGTCAACCCTCCATCGGGATGGACAATCAGTTGGTAGCCTCCGTCACCGTAACGAATACCGGAGACCGTGCCGGCAGTGAAGTAGTGCAGCTCTACATCCGTGATCTCGTAGGCAGTGTCACCCGCCCGGTAAAAGAGCTTAAGGGATTTGAAAAGATCTACCTGCAGCCCAATGAGTCGCGTACTGTCCGTTTTACGATTGCTCCGGAAATGTTGAAGTTTTACAATGCCGACCTGCAATTCGTAGCCGAACCGGGCGATTTCGATGTGATGATAGGACCTGACAGCCAGAACGTGAAAACGGCACGGTTCACGTTGCGTTGAATCGGATACACAAGGGAATAGAAATGAATTAATCTCACCACAGATTACACAGATTAACACAGAATTTTAATCTTAAATATCAACGGGATAAATGATTAATCTGTGAAAATCCGTGTAATCTGTGGTGAAACCAAAACCATTACAAACAAGAAATCATTATGAATACCCAACTTGTCACTCACAACAGCAAGCTCCTCTTCTTCCTCTTCGCTCTTTTTCTTCTTGTAGCTTGCAAGCCAAAGGATAAACCTTCTTCTGCCGCTACCCTGACAGACGATGCCCTGATGGATACCGTCCAGCGACGAACCTTCAATTATTTCTGGGAAGCAGCCGAACCCAATAGCGGACTGGCACGCGAACGCTATCATATGGATGGCGAATATCCGGCCGGAGGTCCGGAGATTGTTACTTCAGGAGGAAGCGGCTTCGGCATCATGGCCATACTGGCGGGTATCGATCGTGGATACGTCAGCCGGGAAGAAGGGCTGCGCCGCATGGAGAAAATAGTCCGTTTCCTGGAAAAGGCGGACCGCTTTAAAGGCGCTTACCCACACTGGTGGAACGGTGAAACGGGACGTGTGCAACCTTTCGGACAAAAAGATAATGGAGGCGATCTGGTAGAAACAGCTTTCCTGATGCAAGGTTTGCTGGCCGTACATCAATACTATGCAGGAGGTTCAACCGAAGAGAAAGCTCTTGCGGCACGTATCGATAAACTATGGCGGGAGGTAGACTGGAACTGGTATCGCCGTGACGGGCAAAATGTGCTTTACTGGCACTGGAGTCCGGAATATGGTTGGGAAATGAACTTTCCGGTACACGGCTACAATGAATGCCTGATTATGTATATCCTTGCCGCTGCTTCTCCTACTCATGGAGTGCCGGCTGCGGTATATCATGAAGGATGGGCACAGAATGGCGCGATTGTTTCTCCACACCGGGTAGAGGGTATCGAACTGCATCTCCGCTATCAGGGTGGAGAAGTCGGTCCGTTGTTCTGGGCGCAGTATTCCTTCCTCGGACTCGATCCGGTGGGTTTGAAAGATGAATATTGCCCGAGCTACTTCAACGAGATGCGAAATCTTACACTGGTAAACCGTGAATATTGCATCCGCAACCCCAAACATTATAAAGGTTACGGGGCTGACTGCTGGGGGCTGACCGCCAGTTATTCCGTGGATGGATATGCTGCCCACGGCCCGTTGGAACGTGATGACCGGGGAGTGATCTCTCCCACCGCCGCCCTCTCTTCCATCGTCTATACACCGGACCAGTCACTGCAAGTGATGCGTCATCTGTATCAGATGGGAGATAAGGTATTCGGTCCTTACGGATTCTATGATGCCTTCAGCGAAACCGCGGACTGGTATCCGAAGCGATATCTGGCCATCGACCAAGGGCCGATAGCCGTAATGATAGAAAACTACCGGACCGGACTTCTATGGAAACTTTTCATGAGTCATCCCGACGTGCAGAACGGATTGAAGAAACTTGGATTTAACGTAAAGAAATAAATGATAAAATCAATATTTATCACCTTTTGTACTGTCCTCCTCTGCTGCAAGAGTGTTGCAGCAGAGGTACAAACGCCACAGGATTCTGTGCGCTTTAGCGAATATCTTCCTGTCCGCCACACGGATCCGGTTACATGGGTAACCCGATACCAAGGAGAAATAGACCGGTACCAAACAGAAAACCGGACATTGAAAGATACTTCTTGCGACGTTCTCTTTTTAGGCAGTTCTTCCATCAACTTGTGGGATAACATTTACCGGGACATGGCCCCACTGAAGATTCTCCGCCGTTCATACGGTGGTGCCGCCTTACGAGACATGCTTTATAATTACGACGTGATTGCCCGGGGATATCACCCGCGCAGTATCGTGGTTTATGTAGAAAATGATCTTGCAGGTACCCCCGAGGATCTGACTGTCGGAGAAACATTCGACTTTTTTCGTTTACTGACCAACCGGCTGCAACGGGACTATCCGGATATTCCGATATTCATTCTCTCCTATAAGCCTTCGCTCGCACGCAAGGAGATGATTCCGAAGCATGAAATCATTAATACTTTGCTTAAAGAGTATGCTTCGAAGACGGACGGACTCACTTATGTCGACGTAGCCTCTTGCTTGTACGGTGCAAACGGAGAACTGCGAAAAGATATCTTTAAACCGGACGGCCTGCACATGAATCAGAATGGCTACGATCTCTGGACCGCTATCCTGAAACCGAAAATACAGGAAAGCATCCGATAAACCTACGATTTCCCCCACAAGCCTCCCTATCTGTTGAATGGTAGGGAGGTTTATTTCTGTTTATATACTTTTTTCATAGAGTTGGTATACTAAATCTATCTGTTATTTATATATTTGCGTTTATAAATACGGAATAACTATGAATAAACACAAATTAGCCTTTTCTTTTATCGGCATTTTCATCGTTCAATTATCATACGCCGGATATTTTAAACACATAGGTAGAGAAGAAGGTCTTTCGCAATCGTCTGTTATGGCTATCTATCAAGATAAACTGGGTAGAATGTGGTTTGGTACACGTGAAGGGGTCAACATCTACAATAGTGATAGGATGACGGTTTATAAAGCATGGATCCAGAACGGGAATCAACCGGATCAGAAAGTTCTGATAGGGAATGAGGTGAGCGCCATTACTGGAAGTCAAAACGGAGATGTGTTTTTAATTGTTGATCGTGCTTTATTGAAATACGATATTCGTAAAGAGACTTTCGAACGTCTGCGTCAAGGATCTGTCTATGCTTTAACATCTCATGCCGGTGAGATATGGTGTGCCGGACACGACTCTATTTTCCGATACAATCCCCAAAACAATCAATTAGACTTTCAATTAAAAACAGGTATATCATCCATCAACTATCTGACGATAAATGGCAACAGGTTTTATATCGGTGCCAAAGAAGGTCTATATACCACGGAAAACAAAGGGAGGGTTCAATGCCTGATCCCTAAAGTAGATGTTTATCGTATTTTTCAAAGCTCCTGTCAGGAACTTTGGGTAGGCTGCCGTACACAAGGGCTATACCGTATCAACCGGAACGGACGAATCAACCGCATTCCTTATGACCCCTCATCACCAAACGGCATTTCCAGCGAACAAATACGTGAATTTGTAGAAGATCAGCAAGGAAACATCTGGTTCGGGACCTTCGACGGTTTACAAAAATATGATCCAAGCACCCAAACCTACAGCCTCATCAAGCAAGAACAACGCCCGGGAGGACTCAGCCATTCTTCTATATTTTCACTCTATCAGGATGTACAAGGCACTATCTGGATAGGTAGTTATTATGGAGGAGTCAACTACTTTAACCCGGATAACAACGCATTCAATTACTACACTTATAATCCCGATCGTAGCGACTGTCTCAACTACCCGTTCGCCGGGGCTATGACCGAGGACAAAGATCACCACCTATGGATATGCACCGATGGTGGTGGATTGGCATGCTTAGACCGACAAGCGGGACATTTCACCACTTACACTGCCGGAGGCCCCAACTCACTGCCCCACAATAATCTGAAAAGTATTTGTTACGACCCTAAAAGAGACTGCTTATATATCGGTACACATATGGGAGGACTCTCCCGGTTCGACCGCAAGACCGGACGTTTTTACAACTACCTCAATCATTCCACGAAAGGCCTCAAAGAGCCCAATGATGTTATCTTCCAAGTATCTTTCTATAACGACCAGCTAATCGTTTCCGCTCGTAACGGAGTTTTTTCCATGAATCCCGATACAAATGAATTCCGCTTGCTTTATGACGGATATTACTATCAAACTTTCACCATTGATCCCAAAGGTTTTCTCTGGTTGTCGGCAGGTACTAACTTATATAGTATAAATCTGAAACACCCTGAAGAAGTCAAATCATTCAGTCTGCCTGCATCCATTGGACAGTTCGGCATCAGCAAGATTTTGAAAGGTAACAATCAATATCTTTATATCGCCACTTTAGGTTCAGGACTTTTTTGTTATAACGAACAAACTCAGACCTGCATCAACTATACTCCCGAGCAGAACCAATTACTCAGTAATTATTGCTATAATCTTCTACAGACTTCGACAGACAACATACTCATCACAAGTGATCGGGGTATCACACTGTTTAATCCAACCACCGAATCATTCCGTTCCATTGAACTGGATAACGGACTGTCCCTTTCATCCATCATTAATGGTTGTGGTGTATGGATGTGTAGTGACCATACTATATTTATCGGAGGTACAGGAGGGCTTAGTTCTTTTCTGGAAAAAGACCTGAACAAAGAATATCCCAAACCTAAACTCTATTTTTCAAGTTTATCCGTCAACAACGCACGGATAAGTCCGGATGACAAAAGTCGTATACTGACAGAAGGGCTCCCTTTTGTCCGGGAAATAAATCTAAATGCCACCCAAAATAACCTGACTATTGAGTTTGCTTCTTCCAACTATGTGGATATACTGAATAATACTTGGTATGAGTATCAGTTAGAAGGTTTTGACAAGCAATGGTCACTCACCTCACAAACAAGCCTGAAATACACCAATCTGGATCCTGGAGACTACGTGTTACACGTACGGCAAAAAGGCAACTCCCTGAAAATGCGCAAAGCACAGGAGATCTTATTACAAATACATATCAATACCCCATGGTACCTTACTTGGTGGGCATGGCTCAGTTACATCACTATCAGCATTTCAGTGACCTATTTTATCTGGCGCGAAAAAAGTTCCAGAAGAACTTTGGCGATATTACGGCAAAGCCTCTTTTCTCTTACCTATCATCAGATTCTTTTTAATCCAGCTATTTAAATAGACCATGAGTCCATATTGATTAAATAGTTTCTTTACGAGCGTAAATTTACTTTCAGATGTTATTCTCCTTATCCGGTATCCAACTTAGGTCATTTAAGATTTTCCTGTTTAGCTCCTTTGCGATATTCCATCGGAGTAACGTTATATTGGTTTTTAAAACAACGACTGAAATAGCGCGGAGAACCGAAACCTAACCTATCGGATATTTCTGCTACCTGCAAATAAGGTTCGTTCTTCAACATCAGCGATGCTTTTTTCAATCGGTGATTTAGAATAAATTCATTGGGTGTCATTCCTGTCAATGCTTTGAATTTTGTGTGCAACAACGTCCGCCCCATTCCAAGTTCCTGACATAATATACCAATATCAAAGTCCTCATTATCAAGATACTTATCTACCACTTTGATTACTCTATCCAAGAAACTTTTATCTATCGGATTAGCAGCCAACAGATCGACTTCCGAAATCTGATCTTTAGCAAAACGGCTTTGCATCAACAAGCGGTTACGGATCAAATTATTGCAACGGGTTATTAAGATTTTTGCATTGAATGGCTTGGTGATATAGTCGTCTGCCCCACGACGTAGTCCTTCAATATTTTGGTCTACAGTGTCAAGTGCAGTCAACAACACAATCGGAATGTGACACAGGTTTATGTTATTCTTTATTTTCAGGCACATCTCCGTTCCTGTCATTACCGGCATCATAACATCACTCACTATCAAATCGGGAACTTCTGCAAAAGCCTGTTTTAATCCCTCCTCGCCATTAGCTGCCGTCACCACCTGATAAAGTGATGAAAATATTTCTTTAAGTACATGCAGAAGTTCCACATTATCTTCTACCAACAGAACTTTCCGTTTCCCTTCCCGCCCATCTATCAAGGGAGTTTCGAACATAGAATCATCCTTTTCCATAAAGTTCTCATCCGGTATGGTACTCTCTTGTATCATAGGCTCTTTTTCTGGAGATTCCAGAAAAACGACTTCAGTATCCTTTTCAAAACAAGCACGAGTTTTAGGTAACTTCACAATAAAACAACTTCCTTCATTTAACTCACTTTCTACCTCAATTGTACCATGATGTAGCTGAATAATACTTTTCGTTAATGCGAGTCCGATACCAGTGCCAACATGAATCGCTTTATTCCGATTGTCCGCCTGATAAAAACGGTCGAATATCCGCTCCTGTTCTTCTTTACTAATGCCATTTCCGGAATCTTTAACCGCAATAATTACCTGATCCGGCGTAGTAGAGGTCAATATATTTATTTTTCCTTTATCCGGAACATGTTTAAAAGCATTCGAAAGCAAATTAAACAGAACCTTTCTCATTTGCCAGTCATCTATCCAAATAAATACATCCTGCTCCAGTAGCTTCAGATGATAAGAAATAGACTTCTGAGAGGCATAAGCTGAGAAAGACAGATAGACCTCCTCCAAAAATGTATTCAGACTTTGTTCCGATAGTTTTAATTGGATATAGTTTTGATCGAATTTCCGGAAGTCAAGTAATTCTGAGATTAGGAGTTTCATTTGTTGGGCATGCTTCCTTATCCTGAAAATACTGTTGTGCAAAGATGGAGGTATTGTATTCTTCTGTAACATAAGTTCTACCTGACTTATAATGAGAGTTAAAGGAGTACGGAACTCATGGCTCACGTTGGTAAAGAATCGTAATTTAGCTTGATTCATTTCTTCAATATGTTCCTTTTCAATACGTTCTTTCTCCAGCGACATCGCCAAAGTTCTTCTGGAACTTCTACTGAGTTAAGAACAATTAGTGCCTATACTGCGAACAAAAATAGCATAGAGAGGTCTGCTTCACGACATAGTCCGATTCTTTCATTTGTTTTTTGTAAAGTTTAATAGTATACGGATCATGAAAAAGAACAAATTATGCCCAAGATTCCTATTCAATTTAGCATCTTATCACAAAATTTTGTACATAAAACCATATGGAAAACACGGATTAGGACAGCTTCCAAATAGGCTCTGAATAATTAGTGCCCCTATTGAGAATAAAAGTATCACATCGGATCAGATCAGTTACCGTAGTTTTGCGATGTATTTAACACTTTTATTAACTCAATCTAAAGTATTATGAGAAAAAGCAAATTACATTTGCTACCCTTATCTTCTAAAAGGGTACTTGTAAGTACATCGTTAATAATGCTTTTAAGCGGTAGTGCCTGGGCTGTTTCTTCACAAGAGACAGTTGAAAACGGAGATGCGATCACAGCAGTCCCCCAACAGCACAGAACGATTAAAGGTATTGTAAAAGATGCAAATGGAGAACCGATTATCGGAGCTAACGTCATTGTAAAAGGTAATAAAACTATTGGCGTCATCACAAACCTGAACGGAGAGTTTAGTCTCGAAGTACCGTCCAACGCAACACTGCAAATCTCTTACATCGGCTATCTCAATAAAGAAGTCAAAGTAAGTGGCAACCAGGTGTCTTTCAACATCCAACTGGAAGAAGACAGCAAAACACTCGACGAGGTAGTAGTGGTAGGGTATGGCACACAGAAGAAAGCAAATTTAACAGGTGCCGTATCTTCCGTTGATTTTGAAGAACAAACTAAATCACGCCCCATTACGACAGTATCTTCGGCATTAGCCGGTCTAAGTCCAGGACTTCAAGCCAGCTCAGGCTCGGCAATGCCGGGAGAGGATAACACAACCCTACGGGTACGCGGTAACGGTACAATGAATAATGCCTCACCTTTGATTATCATCGATGGCATGGAAGGTTCATTGAATGCCATTAACCCTCAGGATATAGAAAATATCTCTATTCTAAAAGATGCAGCTTCTTGTGCTATTTATGGTGCCCGTGCTGCCAACGGAGTCATCTTAGTCACAACAAAAAGCGGCGATCGCGACAAGATACAGGTAAACTATAGTGGACGCGTCTCTTTCAACAGCCCGACACGCATGATAGAAACTATGAGCAACTATGCGGATTATATGGAATTAATGAACGAATCTTGCGAAAATGTTGGCTCCGGAACTCTTTTTGACCAAAAGTATATCGATTTGTGGAGAGAGAAATCAAAAGATCCCAATGGAGTAAACGAAAACGGTGTTCCTAATTACATCGCATACCCAAATACCAACTGGCTGAAAGAGCTATACTCAGGAGGTATGATACACGAACATAATCTTTCGGTTTCAGGAGGATCTAACAAAATTCGTTTCTTATTGTCAGCCCGTTATCAGGATAATGAAGGTATTGTAGACAATACAGCCAACAAAACCTACTCTGTACGTGCCAATATTGAAGCCAACCCAACTCAATGGTTGACTTTAGGTACGCGCACTTATGCCTCACAAATGGACCGTGAAGTGGGTGACTTTAGCAATGCCAATACTTTCCTCCGACAATCTACAGCCGGTACTTATCCTGAATGGAACGGAAGTTTCGGCTACCCGGAATGTCCGGACGAACGTGCAACAGCCAATAACCCACTATATAAACTGGCACGGAATGATGGCTTCAAACGCTACAACCGTTTCAACACGACCCTATTTAGTAAGGTCAAGTTCTTTAAAGATCTAAGTTGGGATTTCAACTTCAATTACAACCGTTACATCTACGAAACCCGCCAATGGGGAGTACCCGCTTATCAGACACGTTTCAGTGACGGGGTAATTGTCGATGGTATCACTCCTCCTTCTCAATTAAGCACAAGTTTCGGTTATGAATCCAATTATTCTTATACATTGGAAAACCTGTTAAACTACCATCACACATTTGCTCAGAAACACGATGTATCCGCATTGTTAGGTTATCAGGAATTCTACAAGAATTACTATACTGTAGATGCCGCAAAGAAAGGCTTGATCGACGAATCACTGAACCAGTTTGATGAAGCAACCGAAATGACAAGTACCAAAGGTGCAACCCAGGATTATGCCACACGTTCTGTATTCGGACGCGTGAACTATGCATATAATTCCCGGTATTTATTTGAGGCGAATTTCCGTTATGACGGATCCTCACGCTTCCATAAAGATCATCGTTGGGGATTCTTCCCTTCCTTATCAGGTGCATGGCGCATCTCAGAAGAAAGCTTCATGGAAAATACCCGTGCCTGGCTGGATAACCTGAAAATCCGTGCATCTTGGGGTAAATTAGGTAACTCTGAAATTGGTAACTACGAATACATGTCGGTATACAGTACCACCAACGCAGTATTTGGAAATGCCTTAAATTCTGCACTGTATATGGGTGCCATCGCCAATAGCTTACTGCAATGGGAATCTACCACCTCTGTCAACTTTGGTGTTGATGTTAATTTATTAAAGGACCGTCTGAGCATAAGTGCCGACCTGTATCAGAAGAAAACCGACGGTATCTTATACCGCCCAACTATTCCTTATGTATTCGGAACAATGACTGCCCCCCGTCAGAACCTCGCCAAAGTGAGCAATAAGGGAGTTGAGTTATCACTGGGATGGCGTGATAACATAGGAGGGGTTAGCTACTCCATTAACGGCAACTTCTCATACAACAAAAGCAATATAGATGCCTATAACGGCTCTTATGAAAGAACATGGGTAGAAGATCCGAGTAACAAACTGACCGGAGGTAAATGGGAAGATAATATCGGTAAAGTGTCCAGTGGTGGCACAACCCCCATTGTTGAAGGCCGCATGATGAATGAATACTATTTACGGAACGTTTATCATGGCAATGGCTCTTACTACAATGCGGATGGCAGCGTAAATCCTCAAGGAGGACCTAAGACCGGTATGATCCGTACAGAAAAAGATATGACATGGGTAAAAGACATGATCGCAGCCGGATATGAATTTCAACCAGGCAAGACGGTTGCCAAAAACAAGATCTGGTATGGTGATTACATCTATGCCGACTCCAATAATAATGGAGTATATGGTGACGATAACGACTATACTTTCCAAAAAACATCCAATAAGCCCAAATACAATTTCGGTTTTCAGGCCTCTGCCGCATGGAAAGGATTCGACCTCTCTATGGTATGGGCGGGAGCTGCCGGATTCAGCATATACTGGGGAGCAACCACTGGCTATAATGCCGCATCTACAGAATGGGGTAGCACCATCGCACAACGGATTGCCGAAAACCATTATTTCTACAATCCCGAAAATCCGGATGATCCACGTACCAACATCAATGCGAAATATCCGCGTATGGCTTATATAGACGGCTATGTACAAAATCGTCATGGAAATACAACTTTATGGCTATACAAAGGTGATTACATCAAATTGAAGAACCTGTCTTTAGGTTATACTCTACCGAAAAACTGGGTTTCAAAAATCGCTATGCAGAATGCACGTGTTTACGTTTCAGCTGAAAATCTGCTGACAATTACCGGATTTGAAGGCCAAGACCCGGAATCTGCTACCGGTATGGGCTATTCTCCGTTTAGAACAATTGCAATAGGTGCCAATATAACATTCTAAATAAATCTTGAAATCTTATGAAACTATTAAATAAATTATTCATATTAACAGCCACAGCAATTGCTATAAGCAGTTGCCAGGGAGATTTACTGGACACAAAGCCATATGATAAAGCATCATCGGGCAGTATGTGGAGTAATGAAAACTTTTGTACTATGGGAGTAGCCTCTATCTACGCCACCCTGCGCGAAGGGTATGTGGCAAAAGAGGCTTATCTAATGGAGGCATTCAGCGTGGGTGCAACCTGCCGCGACAACGATTATCCATTGCTGGCCGGTACAGCTTCTATCGGTTCCGGAATATTCTCAGACTATTGGAAACAACATTATGCAGGTATCTATCGTGCCAATGATGCCATTGTACATCTACCCGACGCACCGATAAGTGAAAGCGTAAAAGGCAAATTATTATCCGAAGCAAAAGTATTGCGTGCGTTTTATTATTACAAACTGAATGCAGTCTTCAGGGGTGTTCCTTATTATAATACGCCTATGGAACTTGATCAAGCAGACAAACCACGTGAAAGCGAAGAGAATATATGGAATTTCTGCATACAAGATTTAACCGACGCAATAAACGATCCGAATTTCCCCGACCGTATCGCTGCCGGTAAAGCAGAATGGGGTCATGTCACCAAATCAGTGGCTTATGCACTGCGTGGCAAAATCTATCTGTGGACCAAAGAATGGAGTAAGGCGGAAGCAGATTTCCGTAAAGTAGGTGAATTGGGACATTCATTATTTCAGGATGGTTACAAGCAACTCTTCAAGGAAGCTAATGAACAGAGTGATGAAGCTATCTTCTCTTTGCAGTGTATCGATAACAATGGCAGCACTTACGGAAATTCCATGAGCTTCCGTTATGGTGGCCGTACTACATTTGGTTCTTGCTGGAACACCATGTTGGCCAGTGTGGATTTTGTAGAAACCTACGAAAATATAGACGGCAGTAAATTTAACTGGGATGAATACATTCCGGGGTTCTCAAGCTTAGATATTAAAGACCGTGAAGTATTCTTCTTGCGTAATACTGATCCGGCAACAGTAAAAGCACAGTATCGCGAAATCGGCTTTGACGGTACGGAAGAGGCATTAGACGATATGGTAAAAAAAATAAAAGCAAAAGTAGACGGACGTCTGGAAAAGCTGAGTGACAAGGCAAAAGCATTCTATCTGCCGGCAGGAAACGAGGCCCGTATTAAAGCTGCTTATGACAGCCGAGATCCTCGTTTAGCCCAGACTGTCATCACTCCATATGCTACATATGATGGTTCCGGAAACAGCGTAGACCACACCTTCACTTCACGCTGGCCTTATTATGGTGCCGACACCGATTATCCTTATGACTTACGCACTGACACCCAGAGCCATTTATACTATTTGTTCCGCAAATTTGTTGCCGAAGGTTCAAGTGAAATGACCAATCGCGAACAATCTCCGATTGACCTGCCAATTATCCGCTACGCAACTGTCGTCATAGGATTGGCTGAAGCATTGAATGAGCAGGGTAAAACCGACGAGGCCATCGAATGGTTGAATAAAGTACGCCAACGTGCCGGTGTTGCACTGTTGAACAGCAATACTGCCACTATAGTCCAGGGACAGGAAGATATGCGCATTCGCATCCAGAATGAATTCCGCTGGGAAACAGCAGGTGAAGGGGTTGACTTTTACGAAGAACTCCGTTGGAAAACATGGAAAGAAAGTAAGTTTAATAATGCTGATGGTACAGCCGGAATGAAAGATGTATGGGGTACTGTCACCTATCCTTATACATGGGGAGGAGACCAATATTATGTATGGCCAATCCCAAAACATGAAACTGATATGAATAAATCACTGACTCAGAACTCGGGCTGGAATTAAACAAATACGTTTAAGCTACTGATTCTTATAAACCAAAGGGCTGTGTCAAAACTCTTTTCGCCACAGATTACACGGATTATCACAGATTATCAACATAGATAATCAATGACTTAAAATTCACTCTGTGTTACTCAGTGTCTTCTGTGGTGAGTTTCGACACACGCCCTCTATTCCATCTGAAAAGAAAGTTCTAAATAAACTCTCTTATCGACTTTTCCTCTTTTGAGGATTGGCTCCCTCAAATATCCAACTAAAATAGAAAATTTATATAGCATTAAGAACCATTTAGTAAGATGAAATAGCAATAAATTTTGTTACTTTGCCTACGTTAAAATCTTAATTTTATTACGATGAAGAAATTATTAATATTCACTCTCTTGCTATGCTGTACTGTAAGAGCCCTCAGCTATACAGAACGGAACTATCTTCAAAAACAAGCCAGCGTAAGCAGTTTGCAGGAAGTGCTTATATTAAATCAACAATGGGTCACTTATCCTGCTTATACCGACCGAACCGGATGGGACACTTTTTTAGGCTCTTTCAAGAATGAATGTATCCTTCGCGGAGAAAAGCAGCTGAATTATCAATGGCAGGTTGTGAAAGCTACTGATTATATGGAATTTGAACGCAGCGGCAACCGTAGCGTTATGGAAGCTCCCTTCGCCAACAATAACAATGCCATAGCCGACCTGCTACTCGCTGAACTCGCAGAAGGGAAAGGACGATTTATCGATCAGCTGATCAACGGTGTATATCATTCCTGCGAGATGACTTCCTGGGCATTGGCCGCCCATTTGAATGCACAACAGTCTCACCGCTCACTACCCGATTTTAAAGAAAACATCATAGACCTGACAGCAGGTGATCTGGGCTCTTTACTCGCATGGACCTATTATTACATGCATCAAGAATTTGACAAACTCAATCCTGCCATATCCGAACGTTTACGGCATACGCTCCAACAGCGTATACTGGATCCTTACATGAATAACGATCACTTCTGGTGGATGGCAGTGGACTATAAACCGGGAATGATGGTCAACAACTGGAATCCTTGGTGTAACAGCAACGCCTTAATGTGTTTTATGCTGCTTGAAAATGATAAAGAAATGTTAGCGAAGGCAGTATACCGCAGTATGGTTTCGGTAGATAAATTCATCAACTATACCCATACCGACGGTGCATGTGAGGAAGGTCCCTCCTACTGGGGACATGCCGCAGGAAAAATGTTTGATTATCTGGAATTACTGTCAGCCGTTACCGGAGGAACTGTCTCCATCTTCGATAATCCCATGATAAAGAATATGGGCGAATATATATCACGTTCATACGTGGGCAAAGGATGGGTGGTTAATTTCGCTGATGCCTCGGCGAAAAGCAGTGGAGACGCTCCCTTGATATTCCGGTATGGCAAGGCTGTAAACAGTAACGAAATGAAAGGATTCGCTGCTATGATTAACACCAATAAGCTTCCTTCCGGACGCGATATATACCGTACGCTTGCTGCTATAAAAATTGCGAACGAACTAAAAGAAACTCAAGCGGCACATCTCACTCCCCCATTCTCCTGGTATCCGGAAACCGAATTCTGCTATATAACTGACAATAAAGGAAACTTCCTGGCCGCTAAAGGAGGATATAACGACGAAAGCCATAATCATAATGACGCAGGTACCTTCTCATTCTGGATAGACCAAACTCCTTTTCTTATTGATGCCGGAGTAGGGACTTATACACGCCAGACATTCAGCAAGGATCGCTACACCATTTGGACCATGCAGAGCAATTATCACAATCTCCCCCTGATTAATGGCGTCCCCCAGAAATACGGAGCAACATATAAAGCAACACAAGTACAAGCTGACAAAAGGAAAAACACATTCACAGCCAATATAGCGACAGCCTATCCGGCCGAAGCAGAAGTGGAATCATGGATACGTTCCTATTCACTTCAGAAAGGACAATTACGGATTTCAGATTCTTTCCGTCTGAAGACAGCCAAACAGCCCAATCAAATCAATTTCATGACATGGGGGCAGGTGTGTACGGAAATACCGGGAAAAATTCAATTGGAAGTAAAAGGAAAGAAAGCCGTCATAGAATATGATAAACAACTGTTCGATGTGAAAACAGAAATAATCCCATTAACAGATCCCCGGCTATCCAATGTATGGGGTAAATCGATTTGTCGCATTACACTCACAGCAACAAACATTTATAAAACAGGAAATTATTCTTTTACCATAAAAAAACAATAAAACATGAACTTAAAACCCTTATTGGGAGCAGCCTGCGCAATGATATGTGTGGCTTGCTCAAGCCACAAACCCACAGTACCGTCTTTTATAACAGAAAATGTAGAATTTGCCAAAGCACAACTCGGTTTGGCCATCGACACCATCGAGGCCAGCGGAAAATGTCTCAATCCTGTAACTCTCAATAGAGATGGATCTGTATATTACTGCGGATATGCCGATTGGCGCAGTGGATTTTTTCCCGGTAGCATCTGGTATCTGTACGAACTGACAGGTGACACCAGCTACCTCCCACTGGCCAGAAAATATACTGAAGCCATTCGCCCGGCCGAGCACCTGACTTGGCATCACGATATAGGATTCATCATTAATTGCAGTTTTGGTAACGGCCTGAGGCTCGCTCCCGATACAGCTGCATATAAAGACGTAATGGTACAGGCAGCCAAATCACTTTGTACGCGTTTCCGCCCCAATGCCGGAGTCATTCAAAGCTGGGATGTAAAGGGTAATAGCTGGCAAAGTGAAAGAGGCTGGGAATGTCCGGTTATCATTGACAACATGATGAACCTGGAACTTCTGTTCGAAGCAACCAAACTGTCCGGTGATTCCACTTTCCATAAAGTAGCCGTAGCACATGCCGACCGTACTCTTTCCGAGCATTTCCGTCCTGATGGAAGTTGCTATCACGTAGTGGACTACAATATTTCGGACGGCTCCGTACGCCATAAACAAACAGCACAAGGATATGCTGATGAATCGGTTTGGTCACGTGGACAGGCATGGGCCATCTACGGCTTCACTATTTGCTATCGTGAAACGAAAGACCGCAAATATCTGGATCAGGCACTGAAAACATTCAATAGGATGAAAAATGATCCGCACATGCCCGAAGATCTGATACCTTACTGGGACATGGACGCACCCAATATACCCGATGAACCCCGGGACGTCTCTTCCGCATCCTGCATCGCTTCTGCCCTGTACGAGATCAGCACATATGACGTCCCCGATGCCGCTTCTTACAGGGAATATGCAGACCGCATCATGCATAGTCTCGCATCACCTGACTATCGGGCCGCATTGGGCACTAACGGCAATTTTATCCTGATGCATAGCGTAGGCAGTATTCCGCATAATAGTGAAATCGACGTACCTCTGAACTATGCAGACTACTACTTTCTTGAAGCCTTGAAGCGTAGAAAAGATTTAGATAAATAATTTTATTATAAAAAAGTATCATGAAAACACAAGTGTTTAAATTAGCCTGTTTAATTATCTGTTTATTAACGATAGTTCCCAATTGCCATGCCGGCAGCAAGTGGAAAGCCAAACATGTAGTTTTGATTGGGTTGGACGGCTGGGGTTCCTACAGTGTAGAGAAAGCGAATATTCCCCATATCAAACAATTAATGAATGATGGTTCTTACACACTGACCAAACGCTCTGTACTCCCTTCGTCCAGTGCAGTGAACTGGGCATCTATGTTCATGGGAGCAGGCCCGGAGCTACACGGATACACGACTTGGAATTCAAGCACCCCGGATCTTCCTTCGAAAGAATTAAGTAAAGATGGCATTTTTCCAACTGTATTCCAATTGCTCCGCGAAGCTGACCCGAAAGCTGAAATTGGCACTCTCTACGAATGGATCGGCATCAAATACCTGGTAGATACGCTGGCAGTAAACAAATACAACCAAGGGATTAACTACGAAAAACATCCTACGGAACTATGCGAAACAGCCGTGAAGTATATTAAAGAGAAAAAGCCGGCTTTGACACTTATCGCTTGGGATAATCCGGATCATGTAGGACATAAGGAAGGACATGACACACCGGCTTATTACCAGAAGCTTGAAGAAATAGACGGATACATCGGCAAAGTGATTGACGCGGTGAAAGAAGCCGGAATGCTGGATGAAACGATTTTTATAGTAACATCCGACCATGGCGGAATCAATAAAGGACACGGAGGAAAAACAATGCTGGAAATGCAGACTCCGTTCATCATCTCGGGGAAAAATATCAGGAAAGGGCATGAGATTCAGGCCAGCATGATGCAGTTTGACGTAGCCGCTACCGTGGCTGCCATTTTCAAACTGAAACAGCCACAAGTATGGATCGGAAGGCCTATAATGGAAGTATTTAAGTAAAAAAGAATGCTAACAAGTTAAAGACATAGGATGAAACGAACCAACAGACCATTATTCATTCATAATACAGCAAGAGGGAGAATAAAATTTCTTCTTCTTGCTCTATTTGCTTTTCAAGGCTTACAAGCACAAAAGCTATTCCCCGCTCCTTCTGCGATAGAGACACATAAAGGCACATTCTCTTATGACGAAATTTCGGCTGAGTGTGTACGAACTACTATCTCTAAGTCTCTGCCTGCCATCGGTACAGCATATTCGGATGAAGCATATCAACTGGAAATTACGCCGGATTCTATCTTCATTGATGCCACTTCTGAGAAAGGCGCATTTTATGCCGGCCAGGCCATCAGACAACTGGCACAGCACGAACGGGGCAAAATCCGCTGTTGCCGGATTTACAGTTCGCCACGCTACGCATGGCGCGGATTTATGCTCGATGAAAGCCGCCACTTCTTCGGCAAAGAGAAAGTAAAACAATACCTCGACCTGATGGCGAGGCTCCATCTCAATGTATTCCACTGGCATCTGACAGACGAACCGGGATGGCGCATTGAAATCAAAAAATATCCTAAGCTGACGGAGATAGGAGCCGTCGGTAATTGGCATGATGCCAAAGCAGCTCCGCAGTTCTATACACAGGACGACATCCGGGAGATCGTGGCCTATGCAGCCGAACGCCAGATTATGGTGATTCCGGAGTTCGATATGCCGGGACATGCCACGGCAGTCTGCCGTGCCTATCCGGAGGTATCGGGGGGAGGTGAAGGACGCTGGAAGCATTTCACATTCCATCCTTGCAAAGAAGAAACTTATCGTTTTATCAGCGATGTGCTCGATGAAATAACCGCTCTCTTTCCGGCTCCCTATATCCATATCGGAGGTGACGAAGTGCACTATGGTAACCAGAACTGGTTCACAGATCCGGATATCCAGAACTTCATAAAGGAAAAAGGGCTGGTCAATGAAACCGGACTGGAGCATTACTTCATCCGCCGTGCCGCCGATCTGGTAGCAGCCAAAGGCAAGAAGATGATCGGTTGGGACGAAATAGTGGATGCCGGTATCTCCCCCTCGAAAGCACTGGTGATGTGGTGGCGTCACGACCGCAAGTACCAGTTGCTGAAAGCGCTTGAACAGGGCTATCAGGTAGTGCTGACTCCACGCCGTCCGCTGTATGGCGATTTCGTACAGGATGCCTCACATAAAGTGGGACGCTATTGGGATGGATTCAATCCGTTGCAAGATGTCTACGCTTTTCCCGAACCGGTCAGTCATCTCTTTAAAGGATACGAAAATCAGATACTGGGTATGCAGTTCACACTCTGGACCGAACGGATCGCGGATGCCAAACGACTGGATTTCATGACCTTCCCGCGTTTGATAGCCTTGGCAGAATCGGCATGGACTTCACCCGGCGCAAAAGACTGGAGCCGTTTCTGCATGCGGTTGCCGTCCTTCCTGGACTATCTGAAGGAACAAGGCATCTATTATTTCGATGTGATTCACCCACAAGAAACTCCCGAACCGGGCGGACCGGAGAAAGCGGACGTATTACAAAACGGATAGGGAAATACAGATGATCTCAATAATAACATCATTAATCAATACATAATCAAGAACATATGAAACAGCAGAAATGTAACTATTTTCCCTCCTTATGGCGGAGGGGCCGAGGAAAAGATTTAATCCCCTTTCTTCTCCTACTTCTCTTCTCTCTCTCCCTTCACGCCCAGCGTCAGGATATTCTACTCAACAATAACTGGAATTTCCGTTTCTCGCATCAGGTACAGGGAGACACCCGCAGGGTAGACCTGCCGCACACCTGGAATGCACAAGATGCGCTTGCCGGCAAAACAGACTACAAACGGGGTATCGGGAACTATGAAAAAGCTCTATATGTTCGTCCCGAATGGAAAGGCAAGCGCCTGTTTCTTCGCTTTGAAGGTGTGAACAGTGTAGCCAACGTGTTCATCAACCGCAAACACATTGGCGAACACCGGGGCGGATACGGAGCCTTTATATTCGAAATCACAGACTTAGTGAAATACGGAGAAAAGAACTCCATTCTGGTACGTGCCAATAACGGTGAGCAACTGGACATAATGCCACTCGTAGGCGACTTCAATTTTTACGGGGGAATCTACAGGGATGTACATCTGCTGATTACGGACGAGACTTGCATCTCGCCTCTGGATTATGCTTCACCGGGAGTTTATCTGGTGCAGGAAGCCGTCAGCGCCCAAGAAGCAAAAGTATGTGCCAAAGTGAACCTGTCCAACCGAGCAACCGATGGAGCGGCCGAACTTCGGATCCAAGTGACGGACGGCTCTAAAGTGATTTGCAAAGAAAACCGGAGCATATCGCTGAAACAGGGGACCGATATTCAGGAACAGCTTCCTTTACTGATTCAAAAACCACGTCTTTGGAATGGTTGTGAAGACCCGTTTATGTATCAGGTCACTGTCAGCCTCCACAAGAACGGTAAACAGATCGACAGTGTAACACAGCCATTAGGTCTACGCTATTATCATACCGATCCGGCTCAAGGATTCTTCCTGAATGGCAAGCATTTACCACTTCATGGGGTATGCCGCCATCAGGATCGTGCCGAAGTGGGTAACGCACTCCGTCCCCAGCATCATGAAGAAGATGTGGCACTGATGCGCGAGATGGGAGTCAACGCCATCCGCCTGGCACACTATCCGCAGGCAACTTATATGTACGATTTGATGGACCGGCACGGTATCGTCACTTGGGCTGAGATTCCGTTTGTCGGTCCCGGAGGATATGCGGATAAAGGTTTTGTCAACCAGCTTTCCTTCCGTGAGAATGGCAAACAGCAACTCATCGAACTGATTCGCCAGCACTACAATCATCCCTCTATCTGCTTCTGGGGCCTGTTCAATGAACTGAAGGAAGTCGGGGACAATCCTGTAGAGTATATCAAAGAACTGAATGTACTGGCGAAACAGGAAGACCCTACCCGTCCGACAACTTCCGCCAGCAACCAGAACGGTGATTTGAACTTCATTACCGATAACATTGCCTGGAACCGTTACGACGGTTGGTATGGAAGTACTCCGAAAACATTGGCAACCTTTCTGGACCGTACACACGAGAAATATCCCGAAATACGTATCGGCATCAGTGAATACGGGGCAGGAGCCAGTGTCTACCACCAGCAGGACTCGCTCAGGCAACCGTCCGCTTCGGGATGGTGGCACCCTGAAAACTGGCAGACCTACTATCATATGGAGAATTGGAAAATCATAGCCGAACGTCCGTTCGTATGGGGTACATTCGTTTGGAACATGTTCGACTTCGGCGCTGCCCATCGTACGGAAGGTGACCGCCCGGGTATCAATGACAAAGGTCTCGTCACCTTCGACCGAAAGGTGAAGAAAGACTCCTACTACTTCTATAAAGCAAACTGGAACAAACAGGAGCCGATGATTTACTTGGCAGAGAAGCGATGCAGGCTTCGCTACCAACCGGAGCAGACTTTCATGGCATTCACCACTGCCCCGGAAGCCGAACTGTTTGTAAACGGTGTCAGTTGTGGCAAACAAAAAGCAGATACTTACTCAACAGTTGTATGGAAAGGTGTCAAACTGAAGGCAGGAGAAAATACCATCCGTGTAACTACTCCGGGGAAAAAGCCACTTACGGACGTAGTGGTAGTGGAATATAAAGAAGACGGATCGCTTCAATGAAACGGATCATCTTAATTATTGTATGGGGATTGCTGGCCGGAGGATGGCCGGCAGTCCCCTGTCTTTGGGCACAGTGCCGGCCAGGAACTGCCGACCGGGATGTCTGGGTAAAGACACTTGTCCGCCTGGCCGATCCGGTACTCAGCAATCTGGCTAACGAAACACTGAAGAAAAGAATGCCATACCAATCGCTTGCCCCCGACCGGCAACGTTTCTCTTATCTGGAAGCAGTAGGACGTACAGTTTGCGGCATGGCTCCATGGCTGGAATTGGGAGCGGACGATACGCCGGAAGGACAGTTACGCAAGAAATACATCGAGCTGACTGTAAAAGGAATCAGCAATGCCGTTAACCCCTCCTCACCCGATTACCTGATTTTCGGAGAACCTTCGCAGCCCTTGGTAGATGCCGCATTCCTGGCAGAAGGATTGCTGCGCGCCCCCAAACAGTTATGGGGTAATCTCTCTGCATCTACCCGCAAGCGGGTAGTGACGGAGTTGAAGCGAAGCCGTGCCATTAAACCCAACGAAAGCAACTGGTTGCTGTTTGCCTCTATCATAGAGGCTGCATTGCAAGAATTCACCGGTGAGTGCGACACGGTACGCCTCAACTACGGAGTACGCAAGTTCAGGGATCTCTGGTATAAGGGAGATGCCCAATACGGTGACGGGGCTGACTTCCATCTCGATTATTACAACAGCTTTGTGATTCACCCCATGCTAACTGACATATTAATCGTCATGCAAAAGCACCGGATGCCGGGAGCTGAATTTCTGAAAGTACAGCAGAAACGCTTGGAACGCTATGCCGAACAGCTGGAACGGTTTATTTCACCGGAAGGAACTTATCCGGTAATCGGACGGTCTATCGTGTATCGTACCGGAGTATTTCATGCGTTAGGACAAGCTGCCCTACTACATCTGCTTCCCGAACATATTACTCCCGCCCAAGTACGTTGTGCAATGACCAAGGTCATTGAAAATCAGTTTCGGTCAGCCGACAATTTTGACGCAAACGGTTGGTTAAGGATAGGTTTCTCCGGTAATCAGATAAGAATGTCGGAAAGCTACATCAATACGGGAAGTACTTATCTGTGTCTGACCGGGTTCTTACCACTGGGATTACCTGCTGACGATGCCTTTTGGTCAGCTCCTCCCGCCGAATGGACCAACTTGAAAGCCTGGTCGGGGAAAGAGGTGCCGGCAGATCATTCATTATAAACCGGCAACCGGACGAAATGGGGTGTGCCGAAACTCGTATTCACCACAGATTACACTGATTTACACAGATAAATATTCAGTAGTTATCAATAGATCAAGTTCGCTCTATGGGACTCTGTGTTACTCTGTGGTGAATAATGACACATCCCCATTCAAAAACAGAAAGGTGTAGCTACCACTGCGGATAGCTACACCTTTCTGTTTTTATCTTTACCAGAAGTCCTGACTCTTAGTTAGCACCACCGCCTTGACCACCCTGGCCACCGCCACCTTTCACATCATCATTATTGATACTGCGGGCAGCTTTCTTCACGCTGGCTTTCAACTCACCGATACGATAGCTGAGGCTGACACCAAAGCTACGGCTCGGATAGCGGCTGCTATTCTTAGACAAGAAGTTTTCACCGATAGTAGTGTTGTTGAACGAACGATATTTCTCGAAGATATTGCTAACATAAGCACTTACCGTAAAACGGTCTTTGATGAATGAACGGTTCACACTCAGGCTATAGTAATAGTAACCCGATCCCTTACCTTGCAAGCTAATGTAAGGAGTACTTCCTCCGGCATTCAGACTGGCACGTATTTTCAATGGGAAAGTATGCTGAATGCCACCATACATAGAAGCGCTCCATCCATAATTATGTAATCCTTGGGCCGGACTCTTAATATCAGCGTAGCTGCCATCACCATTCAGATAGATACGAGTATTGGGAGAAGCATTCCAGTTAGCATAAAGGCTCAGACCTGTATTACGGTTCTTACCGATATTTTCGTACGTGCTGTACAATGCACCTTCGGGGGCATGATGTCCTCCGGGGAAGTCCTCACCGCCTTTACCGATCAGACGGCTCACCCGCTCAATACCATTGTTTCCAAATGAGTGACGCAAAGAAACATTCACATTGAACTTCATACTGAACATACTATAGCTCAGATTGAACGAGTGGCTCTTTTCACTTTCCAGATTCGAATTACCCTGGCTGATAAACATCGGGTTACGGTCGTCAAAATAAGGATTCAAGTTCCAGATACCCGGACGCCAGATACGCATGTTGTAACCACCACGCAAGTTCTGTGTCTTACCAATCTTAATACCCATCGTAACAGATGGAACAAAATCATTATAGTTGGTGCTGAAATTCGCTTCCGGACCGATAGCTCCAGCCAAATATTTTACATCCTGAGCGGTA
The DNA here is from genome assembly GCF_019633785.1 of Bacteroides sp. FSHCM14E1. Taxonomy (NCBI): domain Bacteria; kingdom Pseudomonadati; phylum Bacteroidota; class Bacteroidia; order Bacteroidales; family Bacteroidaceae; genus Bacteroides; species Bacteroides sp. FSHCM14E1. Next base: position 353,224 of record NZ_JADKYL010000003.1, read on the forward strand.
TATTCATAACGTACTCCCGGTTTAAAAGAAAAGCCCTTATAACGAAGAGTGTATCCTAAATAAGCAGCAAGAATGTCGTTCATATGCTTGTACTTACTGCTACGGTCGTTGTTGTATTCATAATCGTCGGTTGCCCCTTTAGCTTCGAACAACTTATTATCACTTAAATTATTACGGATAATATATTTGCCACCTACTTCTATCGTATGTAACTTTCCGATAGGAGTGGTGTAGTCCACCTGGAAAGTATGTTCAGTAGTATTCGTTTTTCCATCCGAGTGAGAGTTGTTTAATAAGAACTTCTCAATGATTTCCAATTCAAAAGGATCCTTTATATCTCTATACTTAGTGTAGTAATCCGAATTCTGGGGTTGAGTACTAATCTTGTAGGAAAGAGTAATCATACGGTCCTTATTCTTTTTAGACGTACGCTGGTAGTCGACATTACCCCGCATCGAATACCACGAACCGCTTCCATCACTCAGAGAGCCATATTGATAAGCCAACACATCTCTGTTTGCATTCCACATCGTAGTCAGTCCGTCACTGTTATTATCATTACTACCTCCATACATACCGAAAGAAGCAGTCAGCAGGCGTAATGTATCAATTTCGTAACTGGCTTCCAGATTACCGTACTGGAAACTACCGTCATAATCGGAAGTACTGTTTGATTCCAGATATTTCTGATCTTCCGAGTCGAAGTTTTCACGGAAACTATTTGAGTAGCTCTTCGGAGTTGTATTATAATTGTAGTTATAGTTACCAGTCAGAGTCAGTTTACCCGACTTAATAGTGGCATATCCGCCCGCACCGGCACCACGGTTACTGCCACTGGCACGGAAAGTAGCGGTATACCCTTCAAAGCCACCGCCTACAGTAACGATATTCAGGATACCGCCTACACCTTCTGCATCATATTTAGCTCCCGGAGAAGTGATTACCTCGATATGCTTAATTGTATTAGCAGGCATACTTTTGAGCACATCTTTCGGATTATTGCTCATCATGTTATTCGGCTTACCGTTTACATGGATTTTAAAACTGCTGCTGCCATTCACCTTAATGTTGTCTTCACCGTCCACTGTAACCAACGGGACTTTACGAAGCATTTCCATCACTGTGTTGGTCTTTGAGTCCGGGTCGTCCTCAATGTTATATTCAATCTTGTCCACATCCACCTTTACCAATGGTTTCTGGGCAACGATCTCTATGCCTTTCAGTTCGTTAGTAGCCTCAGCCATATTCAATTGTCCGAGGTCAATTACTTTATCTCCTGCCTTTACGGTGAAGTCTTTCACCAATGTCACTTTACCTACAGATGAAAAAGTAGCGACATAGTTTCCGGGAGCGACAGTCAATTTTTCCTGGAATTTACCATTCAAGTCAGTTACGGCCATTTTCAAGGCTTTTTGGGGAGCACTCTTTTTCACGATTTTGATCGTAGCATAAGGTTCTCCCTCTTGCGTCAGCGAGTCAAGAAGCACGCCTTTCAATGTATAAGATGGAGCTGCTGTACGTTGCTGGGTTTGCTGAGGTTTCTGCTGTTGAGCATACATCATGCCGGATGTTATAAACATCAACAGCAATAATAGTAGTAGTTTGTTTCTCATGTGAAGTTATGTTTTAGTTTATAGTCTATCAGACGCAAAATCATAGTATTTGTTACAGATTGGCAACGAAAATATCGACTTTATATTCGTTTACGAAACCCTCGGAGTTAAGAAAGGTGAAATAGGGCGATTTTTATTCTTTTTTATCAGAAGTTGTTCGATAACGCACATTAAATCAGATAAAAGAAAAAAAGTACGACAACATTTGCCGCAATCACACAGCCGAAACCGCCTAATATCCATGAGCGCAACTTACTCTGTTTACCCGAAAAGAAAAGTGCATAACACATATTCACCACAATATTGCTGATAATGGCCTGCATGGTACAAGCCATCACAACAGTGGCCGCCACACTCCCGGTTCCCTGCAATAAGTTCAGGATGAAAGGAGTGATATCACTGAATCCGGACACAAACGATAATAAGTTCAATCCTCCGGTACCGGCATAAATCAGTGTGTAATGTGTCAACACAGTAAAGATAACGAATAGTCCGGCAAAAATCAGTGCTACTTTGAACTCCAAAGGGTTACTGCTGTCATCCTCTTCTTCCACAAGATCAGCACCAGGCGTCCGTTTCCGCCGGCAGTGGATAAACCAGGCAACGCCGGCTGCAACAGCAGCCATAATCAAAAGATAAGGATAGATAGAGGCAAAGATGGTGGAACTGAAAATAAGAATTAAAATCATAAAACGCAGAAACATCATACTCACAGCCAACAGCATGGCAGCAACGTATTCGGGTGCTTCCTGCGAGTGGATATTCCTGCTTTTACGCGCCAATACCGAAATAGTGGCCGTACTGCTATACAATCCACCGATGATACCGGAAACCAATACTCCCGATTCACGAAAGACATATCGCTTCAACAGATAAGAAAGGTAAGAAATGCCCGAGACAACTACTGTAGCCAGCCAAATGGTATAGGGGGTCAAGTTGATATCCGGAATGATATTCTCATTGGGCAGCATGGGGAGAATAATTCCACTGATAGCCAAAAATTTGGCAAGTGTGATCATTTCATCGTTTTTCATTCGCTGTGCAATCTCCGTAAAGGTATGCTTCAATTCAGTGAACAATAAAACGGTTACAATCACCATGACATAAAACCAGGAAGGCTGTGTAGAAACAATAGGAGCAATGCAATAAGTGATCAGCGCAATGATGATGGTCGTCACCCCGAATACGTGAAACTGGGCTTGTTTTACGTAATAGTTCAATCCCAGAAGCATACCGAGTATCAACCCGCCTCCCATAAAGAGCCGCATCTCTTCCGGATCGAGGATATACAAAAGGTACCCTAACATTCCAATAAACGTAAAGGTGCGGTCCGTACCGAAAAGAGTGGTTTCTCCTTCACGCTTCAGACTGATCTTGCGTTGCGAGAGTCCTATTAAAAGTGAAAACAAGGTGACCAGAATAAAGGTCACCAGCTTTTCCGGCAAGTAGTTGTACAGTTGTTCCATATATCTTTATTCTTGAGCCCGTAACTAAAGAAACAAATATACGGATTATTTGTTAGCTACGGCCAGGTAGTATACGGTTTTTTCATTAACTGGGAATTATAGTAGCGAACATCCCCAGTTACCTCTTCCCCGATAAAGTCAGGTTTTACAAACATTTCATCCTCTGCCCCCAATTCAACCTCAGCTACTACAAGTCCTTCATTCTCACCGTAGAATTCATCTATTTCGAATACGTGTTCCCCGCTACGAACCAGGTATCGGGTTTTATCGATCACTCCCGGTTCACAAAGTTTCATCAGTTCCTCTGCCTCAATAAGCGGCAGTTCTTTCTCCCACTCATAGCGGCTCAACCCCGAGGCATCGGAGGCTCCTTTAATAGTCAGGTAACCTTTCCCATCGCGGATACGTACCCGGACCGTTCTTCCACGGGCACTGCTGATATAGCCTTGAACAATGCGACTCTGCGCAAAAGCCTGTGATTTATAGTCTCCTTTAACGAGAAACTTACGTTCTATCTCTTGTGGCATATTTAAAAATTCAATTGTATACGGAGTCCCAGAATGCCATATGCATTCCCCCCCTTCCCCAACGATTCGTCTACTTCCTCGGGTTTGTAAGCAATCTCTCCGTTCGATTTATACCCCACCGCTGCCTGTCCGAAGGCATTGGCATATTTATCATTATCTACATACGAATAGTTAATCTGAAATTTAAGATTCCGGGTAGCATAATAATTCACCCCAAACGTCCATCCGTTGGCCGATCCGCCCATCACCTCTGTTCCGTTCAGGTCGATACGGTCAAAACGGGCTGCCAGTTCTATGTCGCCCCAACTACGCCCAAACGACGGCTGTGAAAAAGCGCCACGTGATTTACTATACCGCTGCTGTCCGCCAAACAGCAGATAAGCAGCCTGTACATAGAAACCATTGAACTTCTCCGTCGCTAATCCTTCCATACGCACTGTGTTGTTCATAATGTATTCTCCCTGAAAACGAAACCCTCTGTAGAATCCGGCCAACTCGGCACCCGCCAGCCAGTCGTGACTGACCGAGGCAATAGGCGACGTATCCAGAAACTTGATTTTATTGATATAAGACAGCGACCTTGTACTGTATCTCACCGTATTTGGCATCAGTGAACCAACCGTAGTCTTCGGAGTGCGATAAGATGCAGCAATTCCCAGATGAAAGCCTTTCACTTTATCTGCCGAAACAGGTTGCCAAACCGCACGGGCAGTCACCGATATTCCTTCATCTTCTCCGGCTTTGTTGTTACTTTCAGAATAATCTTTTTCTTTATTACCTTCAATTCGCTTGAAATGTACACCTGCTACCCCCAGGAACTGGTCATGTTCCCAAGTTCCCTGTACGCCAATATGATATTCAGGAGCAAATGCCGATACCACATTCGCTTTCTCCATAAACCATAAATCGCCCGAAGAAGTCATTGCAGCCATCCCAAAACTCTCTTTAAAATTACCTGCCCTAAAGTAGAGCCCATTGGGAAAAGCATATTTAATGAAACAGTCTTTTAACGAAAATCCGCCATCGGTCAGATCCATCTCTATTTTACCGGATAATCTTTTACCAAATGCAGCAGTGGCACCTAAACGTACACGCCGGAATCCGACACCATTGCCTATGGGCTGGTAATCCTCTCCAAAAAACACCGCTCCATCTGCCTGGATACGGCCATTGAAAGTCAGTTTAAACTTATTGTCCTCCGAACTGAAGGTTAATGATTCTTTCTTCACCTCAGGAAGAAAAGATTTAGACTCCTGGGCAGAAACCATCCCCAGACAAGTAATTGAGAAGATAGAAAAAATAGTAATCAGTTGCTTGTTCATCCGTCTTTTTAGTGATTTGCGATTAATTGGCAGTGATTAGCAGCTAATAACCGGTGATTAGTACAATTCATCTATACGGTACTAATCACTAATTGTCAGTCACTAATCACTCACTCTTAGCCCAAAAGAGAAAAACCGATAATCATAGCCAATGCCAGAATGACCAGCGAGACAAAAACTACCTTAACAACCTTTTTGGCTTGTTCTTCTTCTTTCTTGCTGTGTGTTACTTTTTTCTTATTCTTACTCATAATCGTTAGCTTTAAAGTTCAACGCTAACAAAGTAAGAACAAATCTTTTAACCAGCCAAAAATATGGAGAATAAAATGATGAGCAAAGAAAGGAAATAAAAAAAACATCCTCCGGGGCAGAAAATCCCGGAGGATGTTACAATTCTGTTATGTTTAAGCCTCTTCGGACGAAAATTCCATCAGATAAGCCTTGATAAAGCCTTCTATTTTACCATCCATCACTCCGTTTACATCAGAGGTCTGGAAGTTGGTACGATGGTCTTTTACACGACGGTCATCAAATACATAGCTTCGTATCTGCGACCCCCATTCGATTTTTTTCTTACCGGCTTCCACTTTGGCCTGTTCGGCCATGCGGTGCTGCAATTCTTTATCGTAAAGAATAGAGCGCAACTGACGCATCGCATTCTCCCGGTTCTTAGGCTGGTCACGGGTTTCGGTATTCTCAATCAGGATTTCCTCTTCCTCTCCGGTATAAGGATCCTTGTACTGATAACGCAAACGAACGCCGGATTCCACTTTATTTACGTTCTGTCCACCGGCACCTCCCGAACGGAAAGTATCCCAAGAGATACAGGCCGGCAAAATATTCACTTCAATGCTATCGTCCACCAACGGAGTGACAAACACGGAAGCAAAAGAAGTCATACGCTTACCCTGCGCATTGTAAGGGGAAACACGAACCAAACGGTGTACACCGTTTTCACCTTTCAGATATCCATAAGCATAGTCGCCTTCGATCTGGATGGTACAGGTTTTAATACCCGCTTCATCACCTTCCTGCAAGTTGGCCATGGTTGCTTTATAACCATTGGTCTCGGCATAACGAAGATACATACGCATCAGCATCGATGCCCAGTCCTGACTCTCCGTGCCACCGGCACCGGAGTTAATCTTCAGCACGCAACTCATCTGGTCGGCTTCATCACGAAGCATATTCTGCAACTCCAGGTTTTCCACATGTTCCAGAGCCTTTGCATACGCCTCGTCCACCTCCTGCTCGGTGACCAGTTCGTCTTTATAAAAATCGAAAGCCAGTTCCAGTTCGTCTGCCAGTGTTTTGACTTCGTTGTAACCGTCAATCCACTTCTGTAATCCTTTCACCAGTTTCATTTGTGCTTCGGCCTTCTTCTGGTCATCCCAGAATCCCGGAGCCTGTGTTCTCAATTGTTCTTCTTCGACCTGAATTTTCTTCCCGTCGATGTCAAAGATACCTCCTCAGCGCATCAGTGCGCTCTTTCACGTCTTTAAGTTGTTCAATAGTAATCATACTTCTTATTTATGGTTTTCGTTAATAATGGGGAGCAAAGATATACAAAATTTCGTGTTCTTACTCCTCATACATTTTATCAATTACCTCTTTATAATTGCGTGCCACTACCGGACGTTTCAGTTTCAGAGTGTTAGTCAGTTCTCCCTTTTCCATACTGAACGGTTCAGGAAGCAATGTGAAACGTTTAATCTGTTCGTAGTGGGCAAATTGTTGCTGCAACGTGTCAATACGTGCACGGAACAAAGCAATAATCTTAGGATGCTCCAACAGTCCGGCCATGTCCTTGTATTCGATACCTTTCTCTTTGGCATACTGTTTCACAAAGCCGTATACGGGTACAATCAGCGCAGATACAAATTTACGCTGGTCGGCAATAATAGCTATCTGGTCGATATAACGGTCAATAACCAATTTGGTTTCCAATGCCTGGGGAGCAATGTATTTTCCATTCGATGTTTTGAACAGATCCTTGATGCGTTCCGTCAGATACAACTGACCATTTTTGAAATAGCCGGCATCTCCGGTATGGAACCATCCCTCTTCATCAATAGCAGCTGCCGTAGCTTCCGCTTTCTTATAATATCCCTTCGTGATCGTTTTTCCCCGAAGCAGAATTTCATTGTCTTCCCCGATCTTTACCTCTACCTCCGGCATCACTTGTCCTACCGAACCGATGTCATAACCGGTCTTCGAAGTACACGAAACAGTCGCAGTAGATTCCGTCAAGCCATATCCCACCAACATATCGATACCTACGGAATGCACAAATTCACAGATTTCATCAGGAACAGCGGCACCGGCCGTCGGGAAGAAGTTACCATTCTCTATACCGATAGTCTTTTTCAATAAGGCATAAATAGTCTTTTCGTAGAACTTATATTTCAGCTGAATCATTTTGGGAGGCGTCTTACCTACCCGCAGATACTCAAGATTGTGGATACGCCCTACCTTGATGGCATCCAGCATCAACATTTTCTTGATACCGGTAGTCTCGGCAATTTTCTCCTGGACACCTGCATATACTTTTTCCCAAAAACGGGGTACACTGCACATCAACGTCGGACGAATTTCTTTAATCGTCGTCTGGATGTCGGCCGGACGGAGATTGATACATACCTGTACTCCTTTATGCACACAGAGATAAGTCCACGCCTTCTCAAACACATGGGTCAGAGGCAGGAAGTTCATCGAAACGTCCTTATCGGTCATATCCACCAAACGAATATCGTGAATGCGGAATGCTTCCAGATAGCAAGAATGATGCAACATCACTCCTTTGGGCTCACCGGTAGTACCGGACGTATACAATATATTTGCCAAATCATCGGCACCGGCACGTGCCGTACGTTCTTCCACCACTTCGTTGTGCGGCAAATCTTTTCCTTTGGCCAGAAACTCGTCAAAGTAGATGGAACTCATATCACGCGGGTCTCTTACTACTGCTGGATCGAAAATAATTAACTGGGTAAGTGAAGGGCAAAAGCCAAATACACTGAAAGCAGCATCGTATTGGAACTGCTCTCCTACAAATAAGAAACGTATCTGTGCATCATTGATAATGTATTGTGCCTGTGCCGGAGAGCTGGTTGCATAGAGCGGAATCGTCACCGCACGATTAGCAAAAGCGGCAAAATCCGTAAACAGACATTCCGGCTTATTTTGAGAGAAAATACCGATGTTTTCTTCTTCCTGTACCCCCAGTTCCACCATGGCATTGGCGGCCTGCCTTACAGTTTGCGAGAATTCATTCCAAGAGATAGGGATCCACTGTGCCTTCTCATAGTCACGGTATTTCAGAGCTGTCTTGTCGCCATACTTTTCAGCCTGACGATGAACCAAGACAGATAAATGATGATAAGTCATATCCTTTGTTGTTAGTTATTCGTCTGCAAAGGTATCGTTTAATTTGGAATTATCAGGTGTGAACACTGAATTATTTTGCTTAACAGAGTCAGGCACTTAGCCATATAGTACCTGATAAATAGTTGTCTGACAAACTGAAAGATTCAAGTATTATTTGTACATTTGCATCCGTTCAAAGCAAAAAAAGAAATGATAGACGAATCCATTACATCCGAAGCTGTCGGCTTGCTGAAATCTCTGATCAGCATCCCTTCGCTCAGCCGCGAAGAAGAAAAAGCAGCCGATTACCTGCAAAACTATATCGAGGCCGAAGGTATGACCACAGGCCGTAAAGGAAACAACATCTGGTGTCTGAGTCCCATGTTCGACCTGAAGAAACCGACAATCCTGCTCAATTCCCATATCGATACCGTAAAACCGGTCAACGGTTGGCGAAAAGATCCGTTCACTCCCCGCGAAGAGAATGGGAAACTTTACGGATTGGGCAGCAACGATGCCGGTGCAAGCGTAGTGACACTCTTACAGGTGTTTCTGCAACTATGCCGCAGGCAACAAAGTTATAACCTCATTTATCTGGCATCCTGCGAAGAAGAAGTATCGGGAAAAGGGGGTATCGAAAGTGTATTGCCCGGACTTCCTCCTATCAGTTTTGCCGTAGTGGGAGAACCTACCGAAATGCAACCTGCCATTGCCGAAAAAGGGTTAATGGTACTTGATGTCACTGCCATCGGAAAAGCAGGACACGCAGCCCGTAATGAAGGTGATAATGCTATATATAAGGTATTGGACGACATTGCCTGGTTCCGCGACTACCGTTTTGCCAAAGAATCGTCTCTGCTGGGCCCTGTCAAAATGAGTGTCACGGTGATCAATGCCGGTACACAGCACAATGTCATCCCCGACCGTTGCAGTTTCTTAGTGGACGTACGAAGCAACGAACTTTACTCCAATGAAGAACTGTTTGCCGAAATACAAAAACATATTTCCTGCAAAGCCGAAGCCCGCTCATTCCGCCTTAACTCTTCACGTATCGAAGAGAGTCATCCGTTTGTACAAAAAGCAAAAAAACTGGGACGTATACCTTTCGGTTCCCCTACCCTTTCTGATCAGGCGTTAATGTCTTTCCCTTCGGTAAAAATGGGTCCCGGCCGTTCTTCGCGTTCACATACAGCCGATGAATATATCATGATTAAAGAAATCGAAGAAGCATTGGAGTTATACCTGAAGATACTGGACGGCTTGGAAATCTGACCAGTGCTGTCGGCCGGTGGAACAAATTCGTGCAATGTATCAGCTATTTTCAGACCATAAAAGGTTCTATAACTTCTCATCAATTATATTCTACTTGTCATTCTGACAAGTAGATCACTTGAAGCCATGCAGGCAGAGGCTTTAGGAAACAAAGGTCCTTTGATTAGGTTCCGGCTGATAAATAGAAGGTTATAAGTGTTTATATCACATTGAAGGAAAACTTGTTTTAACGATCTGTTAAAACAAGTGTTTTGATTGTAAACAACAAATCTTTTACATGCAAAAGACTTGTTGTTTACAATCTGTCAGCAAAACTTTCCGAAGCGGCATTAACAATGTTAATTCCCATAACGATAACTTACTTCCCAAGCACGACAATCGTATACGAGTAAGCAGGAAACGAATAAGTAAAATCAGATCCGGCAGCCTGCATCCAGATAGCTTTCGGAAGAATCCGGGTCGGCGTATCGGGAAGATTTTCGTCATTCAGTTCTCCACTCAAAGTATATATTTCCATATTTCCCTCCGGAATGAAACCGGACAAGTTTATCTGGCTTCGCCGTACCTCAGGTGAAGTGTTCACAACATGCAGAACCACTTCATCACGTGCTTCATTCGTTGTGGCTGTCACATCCAGTTCTCCTTTCACTTCACTCCACAAACGTAACGGATGGTGATGGGCAGCAGACATCTGCTGTGCATAGAAAGTCGGCATTCCCCAAACCTGTCCCGGTGTGAAAAATACCTGCCCCTGATCCCAACCATTGTCATTTTGCAGATAGGGTTGAAGGGCATTGGCCGCACAGGTAGTCAGGATGAAGTCACCATGGCGACGAACTACATTCTGAACGGTAGCATGTACAATGGCACGCTGAATGTTATGCAGGTTTCCATTTTCTTCAAAAATGGCACAACGCATCATTGTATTCGGATTCCATTTCAAGAACTTGGCCTTCATATCCGTCAACTCTCTGTCTATATTCTCACGGCTACCGAGATCATCCGTCCAAGGGTGATAATCCCAATAAGCAGCTTTTCCGTCAAGGGCTTTAAATACTTTTTCCATGTTAGGCGATTCGGGACGCCACCAGGCAGAATGAATAAATTGCACCTCCGGATCTTTGGCATGAACCGCTTCATAGATATCATTAAAACGATCAATGTAATGCTGATACTCTGCCTCGATATCCCCCCAGATGACCTCTTCGTTTCCAATCTCCAGATACTTCAATCCGTAAGGTTCGGGATGCCCGTTCGCGGCACGCTTCTTCCCCCATTCCGTATCTACCGGCCCATTCAAGTATTCAATCATGTCCGCCATATCCTGCGCCGACTCTTCTACATTCACTGCATAAGCAGGCACAAACCCTGCCTTCTCGCAGAACCGGAGGAAATCCTCGATACCGAAACCGTTAGTCGAATAAGTATACCAGTGGCCTTTATAAGGCGGACGCAATGCACGATCACCAATCATATTCTTAAAACGGTATTCGGGAGCGTTAACCATCGTACCTCCATAGCGCAGGAAACGCAACCCCTGATTCACCATTGCCTGCCCGATATCATTACGCAACGGCAACCCACGAAACTGCCGGTCGGCACCGTTCATCAAAGTGACCATATCTACCAGAAAACGCCCTTTCCCTTTCAAATAAATGGCAAAGCGTGCGTTTTCATCGGTCTTGTCCGGAATCAACTCAAATGTATACTTTTTCCAGTCGCCGGACTCGGTACGGATACACTGTACAGCATATTCTTTTTCACCATCCACGCTTTGAAGGGCTACCCATACTTCCGCCTTCCCTTTCAAATAAAGGCTACCGGTTTTCTTCTCACCCTGACGTACGGAGATCCCCCAGCGATTCAAACTCCGGTTGGCAATGCCCACTTTACCGATACCTGCCAGACACTCTACTTGCTGAGCATAGTGTCCATGAAAAGGTTTGTCCGCAACCTGTTTATATGAAGCGGCCGCATTCAGATCTGCAAAAGCATCCCACATGCCACTGACCTGTGGTGCCGATCGGGTTAACAGCTTGACAGGAGTACCATCTCCGATGGTCAGGTTACGGAAAGATGCACCGGCACCCCAATTGCGGAAAGCGACCTTTCCATTACGTAAAGTGGTAAGATGATCTTCGAAACGCAATACTTCACGACTGTTCAGCAGAATCACCAGTTCATCACCCTCCATCTTCACTTCCATACGATTCCATTGCGACGGATCTACATCTACCGGAACTGTTTTCAGTTCCTGCCAGTTGTGCAGATGCTTACCTAACAGCACGCGTTTGCCATCGGCAAACAGGCTGACTTCGTATCCATCAAAATTATCCGCTCCACCTCCGTATTCACCGACGCGCAACAAAAGTCCCGCATTATTGGCAGACGAAATGTCATCGGTAAATTTTATATCGACTCCGCCCCTACCGTCAGAGAACTCCGCATCATCATAAACCAATTTCGCCCCCGGATGCGACGATACGGAAAGTTGATCATCTTGCATCTTCCATACCCCTTCGCACCGGGTAAACCCGATAAAGTTATCCATGGAGGCAGGTTCCTCAAAGCTCTCGCCAAAAATCTGCTGATCATAAATTCCCCCATAAATCTCATGATTTACATCTTCCATGCAAGCTCCATATAAATAAGGAGTTATTTTATTCTCGACCTTACCCGCATCCACCCGGATCACAGCGTCCTGTGCCGCTACTACCGAAGCAGACAATATCAGAGCTAACAAACAGTTTACCCTCATCTTACAATTGTGTTTATGTTCGTTCGCATTATTTACTTGCCGGAATCCAAACCGCATAACCCTTATCCTGGCGATTGCCCAAAGCATAATAAGGAATAGCCGTAACCGGTACTTTCTTTCCTGTCTTATCCAGTGCCTGACCTTTAATTACATTGATTCCATTCAATAATCCCTTTTCAAAAGTGATCGACAGGGGAGAACGCATATCAACCTTCAAATCAGCCAAACCTTCATTATCACATCCTTCCAGACAATATACAAAGGGACCGGCGGCAATGGCTACTTTGTCCTGTAAATCCACCACTGCTTCATTGGCTGTCACCAAACGCGGCTGAACGGGTAGTATCAGCTCAACTTGATCCCCCTTTTTCCATTTCCGTTGAATTTCGGCATATCCTTTGAATATTTTTAGTGGAACCGACTTACCGTTTACCTTCAGGCTTACGGCAGACCGTACCTCCGAACGATACAGGCCATAAGGATTCTCCACACCTTGCGCCCATCCCGGGATACGCACTTTCAATATAAAAGTCTTCTCTTTTTCGGGTTCAACGGTCATGGTGACAACACCCTCCCACGGATAACCGGTCTTTTGCGTCAAACGTACCCGGTTCCGATCCGCCAGAGTCATTTCCGTTTCGCTACCAACAAAAAGGTTCACATAAACGTCACTTCCCTTCTGCGAGTAGATAAATCCGGGCATTGCAGACATCATCTTAAGGAACATTGGCGGACAACAAGGACAATCGTGCCAGCTCCAACGGGTATGCTTAGCAGAGTTCAGCGGATTCTGGTAAGTGTATTGTGTGCCGGAAAGAGAAATACCTGTCAGGACGTTATTATATAAGGTGCGTTCCAATTCGTCCATATACTTGGCATCACCTGTCAGCTCGTTCATTCTTTGACTGAAGAAACCGGCACCGACAGCAGCACAAGTTTCCAGATAAGCATCTGTAGGCAGAAAGTAATCGGGTCCGAACTTCTCGTCAAAGTGAACAGCACCTACTCCGCCGGTGATGAACATACGCTTTCCAATCATATTATCCCATAAACGACTAACGGCAGCGATATATTCCGGTGAATGATTCTCAAGTGCGGCAGCCGTTGCTCCGGTAGCAAACAAAGTAGCACGAACGGCATGTCCTTCAATAGTCTTCTGTTCGAAAAGCGGAATGGAATCTTGTGCATAGTCCCCCCATGACGGACGGGTATGATTCCCGAATTCGGGAGCTTCATATTTCCGGTCACGTATCCATTGTTCGGCAGACGGATTACCCCATGTACCCCACAAAGGGAATCCACAGTGATGTCCTCTGCCTTCGATCCAGAATTCGGCCAATTTGAGATAGTCCTGCTCAGCAACCGGGACATTGATTTGCTTTTTCAGTTCCGGATTGTTTTTATAAATGATATAAAGTTTCACCAAAGCCTCTTCCGGACCGGAATGGGCCGGAACCACATTCTTTTTAGGGAAAGCCCCCATGTATCCAGCCATCAGATTGGCACAGCGGGTTGCCACTTCCAGCAACTTCGTTTTTCCGGTTGCATTATAATAATGTATCCCTGCTTCCACCAGCATACCGGCATTGTACACATCGTGTTGCCAACGAAGCATTCCTCCCCGTTCTCCCCACTGATGGTCAGCTTCCATCAGTTGAGTATAAGTATCGATATAACCATTGGGCTCCGATGCCTGTGCCTTAGCTATTCGGTCGATATATCCGTCGACACGTTTCTCCAAAGCAACATCCGACTGTCTTGCCATCAAGTCTGCCACCCCACGGATTGTTTCGTAAACAAGTCCGTCAAACCAGGGAGCACCTGCATGCTGACCGATATTTCGCTCGCCCTTTGCCACACGGTCAAAGTTCTCAAACGTATTACAGAATTTTCCCGGATGTTCCAGATGCTTCCCTTCAAACTTGTCAAAGACATCATTCACCGTCACCTTCTGCCAAAGATCCAATTTGGGTTTCCAAAATGCATCTTCTATTTTCACCTGGCTTACTTCCGGAAACTGAATGCCGGAACCTCCTTTATCAGACGACTTTGCCGTCAAACCTCCGGTCGCAGTCATTGCAAGCAACACCGGAAACATAAATCTGTACGTTCTCATTGTTTTATTTATAGTTTGTTGTTTTCCCGTCTTTCTTTCTTGCTTATGAATCTTATGATCCAAGCAACAGTGCAAAGATAATGAAAGCCATCAAAACTGATACGAACTGGTCTGTATTTTTATTATGTTACAAAACATATACTATATCCGGAGAATATCCATAGCCTTTTACGTTTTTTATCCTATCTTTGCAGCACCAAAAACAAGAATATGAAAAGGAATGAATCAAAATACAAACAAGTAGTAAATCACGTTATAGACGGCATCAACAATGGTAGTTATAAAAAAGGAGACTGGATTCTCTCTATCAATGAATTCAGAAAGAACTATAATCTATCCAGAGATACGGTATTCGCAGGTTTGAGCGAGCTTAAATCAAAAGGAATTATCGATTCCACCCCGGGTGTAGGTTATTACATAGCAACAACCCGAATTGCGCAAAAGCTAAATGTATTCCTCCTTTTCAACGAATTCAACGAGTTCAAGGAAGATCTTTACAATTCATTCATGTCTTCCATCAAAAAGACCGCAAACGTAGATCTCTATTTTCACAACTATAACCGCAAAGTCTTCGAGACGCTCATCAATGAAGCCAACTATAAATACACCACATATATCCTGATGCCGGGCAAGTTCACCAACATAGCCCCACTGTTGGAGAGCCTATCCGGACGGGTCTTCCTACTCGACCACTTTCACCCGGAACTGGCAGGCAAATACTCCTCCGTTGCACAGAATTTCGAGAAAGACACTTACGAAGCTTTGGTACACGGACTCCCGCACCTGAAAAAATACGACCACATCATCATGGTCCAGAAGGAAGAGAAAGAGCCTATCGAACGATACAACGGCCTCTGTACTTTCTGTGAGGAACATCAGTTTACACACGAATATACCGACTCCGTAAAGGACCGGATGATCAAGAAAGGGGAAATATTTATGACTGTCAACGACCGGGATTTGGTAGATCTGCTTAAACAGGCGCAACTACAGCAGTTTGTTCCCGGAAAAGACTTCGGTATCATCTCTTACAACGACACTCCGCTGAAAGAGATACTGGCCGGAGGTATCACTACTTTATCCACCGACTTCAAGCAAATGGGGCAAACCATGGCTTCACTTCTTACGCAGAAAGAGATAAAAACCATAGAGAACCCTTGGGAACTGAATATCCGGCACTCACTTTAATGAGATGATCTCCACAAAATTACCGTTCCGGTCGAATCTGACTTGCGAACCGTCACTCAGTTTGTATACCCAACCCTCTATGCTGTAAGAGCCGAGATACATATCCAGATCATTGGGATAATGATAACGCATATACCTGTACACTTTCTCTGAAGCGCTCAACTCTATCTTTTCTTTCCCAAGAAAATCTCCCTGTGAGTCGAACATCAATCCGTCTCCGTTGGTTAATTCCACCAAATAGGAAGCTGCCACCGAACGGTCTACCCGTGTGATTTCAGAATTCGAATATCCCGAAACATAATCGGTAATCTTTTCCGGCAACGATGCCACGAGCTTCTCCGGAAACGCAAATCCATTTCCGTCTATATTAATCCATTCACTGGCATCTTCGTTAACAAGCATATTAAAGCCGTTCGGCAGGCGGACGGTAAAGTTGAGCACATCCGAATGCAGCGGATGACTGATAGAGATGGAACTCTGCTTACCGAAATACTCTTCTGCAAGTGCCTGTGCCTGCATCAGAGGTACCACTATCGGTTTACTCTCGGGATCGATAGTCACATACACAGTCTTGCTGACCTGAATTGTATAACGGGTACCCTCCAAACGAATGAAGGTGACTTGTGCATTCGGATAGTTCCGGTGCAAATCTTCCGTCACTTTCGCAGGTAATGTTTCCAGAATCGAAGTCGGCAACAGTTCGGTTCCTCCATTCACTTCCGTCCACTCTCCCCGATCATCAAGCACGCATTTAAATCCGTTCTCCAACCAGAAAGTATAACCGGCAGGAAACTCCCCGTCAGGTATATGTTCAATCACAGCCTCAAAGGTTCCATCCGGAAAGTATTTTTCAGTAAACTCCCGCACCGGTTGGGGCAATGAAGATTCACCTTTTATATCCATTTCATATCCGACACAGGTTTGGTCGTAGTAGAATGCTACTTTCTTGCCACTGTTCAATAACACACATTCTCCGTAGCAGGTGTTCTCCACACCGACAAACGGATCATTAGAGAAGTGTTGTTTTACATATGCGATGACTCCTCCAAAAAGGGATTGAAGTGATTCGGGCAAGTTTTGATTTGGAACCATCAGACTCTTCCATCCTCCATTTTCATTAAATTCCACTTTTACCTCATCGGGAAAAGCAACCCGGTAGAGCAACTGATCGTCCTCCTGCCCGGTCATCGTTCTTTCTATCTTCTCCGGAGATTGTCCCGGAAAATAATTAGATAAAAAGAACTGCGCAGTACCTGGCAGCTGGTTTATTTCAATCTCCCCGGATAGTTCATTATCTTCCGAACATCCCACCACGGAAAAAGGCAGGCAGAGCAAGAAGCATAAATAAAAGACGGAATAAAAAGTCTTCATAGTCATGTGGTTTTATGTTTCAGGCAAAGTTAAAGGATAGTGCTGAATATAAGCACCTAACAGAGTTAAACTTCATTAAGGAGCAATATCCGAATAGTTTAAAGAACATATTTTCCCCTCTCTACCTTAAATAGACAGAGAGGGAAAAGTACATCAAGATCGGAATCGCCTTAAATAATCTTTGGTCTGATCTGGAAATTCTTTTCTTGGTATAAAAAAGTTTGAAGTATGCCCCTTCTTGTCAACCATAAAAACATATGGTGTCAAAGAATAGTCAAAGTCAAAAGAGAGTGAATCAATCCGATAAATCAAAGGGGTATCATACTCTTTACATTTCACATGCAAATCCCTAACTGGAATATTTGCAATTAACATAGCCATTTTAATTTTGTTCTCTTTTCTGGCATGTTCTAACTCAGAAATCAGAAAGTCAAGGCAGTCTCTACAAGAATAAACAGAGAACCGGACTATTAACAAACTATCTTCAAGAATATCCTTTATCTTTAGAGAAGAGTTCCTTGCATCAGTTATTTCTTCATTTATATCAAATGGTATACTCCTATTTTTAACAGTTTCCAAACTATCAGTTCTCAGCATTTCTTCTTGCAATGCCACCGAATTAGAGGAGAATTTCGATTCTTCTTTCCTATATAATTGGACAATCAAGAGTACACAAAGTATAAGAACCAGTGAAGTTCCAACCCATTTCAAACTCATATATCTAATATTTTTTTATTAAACACACAGAGAGAAGGATTTTTCTCTAAGTTACTCTTATCCTCAAAAGCCAAAACTATATCCTCTCCTAATATCTTAAAGAAAGAACATTCTTTTAATTGTTCCTCTTCTGTCAGAATAGTAAAAACTTCAGATTTACCGACCTTCTCATTATATCGACATAAACAAATGCGATCATACCACATAAAGGTAAAATAAAGGTATTCACCATCTATTTGATAAAATCTTATTGCGGAAGCACAACTTTGATTCTCTGATTTATTCAAATACGCCATACGAGCATATACATCTTTAGCTGCCTCTTCCTCAGGCATTGCATAGGTTCCAAAGTCTATCTTATATTCAGGAACGAGATGATCATTTTCTACAGTAAAAAGTGTATCCTTTAATGGTTCCCAGTAGAGCACTCGCCTTCCTTCCTTTCCTATAAAAAAAGCATCCGGAAAATGAATCCCATTATTCAAGAAACGCCCTTTTACTATTTGCTGAGTTGAAAAATTCTTGTCCCAGAAACTTAATACCGGCATTTTACGATCATCTCCTCCAAATCTATTTGTACTCAAATAACGCTCTGTCCCAACCGGAATAATCATTGAAGGAGAAGGGTCATCCTCATCAAAACAGACCTTTTTAACTCCCATAAACTTGGCATTTATATCAAAATATAATATTTGCTGCTTGTCTTTATCAAAGATGCAAACCTCCCCATCTTCCATATACATACATGCAAAGCTCTGATACTCACCAGGTCCCTGTCCTCTACGAGATATATTAAACAGGAAATCACCTTTATCATTAAAGACATAGGCATTATCTCTTGACCATATAAAGTAACGGTCCTCCTGCTTAAATAAAGCACAAATATCATATAGTAAAGAACTATCTACTGTTTCTAAATTTACTATTTTTGATGAAGATATTCTCACTGTATCAATATGAGATAAGTCTATTTCTATCGTTTTAGTGACATTTTCCTGTCCTCTTTGACAAGAGAACAGGAAAAAGAATAACCCTAAAAACAATATTACTATTTTCGTCATATACTTTAATATTTTTCACAAGTACAACGAATGCCACAACAAGCATAATAACCAGTCTGACATGATACATCGCACGACGCACTAACCCCTCCGCCCTTTATATCTATTCCACCACTTATAGAACATGAAGTGGCTCCTCTACCACCATTATAGCAATAATTTACACCATCAACTTCATAAGTGGTAAAAGTCTCAACCCCATTGTTATTATTATACAAAGAAATAGGTGAATTTTGCTGTTGTGTCATTGCAACAAATACATTAGTAAATCCCAAAACGATAGCAGTAAATACAAATTTTCTCATTGTGTTTCTTTTTTTTAATTTATAATTAAGTGTAATTTCCTTCTTATAAAACTATAAAAAAACACTTTATCCATTCTTATCATAGTTGTCTTTTTATATTTTTCGATAGACAAAGGTCAGAAAAGCAAACAAGAAAACAGGATAATAATCGTTCAAAGAACAACAAAAACCGACCAAAATCAAGAAATAAAGAGTCTATTATCCGTCATGCAACTCAAATAGCCTCTATTTGGTCAAATTTTACTATTTTACAATTGCAGGTACCACCATCAATCCCTTTATCAACATCTATTCGGCAAACACTTCCAACATTATTAAACGAAACATTAAAGATAGAAAGAAAAAAGTTCAGCAACAGCTATAAAAACGTTCAAGTAAAATATCAATTAAAATATTACCATATAAAACCTTGAAAAATATTCAAAGGTCAAACTTCAACACATCACTCCCTCCCTCTTCCGTTATATTCAGTCCCAATACATATCTGCCGGATGGATCAACAGCAATTTTCTCCAATTTTACATCTGTGTGATAAATGGCAACCGGAACACCTTGCCAGGTAAAGACCATAATCTTTGATTTACCCGAAGTACCCAGGAAACCGTTATAAAGGGCATAAAGATAATTGGGGGTGCCACAAAGAGAAATGAAATATTTAGGTGTATTCGGAAAATCAAGAAAATCAGGATCATAGTCCGGGTATTTCAGCTCTTTCCCTATCACCATTTCTTTCATCAGATTTCCTTTTAAATCATAAAAACAGAGAGAGTTCAGGTTCAGCAATCCCGTACAAACTGCCTTTGCATCTTGATTTACCATTAAACAGCTCTCGTATAGATAAGATAAATGTCCTTCCGGATATCCGGACTTAATATCACGATGATAATCCACTGTCTTAACCCGGGCAGTATGCTTATCATAAATGAAAAACAAACCATGCTGCATATCTACATCAATGCCATATACACAAGAGTCTGTTTCATTATAATCCCTGACTACAGGCATCTCCGGCAATTGTTGTGCCTCAACAACAGAAACAGCGACAGGACCGGGAGATGCTGCCGAATGAATCGCAACAGTCTTTTTATTCCAACTATTCAATTCAATGAACGATAGTTTTCCCTTGCCTCCCCTGCCTATCGACTTCTCAAAAAAAGGAAAAAGAAAATCATCCGGCCCCTCTCCTTTCATCCCCAATCCGACAAAAGCAGGAGGAACTGTAACTGTGAAAATCTTTAATAATGTATCATTACGTGCGTCCCAAAAAGCACAAAAAGAATCAGTTACACACAAATCATAGAAAATATTCAGTCCTTCTTCTTCCGACAAGAAGATTTCGTGTTGAAGAGTATCCGTACACGTATCGGAAATATACACAGTTAACTTTTCCTGCTCCGATCCGCAAGAGATCATCACTACCGCTGCCAGACATATCAATAAGAGTTTAACCATAATCGCGTCTAAAATGAAGAATGTGTGTTTTCTTAATACTGCCCTTTAAAGTTATCGCAACAAAGATAACAACCTCAAATCAGAATTACGAAAGAAACAAATGAAATCTGCTCCTTTATAAATTAGTTCGGCATCAAAAGAAACATGCCATATAGCTTTTTGACAGTTTGCTAAACAGCCCTTCTCAGGTTCGATTATTTCAGTACATTAGCCAGGTTCGTACTAAAAATCGTCTCCATTTCATTTTTCTGTTTATCATATTGCAGGAATCCGGACGTTTTCACAACACAATGAATGTCCAAAGGGGGAACCAAGAGCACTCATGTTTGTTTTTCGTAAAAAGAAAGTGCTTTTAGAAAGTCAGAGAGGGATCTCCTGTACTTGTCAACCAGAAAAGAAAGGAGGAAAATAATCTCTCTATTCCGGAACAATATATGTAATCGGGCAAAACATTAGGAGATTTTCAAAAAAGAAGTAAGCATTTTCGGAAATTGCTTACTTCTTTCAGAGTAAATACTTATTTCTTTTGTGCCGGATGCTTACTTCTTTTCCGGGAAATGCCGGCTTCAGAGTCCCAAAAGCCCGGCTTTTCATTGCATTTACCCCGGCTATCGCCCTCCTATCCTTCCGGTTGAGCAGAAAGAAAGGAAGAGGCAGTTATCAGAAAAAGCATTTCAGTTACTTTTTGAAAGCTGATACAGGAAAACAGGATCATATTATCAAATCACTCTCTCTGCTTTACTTTACCAGCTCTGCAGTAATATAATCTTTGCTAATGCGCATACGGTCCACACCATTCACCTTTTGAAAGCTGACAGAACCAATATACATTCCACGCGGATGAATATGCTCTTTATCCTTATGTGCATGATAAACGATACGAAGTTTACCCTCTTTATCTTTGAACATAGCGCTATGCCCTACACCCTGCAAAGTACCGGGGTTCTGCAAAATAGGGTTTTCATCATATTTGGTCCATTCGCCCATTATATCGGTTGCCGTAGCACAGCCTACCCCATAGAACGGACTTTCAAAGCTATTGCCGGAATAGGTCATATAATACAGCCCCTTGTGTTTAAGCACATAAGAACCCTCGTTGACCCGGGGCCAGACTTCTTCCCATGCTTGGGACACATGAACGCAAGGACGCATGGTTTCTGCTTTGATCGTCATATAATCATTTTCCAGTTCGGCTACCCACACGTTGTTGCCGTCGTTGAACCGGACAAAGAAAAGATACGGCTTCCCGTCATCATCAATAAACAACGAACTGTCGATCATTTTCTCGTCAGCTATCATTGGTTTCTTTTCCTTCTGCCTGAACGGTCCTACGGGTGAATCGGAAATCGCTACGCAGATGTGTTCATCCGCCGTATAATACATATAAAACTTACCATGGATCTCATAAATCTCAGGTGCCCAGAAGCGGCTATCCGCCCACACATCTTCTTTATTCAGTGCCAGCCCATGCAGTTTCCACCGCTTCAAGTCCTTTGAAGTATAGACTTCAATGCCATCTGCCGCATGCGTTCCATAGGCATAATAAACGCCGTCGTGCAACAGAATGAATGGATCACCCAATGGAACCGACTCTCCCATAGCTTTCACTCCGGGGATGTCCGGCTTTTCAGTAACTCCTGTATACGAACAAAACGTAATCAGTAATCCCAGCAACATTGTCCCGCCAATAATCATTTTCTTTTTCATAACTGTAAGGGTTTTGAGTTTAATTCACCACGGAGGACACAGAGAACACAGAGTTTTAATCTCTTGTTTATTAAGATGTCTAAGAGAAAGATATTCTCTGTGTCCTCTGTGTCCTCTGTGGTGAATCGTATTCGTTTCTGATCAGTATTAAGCCAACCGACTATTTTCTTCGGCGCTTATTAAACTGAAACCAGTCTAACTTCAACAGGTTATCGGTATCAATCTTACCTTTAGTTTGTGTATGTGTTGTGGTATGAACATAAGGAATTAAAAAAGGCATAAGGATATAGAATCAGACCCGTCGGATCCTATGTTCCTTATGCCAATACAACTAAAAACGCTTGTGATTATTTGCCGTTGTCAACCGAGAACTTGAATATACAATGACTGTTATATTTCTCACCCGGGCGCAACACGGCCGAAGGCCATTCGGGCTTGTTCGGTGTATCGGGATATTTCTGAGTCTCCAGACAGACAGAAGCACGTTGATTGTAAGTAATGCCTTTCTTTCCGGTCAGCGAACCATCGAGGAAGTTGCCGGCATACACCTGAATACCCGGTTCGTTGGTATATACATCGAGTACGATACCTGTCTTGGGCGATTCGAGAGTTGCGGCTTTCCGGGTAATATCTCCCTTGGCATTCAGCACCCAGTTATGATCGTAGCCATTGCCATTCTTCAACTGAACAAAATCAAAATCGTTGATACGTGCACCAACCGGAGTCGGTGTGCGGAAGTCCATCGGAGTACCTTCCACTGTCACAATCTCACCTGTAGTCATAAAGGTGCTGTCCACCGGAGTATAAGAATCGGCGTCGATAGTCAGCAGATGATCTGCGTTGCTGCCGGCATCACCATCCAGATTGAAATAAGAGTGGTTGGTCATGTTGACGATAGTCGGTTTGTCAGTTTCGGCTTCATACTGAATATCAATCGCATTATCGTCTGTCAGTTTCATGATTACTTTGCAAGTAATGTTACCGGGGAAACCTTCCTCACCGTCTTTTGAGCGATAGGTCAGTTCAAGTTCCTGAGGACCGGTCTGAAGAGCATCATATACCTGATACTGGTATCCCTTCGGACCACCATGCAGGCAATGTCCGTAGTTATTGCGCGGCAACTGGTATTCAACACCATCCAGCGTAAACTTTCCCTGATTGATGCGATTGGCATAACGGCCTATGCTCGCACCAAAATCCGAAGGTTTGCTGATATAATCCTGAATGGAATCGAAGCCAAGTACCACATCACGCATCACCCCGTCTTTACCGGGAACCATCACCGAAACGATACGTCCGCCAAAGTTAGTGACGCAAACCTCCATGTTGTTCTGATTCCGGAGTACGTATAAATCGGTTTTCTTTCCGTTCACTTCAGTCCGGAAGTTACTCTTCACCAAACCGGAATCCGTAGTAGTCTGTTCTGTCTTTGCACAACCGGCTACAAAGAGGGCACCAAGTGCCCATACAGCTAATTTCTTCATGATTAAACTGTTTTGAGTCCACCACAGATTACACAGATTTCCACAGATTAATAAATTGTCCTATTGAGACTTTATATCAAAAATTCTGTAGTAATCCGCGTAATCTGTGGTGAATCGTATTCTTTTCTGTTTCGTTATATTCTTATTGTATACTATTCAGCATATCCACTTTACCTTCGTTCACCAGTTTCAGGATCAATTCGCCGAACAAAGTGTTCTGCCACGCAAACCAGGCACGGGTAAATTTCTCCGGATTGTCTTTGTGGAACGATTCGTGCATAAAGCCTGTACCCGCATCCGTATTCATCAGCATTTTAATGCACGACTTGATTTCTGCATCGTCTTTGCTGGTGAAAGCCTTCATCATGATACTCATAGGCCATACCATATCGTAACCGATATGCGGTCCGCCAATGCCTTCGCCTGCCTTACCTTTAAAGAAGTAAGGATTGTCGAGGCTCCACACAAAGCGACGGGTATTCTGATAAATCGGATCGTCCACTGAAACATCGCCCAGATAAGGCATAGCCAGCAAACTCGGAACGTTTGCATCGTCCATCAGCATATGGTTGCCAAAACCGTCTACCTCGAAAGCATAGATCTTTCCGTATTTGGGATGATTGTAAACAGCATATTTTTTCAAGGCTGTCTCCACTTCATCTGCCAAAGCCTTACATTCGTTGGCCAAAGCGGTCTTTTTATTTACCGTTGTCAGAATCTCGGCTGCCTTACGAAGCGAAGACACGGCAAAGAAATTCGAAGGAACCAGATATTGCAGTGTAGTAGCATCATCCGAAGGACGGAAAGTAGAAACAATCAGTCCGACAGGTTTCACCGGGTTACCCAGTCCGTCGTTAGTCACCGTGTCGAGTGCACGCTCTGTCTTACGCTGGAACTTATACGGGCCTACACCGTCTTTACGCTGTTGTTCTTTAAAAGTACGCAATACATTGGTAATCGCCTGTATCCATTCTTCATCGAAGATACTGGCATCACCTGTTGTCTTCCAGTACTGATAAGCCAGACGCAAGGGATAGCAGAGTGAGTCGATTTCCCATTTACGTTCATGCAGTTCAGGCTTCATGTCCGTCAGGTCACTCATCCATTCGCCGCCTTTAGGACCGTCATTGAATGCATTGGCATACGGATCGATATTGATACACTTGAATTGGCGGTTGATCACTCCGGCAAGCATTTTTTTCAACTCCGGATCGGAGTTGGCGAGCTGTACATAAGGCCATACCTGGGCACCCGAGTCGCGAAGCCACATGGCATGAATATCTCCGGTATAAACAAAAGTATCGGGTTTGCCGTCCTTGCCCATACGAAAGTGTACGGTGGTATCCAGCGTATTCGGAAAACAGTTGGTAAACATCCAGGCCAACTTCGAATTACGCAACAACTTCTGTACGCGGATAATTTCATTTTCTACTGCCTGTGAACGGAACAGACGTTTAGCCGGTTCCGGACGGTTGTCTTTCTGAATAGCATCTGCCACACAAGTATAATGTGACAACATACCTTCTGCCTTCAGAACCGAAGGTACACAGAGCAATGCCGCAGTTACGACACATGCCCCGATCATTTTCTTTGAGTTTTTTCCTGGCATAATCTTGATTGGTTTATATAAGTTATCTTTTTTGCAGCCTCAACGAACTTCTTTAGAAAACGAATATGGAAAATCCGATTCACGCACTCCGCGCTGTTTGTTGGGAGTAGACGACATTTTCATCGTGATCTTCGCACCGTTCATCAGTTCTTTATGTGTCAGGTAATTGCGGGTTAACGACTTACCATTTACAGTCATCGACGCGATGTAACGGTTTTCATCACTATTACCCGGTGCACTGATTACCACCGTCTTGCCATTTTCGAGATGCAGTTTCATCTGCTTGAAGTACGGTGTACCCATCACGTACTGATCCGTTCCCGGACATACGGGATAGAATCCCATTGCAGAGAACACATACCAGGCCGATGTCTGCCCGTTGTCTTCGTCGCCGCAATAACCGTCAGGATTGGGTGTATAGAGTTTATCCATCACCTCACGAATCCAATGCTGCGCTTTCCACGGTTGTCCCGAGTAATTGTACAGATAAAGCATATGCTGGATAGGCTGGTTACCGTGGGCATACTGTCCCATATTCATGATCTGCATTTCACGGATCTCATGAATCACACCACCGTAATAGCTGTCATCAAATACAGGAGGCAGGATAAACACCGAGTCCATCATTTGGTTGAATCCTTGCTGTCCGCCCATCAGATCGATCAGTCCCTGAGGATCATGGAATACGGACCAGGTATAATGCCAGCTGTTTCCTTCGGTGAAAGCGTCACCCCACTTCAGCGGATTGAATGGTGACTGGAATTGTCCGTCCTTATTCTTGCCACGCATCAGCTTATGTTCTTTATCGTACAGGTTCTTATAGTTCATGGCACGCTGTGCATAGACGGCTATCTCTTCTTCGGGCTTATTCAGCGCCCGGCCCAGTTGATAGATACACCAGTCATCATAAGCATATTCCAGCGTACGGGCGGCATTCTCGTTAATACCTACATTGTAGGGTACGTAGCCCAGTTTATTGTAATACTCGTAGCCGAGACGTCCGGTAGAGGAAACCTGCGGATGAACTGCATTCGCACCATGCTTCACTGCCTCCCAGAGGGTTTCTATCTCGTATCCTTTCAGACCTTTCAGATAGGCATCGGCCACTACCGAAGCGGAATTGTTTCCTACCATACAACCTCTGTGACCCGGGCTTGCCCATTCGGGAAGAAATCCACTCTCTTTATAAGTATTCACCAATCCTTCTTGCATCTTTTCGTTCATCGAAGGATACATCAGGTTGAGGAACGGGAACAGGCAACGGAAAGTATCCCAGAAACCGGTATCGGTAAACATATAACCCGGCAAGACTTTCCCATTGTAGGGGCTGTAATGTACCGGGCTTCCTTTGGCATCCAGTTCATAAAAACTTCTCGGGAAGAGTACCGAACGATACAGACAAGAATAGAACGTGCGGAGATGATCCATATTATCGTCTTCCACCTCAATGCGTCCCAGCACCTTGTTCCACTCCTGGCGCCCTTTGGCAGCAACAGCTTCCAGATTGTCTTTGCCCAGTTCTTTCAGGTTCTGTTCAGCCTGTTCGGGACTGATGAAGGAGGAAGCGACACGCACGTTTACCGTTTCTCCACGACGGGTGGAGAAACCGATAATACCACCGGCATGTTTATCTTTCGATTCCAATTCACCCGGACAGATATTACCGTTGGTTACTGCCGCAGTGAAAGTGAACGGTTTATCGAAAACCAGTACAAAGTAATTTTTAAAGTTCTCGGGTACACCTCCACTGTTCTTGGTCGTGTATCCGATGATTTTGTTCTCTTCCGGAATCACCTTCACATACGAACCGTTGTCGAAAGCATCTACCACCACATAAGAGTCATTGCTTTCAGGAAAAGTGAAACGGAACATAGCCGCACGGCTGGTCGGAGCAATCTCGGTAGTTACATCATGATCGGCCAGATATACTTTATAATAATACGGTTTGGCAACCTCAGCTTTATGCGAGAACCAGCTTGCGCGCTGATCCTGATCGAATACCACCTTTCCCGTGACAGGCATAATGGCAAACTGCCCGTAGTCATTAATCCACGGGCTGGGCTGGTGAGCCTGTTTAAACCCTCTGATTTTATCAGCATCATACGTATAAGCCCATCCGTCACCCATTTTTCCGGTTTGTGCCACCCAGAAGTTCATCCCCCAAGGCATGGCAATAGCCGGATATGTATTTCCGGTAGACAAAGCATGTTTTGACTGGGTACCAACCAACGGACTCACATAGTCCACCGGCTCTGTTGTGTTCTTTGCAAAAGTACAAAGAGCAGTACCCAGTACGCCAACAAGTAATAGCGCTAATTTCTTCATGATAATAATGGTTTTAAATTCGCCACAGATTACGCGGATTAACACAGATTCTTTAATCTTCAATATCAATGGGAAAAATGATTAACCTGTGAAAATCCGTGTCACCTGTGACAGAATCTTATTTTTTCAACTTCTTCTCGAGCATCTTGATATAGTATCCGCCTACTACCGAACGAGCCTGGAAACCTCTCTGGTTGGGACGATCGGTAAATACCCAGTCAGACATCGGTACACGGTCGGTAGTCTCGTTCATGAACAGGTAAACCGGATCGATAAACTTCTCGAATGTGGCTTTATCCGATGCCAGTGTAGCAGTCCACATAATCCAGTCGGTCTTGGTATAAGTTTCACGGTTATCCAACGGCAATCCATATCTGTTCTGCTTGCCAAGATAGTAAGCTATCTCTTTCTGTGCAACTGTTTCAGGGAATATCTGCAGATTCATCAGTTTATCCCATACCAGATTGTACTTCTGGCTCCAAGTTCCGGGCTTGTCAAAGGTCAGGCGGTAATGATCACCGTCATCTGCCATCTTCACCCATTCGGCAGCCATTTCTTTGGCTTTCTGTGTATATTTCTCAGCCACTTCTTTCTTGCCTAACTTATCAGCCAGGTAGCCATAAGACGCTACACCCAGAATGGCTTTGATAGACAGGTTGGCGTTGTGTGCAAAGTGTCCGGCAAAGTCGTCTGTACACAACTGGGTATCCGGATCCAGACCGTATTCTGCCAGATAATCCGTCCAGGTGGTCAGTACATCCCAATGTTTCTGAGCATAGTCGGCATTCCCCTCAACAGCAGCGACAGCAGCAGTCAGTACCAATATATTTCCCGATTCTTCTACCGGCATATCGCCGCCGTATGTCTGACCGTTAGCCAACGGATAAGTACCTACATCATGTGCTGCAAACGGCTTGTTCCATTTTCCACTTTCGCTATAATAAAAGATGTGGTTCATCAAACCTTTTGCCAATTCCGGATTGTACATAAGGAACAAAGGAGAAGAAGGATAAGTGATGTCTACCGTACCGATTGAACCATTGCTGAAGTTTTCTTTTGAAAGGAACAACAGGTCCTTGTTCGGAGCTTCCACCAACTTATGGGCAGCGATAGCCTGCCGATAAGCCAGCGCACAGAGCTCGGCATATTTACGCCCACCGGCCTCGGTGGCTTCTTTCATCAGATTGGCATCGAATGCGGCACATTTATCCATCAATGCATCGTACTCTTTATCGGCTTTTGCAAACTGTGACAGAATGGTTTCGGTTCCGGTACGATTCCAGTACGGACGGAGGTTCTCTCCAAAATACTGAACAGAATATAAATCATCGTATCCCAGGAGCAGATGTCCTTCTGCTTTCTTCGTTTCACCCAATGAGCGAACCAATGCCAACTTATCACTTCCATCGGTTTTCGATGAAGTCAGTTGTCCGTCGATGAAGCTCTTTCTCAGTGTCTTTCCATCTCCGGTTGCACAAGTGCTGTTTTCCTTGTCAGCAGCCAGATAGAAATATCCCCAGTCAATGCGGACATCATCGCCTTTTTTACCCAATATTTCCTGATTGCGGCTTCCTGTCTTGAGGTATACCAAATCACCTTCGGTAAAGCTTTCGGCTACGGCTTCTTGATGAGGCTGGTCGAGTGCCCACTGCGGACCGGCTTCAAAATAAAGTTCTACGTTATGTGTTTTTCCATCATTCGAAGCTACTTCATATGTAAGGTAGTTCACCGGACGAGTCATCAAATCGAGATTGTCCATAAAGAGAGGTGAAGTGAAGATAAGTTTCAGATCCACCGGTCCACAAGTAAATTCATAATTGGTCTGCATTGCCTGCACATCTGCTGATTTCTGCACGGCTGTCTGAGTAAAGTTCTGTGTATTGTCCTTCTCTACCAACAGACCGCAATCGATCAGACCGTTGGCAACACGGTTGTTACAGTAAATTGCAATCAGGTTCTCTCCCTGTTTCAGTGCGGCCACAGCCTCTTCCGGCAATTTGGCAAGCATGTGTTTTTTAGCCGAGTTACCGGTATCCACCACCTTCACGCCATTCACATAGATGATAGCGTCATCGTCGTGAGAATATTCCAGATATACATTTTTACCTTGCAGGTTGTCTTTAATATCCGCTTTACGGCGTATCCAGATATACTCTTCTCCCCATTGGGTTTTGGCTGTACTTTCATTTTCCATAGTACCGAAAGCACCCTCGCCTTCTTTCCATGCAGCATCATTAAAATCGGCATTTTGCCAGCCGTCAGCCGGTTTCGTTGTTGTATACTTAGCTGTCCACTTGCCCTGTTCCGAGGTCTTTACCAGCGGAAGCAGCTCCAGTTCTTCCGTTCCCATGAAACGGTAAATCTGTCCGTCTACCTTGGCAACACCCAGGAACGGGAAATCCTTACCCGTCCAGTGTTTCACCGGTCCGTCATACAGATTATCCGTAAACGACCAGGCACTGGTATAAGGGTCAATTGTCACCAACGGATAAGCCGGCGCACGCAACTCATTTTTGTCACTCTTGATGTCCTGCGGTGCACCACAACTGCTCAGCATGGCGGCTGCACCTAAGAACAGAGTCGATAGTTTAAGTTTCATAACTTCAGATTCTTTTTTTATAGTTTTTACCATTCAATATCTACTTGCACGCCGGCGGGATCATTCTCAAACCTCAACAGTAAGGTACCCGAACGCTCTTCCCACAATTTTCCCGGTTCAAGTTCTTCTTTCCCGTTCACACAAACCCGTCGCGGTTGTTTCGGAAGAAGCACTCTCGAAACATTGGTTGTATGCAACGGGCTTTTCGCAACAAATGAATAACTGCGTTTTCCTATCTTTTCATCATATATCCGGGAAGCACCGCAAAGGACTTTTGCCTTTGTCCCGCCCGGAACCCGATTGACATTATATAAATAACCCTGTTCACCGGGACGAATTGCTTTACGAGTCAGCACCGGAAGATCTTTATCAAACAGATCGATATATAATCCCGAAAGTTCCATCGGAGCATCAGAGACGCTTTCGTTCAATACGGCAGCAATGGTATAGGGTCCCCGTTCAAGCAGGAAACTATTTTTCAGTTCTATTTCTTTCTTGGCAGTCTTTCTGTAAGCAGCCGAAACCGTGTCAAAATATCGTTGGTCATTCCCACTTTTCAGCACAAAATGTTTCGGATCCTCACGCAGGACGGTCACTGTTCCTTTCCCACAAGAATAAGTCCCGTTGACAGGCGACTTATCCAGTCCCAGCTTTTCGAACAAATGTTCCGAAGGGACTTTATACCGGTTACCATTGGAGTTCCACCATTCCAGCACTGACTGATAGGGGTCAATATCTTCACCACAATAAATCAAGGCTCCCCCTTTTTTCACCCAGGTTGCCAGGAAATCATGGTAACGGGGTTCCATCGGCTTCATATTCGAATAAGACATGACCAACACTTTCAACCCTTCAAACGTCTCCTCAAACGGAGTATTCTCCATATGTACCAATTCTACCGGTATTCCCCTTTTAAGTAATGGCAAGGTCTGCCCATAAAAACTGCTGAATTGCGGATCGTCATAACCATCGTGGTCGGGAAAGCGCTGGAACATCAGTGAATTTGCCATCAGCACTCCGATGCCGTGCGTACCGCTTACCCGGGTTTCCGAAGTCCGTATATCGTTCAGCGTATTTACCATAATCTGCATTTGTGTAGAGTAGTCACGCGGAATACGTTCTTTCCGGTCTGTCCCCGCCACACGATACAATCCCTGATAAATACGATCCGGCCAAGGCATCACCTCGTACGTGTCTACTGTCGGATACATCAGTTGGGCAGCAAAAGTAGCCTGATAGTTTATCTTATAGTCAAGCCAGTCCTTCGCCCGATCTTCAATAGGGTCCGTCAGAAAATACATCTTACGGTTCAACGGAGCCGTCATCGATTTCATACATCCATATTCGAGAAAAGCATTCTCAAATACCCGCTCTTTCTTCACTCCGTTATAATAGTTCG
The DNA here is from genome assembly GCF_019633785.1 of Bacteroides sp. FSHCM14E1. Taxonomy (NCBI): domain Bacteria; kingdom Pseudomonadati; phylum Bacteroidota; class Bacteroidia; order Bacteroidales; family Bacteroidaceae; genus Bacteroides; species Bacteroides sp. FSHCM14E1. Next base: position 384,881 of record NZ_JADKYL010000003.1, read on the forward strand.
GTTCGCGGGCAGTTCCTGTCCAGACTTGTGCTATATATCCATCTACACAATCCAGCGAAGCCAGACTCGCTTCGGGGCTTACAATCTGCCACGACGTATAATTGACCAGTGAATGTGTAGGCACAAAGCACTTCACATCCAGCCCCTTCGATTTTCCATATGCTTTGGCATACGTAAATATCTCGTTAAGAGCGTTATAATAAAGATAATATTTCAGTTTATTCGATAAGTACGTATTCTCAGGAGATTCCTGTTGATCTCTCCAGGGAAATCCGTAATATTTCTGCCATTCGGATTTGAAAGCTTCACTATATCCGCCCCGCATCCAAAATTCCGGTTCTTCCAGATAAATAGAAGTAATGCCCGCATCGATCACCCGTTTGATCTGCTTTTCCTGCATGTAACGGATAAAGCTCTCGGTAGGTACGATATAAGGAATCAGGTGCCCGTGTGCAATTTCCCGTCCTTCGCGGTCACGCTGCCCCTCTTTGAGGTGATCTTTCACCCCATCCCATTTTCCAAGAAAATAATCCTGATAATCTCCCCAGGCCACCCCTGTCATAAACTCGGCCCGGTATCCTTTGTCTCTCCACGATTGTACGCGTTGCTCAAAAGTAACGCCTTTCTTATCCAGCGTTCCGTATACCATCACGGCATCGGCACGCACATCTGTTTCCGGTTTCCACGGCTCTGCTGTCTGGAAATTCGTTTTTGTGCCTGTGGCGGTTTGAGAATAGACGCCGCCACAGGCCAAAAACAAACCAATCAAAACTAATACCCTCTTACTCATGTGTTTGTGTTGTCACGTGTTTGTGTTGTTATTTGAATGGAGAAATCACTTGCATCAAAGCGGGACATCCGCTGGCATCATAGCTTTCCATCACACCTGTCGGACAGGGTTTGGCTGCATCTTTGAATGTCACGTTGCGTTTCACATCCCGGTTGTTCCACGCCACGTCTATGTTGTGGCGTAACCAATCCATATACTGAGGCTGATTGCCATCTTCTATCAGGCGAATGATATACTGTGCAAAGATGGCGGCATAAATACCTTGTTCCACTCCGTTCTTGAACGGCAGCAGTCCGTCAGAATCACACATCTCGTTGCGAACATAGTCCGCAGCCAGAATGGCATCGTCCAAGTAAGACTTTTCGCCGGTTGCTTTGTAAAGCATCACTGCCGATCCGATGAATGTAGCCTGATTATAAAGTTGGGTTGTCCAGTCTATGTCCATACCGTTCTGTCTCTGGAAATGATAGTGCATATTGTCTGCTATACGACCTTTCTCTTTATCAAAGAAAACATCCCTCGACCATGCATATACGTTTTTAGCCTTTTCCAGATAGTCGGGATCTTTGGTTACATTATAAAGAGTCATGGCACCTACTGTAGTCGGATAGTTGATGCAAGCCATCTTGCCATCGTGCTTGAAATTCCACCACAAGCCACCCCGCTCTTTATCGTACGACTCTTTCCAGACATGATAGAATCCCGAAGAGGCATGTGCCAGATATTTCGGATCATCGGTGATTTCGTAAGCACGCGCCAACGAAATAATCCACCACATCATATCGTCATAAATAAACCATTCTATTTTATTGTCCCAATTGTATTTATCGTATTGTTCGTATCCGCCTTGATACACCTCTTCTATCAACCGGCGATATTCAGGAGCCTTCGTACGTTTATACGCGTTCATAATCATATCCCAATAGATAGCCTGCACCCAGATGGCAGCTCTTCCTTTCATATCCGAAGAAATGGCATACAGTTTCATCTCCGGATTATAAAAAGTAGAATGAAAAGCATCGATTGCCGTCGTTGCGTCTTTCTTCGTAAAGTGCTTCAGTTTTCCATCCCCGGGCTGAGCAGCCCATGCGAGTGTACAGGGAAGAATTAATAAGATAGTTACCAGGGTCAGTACTTTGTTTTTCATGTCTTTGCCTCAGATTTTAAATTTTGATGTTACAAAGATTGGGGAAATATTGGAGAAAGGAGGATAATTATTATTCAATAAATAGCAAAAACTGACCAAAAACAAGGGATAGAACACTTAATATCAATATTGGAACATTTGTAGCAGGCTTTTGACCTGAATTTGTTCATTCCATATTCTGCGTGACCAAGAAACACATTCAGCAATATGAAAAGAATTCATTTGTAGTTCTCGCTATGCCGTCTCTCATACAAAAAATGCATTTCAATCTTCCATCTTCCACCTTTCAACGATTATCATTCTAATAATCAGCATGATGACTTGGTGGAAGATCGCGTTTTCAGCCCGTTTATCTTCCACCTGTATCTTCCATCTTCCACCCACTGTTTTAGGAGAATAATTCAGAATAAAGAACTGATTCACAAAGAATAAAGTCGAGTTTTCTAAGCAAATATGCCGTATAAAGCATTTTGTTTTTCCCTATTACTTAGCTGAAAATGGTGCGATGTTTACCCCGTCCCGTATGCCCGGGCCCATGAGCCCGCGTGCCTGTGCCCATGAGCCCGCATACCCGGGCCCGTCAGCCCGGGTATGCGGGACGAGATAGAGATAACGGAATAAGACGTAGCATATCGGTATACAGACCATTAGAAGTATGGTAGCATACTGATGTTTACCCCCTTATTTATGCCGGATAACAGGCGCTTTTGCTTGCAACGATGGTGTATTCCCCTCTACAACAGGCCATCCTTTTTTCCAGTTTACACGGTCGAGCATCAACACTCTTCCTTCAGGATTGGCTACACTGACAGCGTGATAAAACATCCAGTCCGCTCCTTTATCATCTGTTACGATTTCAGAGTTATGCCCGGGGCCCACGAATGCTGCATTTTTATCAATCAGCACTTCGTGGTGATTCTCCAGCATCGATGCCCCTTTTTTATCTACGTAAGGGCCGAATAAGTGTTTCGACCGCCCCACTACCGTGGTATAGGTACTCTTTAACCCTTCACAACAGCGCCCGATGGAAGCAAACAAATAGTAGTAACCTCCCCGCTTGTGAATATAAGTTCCTTCATAGGCTGTGCCTGCCACCTGCTGTGGTTTCATTCCTTCTTTCAATGAGAGCCCGTCATCACTCAACTCGGCTCCATAAATGCCATGAAAACTCCCCCAAAAAAGATATTTCTTGCCGCCATCTTCTATATAGAAAGGATCGATACAGTTCTGAATCCCTATTTCGTTACTGCGGAAGAGTTTTCCATGATCGGTAAAAGGCCCTTCGGGTTTATCTGCGACAGCCACACCGATACCACAGGTCCACTCTCCACCCCAAACAGACATGGAGTAATACATCACATACCGATCACCGATTTTATTCATATCCGGCGCCCAAAGATTTCCTTTCGGCTCGAATGTAGGGCGGGTTTCATTGGTAAAAGCCGTACCCACAAAGCTCCAGTTTACCATATCTTTCGATCGGTGAATAGGGAGATTCCGGATATTTTCCGTTGCATACAGGTAATAATAACCATCATCTGCCTTGATAACCGTAGGGTCGGGAAGGCTGTAATTAATAACGGGGTTGGAATACTGCTGTGCAATGGAAGGAACACAGAAAGAAAAAACAGTAAAAAGGGAAAATAAAAGTTTCTTCATGCTGAATATATAAATTAAGAAAAGTCCCCTTATTCAGTTTATCAGAAATAAACCCAAACATAGGAGACTTTAATTTTAACCAGTTATCAAATTATCTTTCTCTGATATAATAATACCGAGTTTCATATTTAATAGTAGAGCTACTACTACTCTCATTGTAACTGGTACTTATGGTAAAAGCTTCAGTATTGATCTCATCAGTTATAATTTCTCCTGTCCAACTATCGGCTGTATAAAATAAACGATCATCTGGTACAATACCATGCCCATGACAGTTGATCTCAACATGCCCTCCTCTTTTAGTCATAATTTTTAGTTTTCTTTGAGAGGAATCTAAAAGTTCAATAGAATAAAAAAGACCAGATCCACTCTGTCCCGCAGCTTCTAAATAATACTCAGTAGCTGTCACTTTATTCGTGCTACTTACTTCTGCTACTTCATCCTTCGATGTATTAGCCATTACATTTGTCATACCAAAGAATGCAAATGCCAACATTGCGATAAAGAATTTCTTGTTCATAATACAATTAATTTAAGAGTTAATAAAAGGTTTATTGAAAAAGAAAAAGGTATCAGGAAAGCCCGATACCCTTTTCCCTATTAAACATTGATATGAATTATTTCAGTCGGATTACTTCAGAGTAAATTCCTTGATCAGAACCTTTTGGCCATATACAAATACGGCCGAAAAGAGTACCTCTTTTCAAAGCTGTTTGAAACATTTTATTGTCTGTATAGTCCTTAGGAGTAAACTCATAACGTGCACCTGTTACATTTATTTCCGCCATTTTGGCACCATCTGCATCATCAAAACGATCAACATTATGTTCACCATCATTTATGTATTGAGTTGTTCCTAACATAAAGAAGACACGGTCTATTTCTTTCCCCGCAATCTTTTCTACATTGAAGGAAGCTGTCACTACATTACCATTCAGTTTCATCTCAGCATTTCTGACCATGTAATAAGGAACGACCTCTACATTTTGTACAGTATTACCAGAGACAATAACATTAATAGTATCGCGGCCTTCTTCTGACCAAGGGCCATTACCACTTTTGGTGATCAATTGATACTCACCATCAAATAAGCATGCGGAATAAGCTCCGTCTTGATTTACAAAAACTTCAATCGGATCATGCTTTTCATAACCACGCTGATAAAGGAACAATCGGACCGCCTCATTTCCACGTAGTTGCAAAGCCTCTCCTTCATAAACGACCTTTCCAGTCAGCATTGATTCCGGAGCATCATAATTATCCTTTGTACAACTGGTAATAACTATCATTACCAATAGTAGTGCTGAAAAAATTTTGGATATTGCTTTCATTATTTCTTTCTAATTTAAGATTATTGATACGGGTTCTTCACCAGTTTCGGATTGTTATTCAGCCAACCATTATCTAACTCAGCATAATAATGTTTAGGTAGACATTTCAACGGATTTCTATAATAACGATTCATGTTTTCTTCAAAGAACACCCATTTTCCATTCTTATCATCGTCAGAGACAACTAAGAAAGGCCACAAGCCACGGCGTGTAGCCGTGATATCCATTTCTGAGCCTGTCCAGATCTTATCAGCTTGACGCCAACGTTTCAAATCCCACCAGCGATGGCCTTCAAAGGCAAACTCTACTTGATTCTCATGCATAATCTGTTGATGGTTAACAGAAATCAATTCTTTAACACCTGCTCTGGAACGTACTGCATTTATATATTTCAAAGCAGTAGCATCACTTCCACCATTAAGTTCATAAGCAGCTTCTGCAGCTATCAAATAAGCCTCAGAGAGACGGAAATAAACATTCCACATTTCAGATCCACGGTCGGTTCCCGCAGAAGTCGTTTTATCAAGATATTTACGGATATAGAAACCTGTACGATTACATTCACGTTGGTCATTACGAACCATCGGACCATTCAAGGCTGTAACATATCTTCCTTGATCATCTTTTTCTCCAAGGCTCTGACCCAATTTCTGTTCCCACTGTCCATCAGCGTTTTTAATCCATTGCCCTGTTTGCAAAACGACAGTTTTATCTCTAAAAGAAGAACCAGGATAAAGAATCGTTCCGGCTAAACGAGGATCGCGACCTTCAAATAAATCTTCGGGATTAGTATAAAATTTAGGATCATCCTTTGTACCAACATCAAACTTAGCCCCTTCTCCCGGAGTATCTGTAGCTATAGGTTCAAAAGCTTCTACCAGATTTAGTAATGCAGATAAACGGCTATTTCCTCCATCTTCGGCACCATCATGGGGCTGTACTGACTTGGTATAACCATGAGTTTGTCCCGGATAAATATAATCACGTGACCAAATGACTTCTGTATTGCCATTTTTTTCACATACAGCCTTAAAGAAGTTGTCTGCTTTCTCTTGCGGAGTAGCATCATCAGCAACTCTCATCAAAGAATATTTTCCACTATTGATAACCTCTTCTGCAGCAGCTAACGCTTTCTTATAATAATCAGTTGCTTTCTCTGAAGAGATACCTACTACTCCTGTTTCCGGATTCAACAATGGATAATCGGCAACTGTATTGTATCGGGCAATAGAACCTGCATAAACAGCTGCTCTTGCTTCAAGCATTTTTGCGGCCCATTTAGTTGCACGAGCTCCATTCTTTGAAGGTTCGGTCGGCAACATTTCCGCAATGGCCTTACACTCTTCTATAATATAATCATACATTTCAGACTCTGTTGCACGAGGAACCTGAAGAGTAGTAATATCCATACCAGAAGTATAATCGTACACTTCATCGCCTACAATCGGCATTCCTCCCAAAGTACGACAAGTACAGAAATAAACCCATGCACGTATAAAACGAGCCTCTCCTTCCATAGGAGTTTTATCAACTTCAGACAATGCGGTCGATTCTCTCAATCCTTTTAAGAATTGGTTGATATTACGGATCAATGTATAATCATATGTACGCCACCAGTTACGATCAACTTCCTGATCATCTTTAGTATCATAAGTAATGGCCTCATCCAACAGAGCGAACCCATCCGTATCTCCTACATGTTGGCCTAATGATATACGTTCATAGAAATTAGCCAATACAGATTTTGTCAGATTGACATCTCCATAAACTTGATCTTCCGTCATAATGCGATCTGGCTTTTGGTCCAGAAATCCACTACAACTACTTAATGCCAGTGCACAAGCAGCAACAGCTATAAAATTTCTCTTTTTCATTGTTTGCTAAAATTTGAGGTTAATACCAAGATTTATAATACGTGGCGTTGGGTAAATCAAGCCATTATCTTTAGAACCTTCCGGATCAATAATAGGTACATTAGTCAATGTCAACAGGTTGGTTCCAGACAAATATACACGCAAATTACTAATACCCGATTTTGCTAACAAAATTTTCGGTAAAGTATATCCGAACTCCAAATTACGCAATTTGATATAACGTACATTATGCAGCCAGAATGTACTCTTTTCATAAGCAGATACTTCAGCATTATTCATACGTATCAAAGGATATTTACCAGGAATCAACTCACTATCAGCATCCCAAACATCTGCTAAATGCCAAGCATCCTTCAATACTTCATCGGGACTATTTCCATCATTCTGGAATGGACGTGCTGTTTCCCATTTTTGCATCCATGAAGTCATTCCGGAACCTGTCCAGTCCATCGAGAGATCAAAGCCCTTCCAACTAGCAGATAAATTGATACCAAAGTTCAGGTTAGGAGTTCCATCCTGTCTGTAACCAATAGGACGTTCATCCATAAAATTAATAACACCATCGCCATTTACGTCCTTGTAGATGATATCACCCGGCACAACTGTACGATTACCTTTACGGTCAATATCTACCGGATAAGTCGCTATCTGCTCCCAATTTTCAAAGCGTCCGACAGCCTCATATCCCCAGTTTATATAACCTACACGATGCCAAATACTATTGCGATATCTATCCCAAGAGTTACTGCGACGATCATCATATTGTTCCCAATCATAGAAACGAGAATAAGTCACATTAGCGCCAGCGCTATAATTGAAATCATTGATATTATCTGTCCAACGCACCATTGCATCATAACCAATATGGAGATCTGATCTCAGATTCTCTTTCGGCAATCCAAAACCAACCTCAGAAGGTAACAATACATCATAACGTGATTCCGGGATACCTGTACGTAATCGGCGGAAGAAGTCAAACTGAGCGGTCAACCGATTATTGAAGAAGCCCATATCCACACCAATATCCAATATTTTGGCTTTTATCCATGATAATGTCTGATTGGGCAATCCACGAGGAGCAGATCCTACAACATACTGTCCGTCGATAACCGAACCTCCTTTATTGTAGTCATAACCGGCCAAATAATCAAATGCAGAATAATCACTTACATTATCATCTCCTACTACACCATAAGAACCACGAATCTTAAAGTCAGAGAAAATATTTGCCAATTTACTCTCTTGCCAGAATTTTTCCTGAGAAATTCTCCATCCTAAAGATGCTGAAGGGAAGAATCCCCAACGATTTCCCGGACGGAACTTCCAAGAACCATCCCAACGACCAATAAATTCAATTAAATATTTATCAGCATAACTATAATTGATGCGTCCTAAATATCCCATTCGAGCTTGGGTATCATTTCCGTTATCATTAAACGTTTTAATTTCTTTAAATTGAATCAAGTTCAAATTATTAGCTACCGGACTTGAGATTATATTGAAATTCGGACTCTTGCGCTGAGAAGCTTCAAAACCGGCAATAGCATTAATATAATGATCCCCAAACTTACGATCAAAATTCAATTGGAAATTAGAGAATAAATCTTCATTTCTATGACGAATACGTTCACGATAAGGAGTATTCATTGATTCAGCTACTTCATAAGTATCATTAGCCTGATTATATCGATACAATTTAAAAGGATATTCATGATTTTCCATTTCTCTATAAGCGAAATAGTATCCCACCATTCCCTTGGCCTTCAATCCTTTCAGTAGTTCGTATTCTGCTGTAGCCTGCATTTGAAGCACACGCCAATCATCCGTCATCTTACCAGAGTTCTCATAGTTCAAAAGGGCAAAATTGGTATTAATATCTGTTGAGACCTTTTGCGGATAAAGAGGATTATCATTCGCGTACGGCCCCATTGTCGGCCAGTTCTTCAAGTTAGAATACAAAGGAAGATCATAATCATCACCTCCCGGAACTCCAGGATTCTTACGTGATTCGATACGACCATTCATACTTGCTCCAATCTTAAAACGATCATTGACTTTCATATCAATATTCATCTGAACATTGGTACGTTTGAATCCACCATAATTACGAACTGTGGCATCTTGATTGATATGTGACACAGATACATAATAGTTGGCTTTATCCGAACCTCCGGAAAAGTTAGTATTTACATAATATTGTGGAGATGTCTTCCAAATATAATCTCCCCAGTCAAATCCTGTATAACCTTTCTCCGTACCAGCCATCCACTTATCATAATCCTCTCTTGAGAATTTACGTTCTCCATCAGTTCGGCCGGCCCAAGTCTCAGCAGCTGTATATGCATTTACATACGTTTTAGCATCAGCGGGTTGAATCCATCTTGAGTTTTTCTGCCAGCCATAATAAGCATTGACAGAAACTGTATTTTTACTCTTCTGTTGTCCTTTCTTAGTAGTTACCACTACTACACCATTAGCAGCACGAATACCATAAATAGCAGCAGAAGCATCTTTCAATATTGAAATGTTTTCAATATCATTAAAGTCCATATTATTAAATTGCCCCTCATCCGACTGCACACCATCAATCACAAACAGCGGGGTACCCATATTACGAATCTGCAATGCAGTAGAAGCACCAGGACGACCATCTTGCATACGAGTATTCAGACCTGCGATCTTACCAACCAATGCTCCTGAAGCAGTAGATGCAGCTGAACGCTCGATATCCGTTGATTTAATCGCAGAAACGGCACCTGTCAAAGTAGCTTTTTTCTGTGACATACCGAAACCGGTAATAACGACTTCATCGAGTACTTTTGTGTCTTCCTGTAGAATTACTTTAACTGTGTTTGATGCGCCTACGTTTACTTTTTGTGTTGTGTAACCAATAAATGAGACTTCCAGTGTAGCTTTAGGGCCAACACTCAGCGAGAATTCACCGTTAATATCGGTGATGGTACCAGTCGTGCTTCCCGGCTCTTTTACATTAGCACCAATTACCGCTTCGCCATTGGCGTCGATAACTATACCTTTTACGGTCCGTTGTTGTTGAACGGAGTTCACAGCCCATACAGTTTCTGTTGCCGGATTTTCGGCACCGGCGAAACTGTAGGCACTTGGCAAAAGCGAAAAGGCAGCCATACAAAGTGGTATGCGCCACATTCTGCTACGACTTGCGAGCCAAAACATTTGTTCTTTTTTACGCATAGTACATAAATTTAAAAAACAGGTTCTATAAATCTTTAATGTATAAAAGCATCGTTATGGAAATAATCCCCGGGATATAAGACGGGATGTATTTCATAGTATAGCTCTTACGGTTTCGAAACATTGCAAAGGAAAGTTATTTTTAGCTAATAAGACGATAATTTCCGTTCAATAAACAACAAAATCTGTTCTTTTCAACATTTCAATCCCCTTCACAGAGCCTCAAAACGACATCTGAACAGATTCTGCTATTTATTGAACAGTATTTTTCATCTCCTTTCTACGAATTTGGTCACCTTTGTATAATTCCTCATTTATTAATTAAATAATGTATTAAGCAAACATGAAATTACACATTGCTATGCTGGCAGCTACCCTGCTGTTATCCGGAGGAGCCTCGTACGCCCAAGGGAATAAACAGGGAAAAAAGGCGAAAGCCTACATGGTGGCAGATGCCCATCTGGACACTCAGTGGAACTGGGATGTACAGACTACCATTAAAGAGTATGTTTGGAATACGATCAGCCAGAACCTGTTTCTGCTGAAAAAGTATCCGAACTATGTGTTCAACTTTGAAGGCGGAGTGAAATATGCCTGGATGAAGGAGTACTATCCTGCACAATACGAAGAAATGAAGAAGTACATCGGGGAAGGCCGCTGGCACATTTCCGGAAGTAGCTGGGACGCAACGGACGCTCTGGTACCTTCGACTGAATCGTTCATCCGCAATATTATGCTGGGACAACAGTATTACAGACAAGAATTCGGAGTAGAAAGCACGGACATCTTCCTGCCTGACTGTTTCGGATTTGGCTGGACACTGCCTACCATCGCTTCACATTGTGGACTGATTGGTTTCTCTTCACAAAAGCTGGACTGGCGTGTGCATCCATTCTATGGTAAGAGCAAGCATCCGTTTACAATCGGCTTGTGGAAAGGAATAGACGGATCGTCTATCATGCTGGCACATGGATATGATTATGGCAGAAGATGGAATGACGAAGACCTTTCAGAAAACAAACAACTGAAAGAGCTGGCAGGCCGTACACCTCTTAATACAGTATACAGATATTACGGTACAGGCGATATCGGCGGATCACCGACACTGGGGTCCGTCCGATCTGTGGAGAAAGGGCTTCAAGGGAACGGTCCGGTAGAAATTATCAGTGCGACCAGCGACCAGCTTTATAAAGACTACCTTCCTTATAAGAATCATCCCGAACTACCGGTATACGACGGTGAACTGCTGATGGACGTTCATGGTACAGGATGCTACACCTCTCAGGCTGCCATGAAATTGTACAACCGCCAGAACGAATTGCTGGGAGATGCTGCCGAAAGAGCTGCCGTAACTGCCGAATGGCTGAATCAGGCCAAATACCCGGGAAGCACCATCAATGAAGCATGGAAACGCTTCATTTATCATCAGTTCCACGATGACCTGACAGGAACCAGCATACCGCGTGCCTACGAATTCTCATGGAACGATGAACTGATCTCACTGAAACAGTTCTCCAATGTACTGACTTCCTCCATCCATGGCATCGGCAAAGAATTGGATACACGGGTTAGCGGTATTCCGGTAATCCTTTATAATGCACTGGGATTTACAGTTTCAGATATTGCCGAAATCGAACTTGACCTTCCGAAAGCTCCTAAAGGAGTAACAGTATACGATGAAAAGGGCAAAAAAGTATCTGCACAGCTCATTTCTTATACTGACGGAAAGGCACGCATCCTGGTAGAAGCAACAGTTCCGGCTACAGGATATGTGGTATATGACGTACGCACATCGGGAACCGCCACAGGTGATGTTGCCCCCAACGTCAATACTTTGGAAAACTCCCTGTATAAGATTACATTGGATAAAAACGGAGATATCGTCTCTCTGACTGACAAAAAGAACGGCAAAGAGCTGGTGAAAGCCGGGAAAGCAATCCGCCTGGCACTCTTCACTCAAAATAAGTCGTACAACTGGCCGGCATGGGAAGTGCTGAAAGAGACAACTGACCGAACTCCGGTTTCGATTACGGATGATGTAAAAATGACTTTAGTAGAGAACGGAATCTTAGGTAAATCGCTTTGTATAGAGAAACGTCATGGAGAATCGGTATTCCGCCAATATATACGGCTATATGAAGGCAGCCGTGCAGAACGCATCGACTTTTATAATGAAGTAGACTGGCAATCGACTAACGCACTGCTGAAAGCCGAATTTCCTCTCAACATTGAGAACGAGAAAGCTACATACGACTTAGGTATCGGAAGCATCGAACGTGGAAATAATATCGAAACCGCTTATGAAGTATACGCACAATATTGGGCCGACCTGACCGATCGTGACGGAAGTTACGGTGTATCGGTGATGAACGACAGCAAATATGGATGGGACAAACCGGATAACCATACACTTCGCCTCACACTGCTTCACACACCGGAAACACGCAACGGTTATGCATATCAGGATCACCAGGATTTCGGACATCATGTGTTCACTTATAGCCTCGTACCACATCAGGGAAAGCTGGACAAGCCCGGTACTGTGGAGAAAGCTGAGATACTGAATCAACAGTTGAAAGCCTTCCGTACTGAAAAGCACAAAGGAAATGCCGGAAAATCGTTCTCGTTTGCTTCTTCGGACAACCGCAACGTACTGATCAAAGCACTGAAAAAAGCGGAAGAAACCGATGAGTATGTAGTGCGCGTATACGAAACCGAGGGTCGGAAAGCACAGAGTGCCACACTGACTTTTGCCGGTGAGATCATCAGTGCCAGCGAAGCCAACGGTACGGAAAAGGCAATCGGCGATGCAACTTTCGAAGGAAACAAATTGCAGGTAAACATTACTCCTTATTCTGTAAGAACTTACAAGGTTCGCCTCAAACCATCGGGACGTGAGGCATCTCCGATCGAATATGCCGCTTTACCGCTTGACTACGACCGCAAATGTGCTTCTTATAATGAATTCCGCGGAGAAGGCGACTTCGAATCGGGTTATTCTTTTGCTGCCGAGCTCCTGCCGGATTCACTGATAGCCGGTCAGATCACTTTCCGCTTGGGAGAAAAAGAGATTGCGAACGGAATGACTTGTGAGGGTGACACCTTGCAACTGCCTGCGGGAAACAAATACAACCGTCTCTATATCCTCGCCGCCTCTACCGAAGGAGACAATCAGGCCGACTTCCGCATTGGCAAGCAGACCGCTTCATTCGTTGTGCCTTCTTATACCGGCTTCATCGGCCAATGGGGACATAAAGGACACACCGAAGGATATCTCAAAGACGCCGAGATTGCCTATGTCGGTACACACCGCCATGCATCCAACGGTGATCAGCCTTATGAATTCACTTATATGTTCAAGTTTGGTATGGATATTCCGAAAGGAGCTACCAGTGTAATCTTGCCCCGAAATGAGAAAGTGGTTTTGTTTGCTGCTACCCTGGTTACCGAAAATGAACCGGCTACAACCGTTGCCGGCACTCTTTTCCGCACCAATAACGTAGGCAATGCAGCCACTGCCGGAGAAGGTAAGGAAGTAGTACGCGAAAATATCCTGAAAGGAGCTAAAATCATTGCTTGTTCAGGATACACCAACGACGAAGAAAAACCGGACTTCCTGCTGGATGGTAAAACGGATACAAAATGGTGTGACGTTTCACAAACGCCGAACTATGTAGACTTCGATCTGGGTAAAGCACAAAACATCAGCGGTTGGAAGATGGTGAACGCCGGACAGGAAAGTCACTCATACATCACCAATGGTTGCTTCCTGCAAGGGAAAATGAATCAGAGTGACGAATGGACTACTCTGGATGCTATCGACGGTAACCATGCAAATGTCATTTCACGTCCGCTGAACTATGACGGAAAAGTACGTTACATCCGTCTGCTTGTGACCCGTCCTACACAGAGCACCGGAGGCAGAGATACACGTATCTACGAACTGGAAGTTTATAAATAATGCAAATCAGTAGTGGAAGATTTGAAATTCAACTACTAACTTGCATAAACAAAGAAATAAGAAGAGTGGCTAATGGTTATGTACTGTCAGCCACTCTTTTTTCACATAACTCCCCTCAGAGTTTGATTTGCCTTGACATATCCCTGAATTTCAGTGCATCCTTCCTATCCAAGTTGGCCAACCTCGGTGAGTTAAGCAGACTGGGCCTACGGCCAGCATTGATTCACACCCAAACATCCTTATTAGTTAATTAGTTAGGAGCTCCAATGGAGTATCTTCTATAGGGAAATTAAGAAAGGGTTGTGTCCAAGCCGAACAAGCTTTGGATACAACCCTTAACAGTAAACTCTATTATATACCGGTTCTTATTATTTCTGCATTTTATCCATCAATACCTTCATCCAATAGCCACCGATTACAGAGCGTGCCTTGAAACCGACAAATTTACCACTATCGGTATAATGCCAGTCGCTCAGCGGAACGCGTGATACGGTTTCGTTGGCATACTTATATATGGGAGAAATGAATTTCTCAAAAGTCGCTTTGTCCGAAGACATGGCAGCACTCCACATAATCCAGTCGGACTTAGTATATTCTTTGCGGGAATCCAACGGGAGACCATAAAGATTTTGTTTGGTCAGATAGTAAGCGACTTCTTTCTCCATCACATTGTTGGGGAAGAGGTGCAGATTCCACATTTTGTCCCAAATCATATTGTATTTCTGACTCCAGGTATTCTCACGGTCGAAAGCCAGACGGTAATGATCGCCTTCGCGTGCCATTTGTTCCCATTTGGTGGCCATGGCTTTGGCTTTAGCGGCATACCGGTCGGCTACATCATCCATACCGAGCATACGGGCCATTTCGCTATAACCGGCTACTCCCATGATGGCTTTTACCGAAAGATTGGCATTGTGTGCCCAGTGCCCGGCAAAGTCATCGGTACAAAGTTGATTTTCGGGATCTTGTCCGTATTCTACCAAATAATCCGTCCAGATAGTCAGTAAATCCCAATACTTCTTGGCGTAATCGGCATTTCCTTCTACTTTGGCAATAGCAGCAGTCAGGACCACCATATTTCCACCCTCTTCAATCGGCATATCTCCTCCGTAAACCTGTCCGTTCGCAATAGGATATGTACCTATGTCATGAGCCGGGAAAGGTTTGTTCCAACGTCCGCTGGCACTGTATTCAAAAATACTGGTCATCATACCTTTCTGCAATTCGGGGTTATAAGCCAGGAAGAGAGGGGCAGACGGATAGGTAAGGTCGACGGTATTGATACAACCGTTACTATTGTTCTCTTTAGAGAAGAAGAGCAAGTTACCATCCGCATCCTTGAACAGCTTATGGGCGGCAATCACTTGGCGGTAAGCGAGCGCACACAGTTCAGAGTATTCTTTGCCACCTGCTTTTTCTGCATCGTTCAGAATCATTTGGTCGTAAGCGCGACAGCGTTCCATAACAGATGCATAATTGGCCTTGGCACGTTCGAAGGCATCAAAGATAGTCACTTTACCGTCATGTTTCCAGTAAGCCATACGAGGCTGGTAGAAGTATTCAATAGCTGAGATATCATCATATCCCAACATCAGGAAGCCGGATTTGCCATCGGCACCTACTTTGCCCAGGTTATCGGTATAGGCCATAGCCGGCATCTGGTCGGCACGACGGGTCACGCATTCGGCTTGCGTGGGCAATAAAGTACCCTTAGTCGCAAATTCGTTCTTCATGCCATAATAGTTACCCAGGCTTACAGCCGTATTGGCACCTATATTTCCGGCCAGATAAGCATATCCCCAGTCAATGCAGATTCCATCTCCTTTTCGTCCGAGGATAGGCTGATCGATGGTTCCCGCCTGCACATAATTGATACCGTTACGACGGATCACTTTCGAACGGGTAGGTTGCGTCAGTTCATTGATGGCAAGCTGTGGAGTGGTCTCTACATACATCTGCACATCGTGCTGTTTTTTATCCAGCGAACGAACGCGGTAAGAAATATAATTAACGGGAGTAGACAACAAATCGAGGTCGTCCATCATCAAAGGTGCGGTAAACACCAGGTCCAGTTCCACCGGACCGCAAGTAAACGTGTAGTAAGTTTGTGTGGGGAGTACGCTTACCGATTTCTGGACGGCTGCCGTCTCAAAACCCGTCGTCTGTTTGTTCAGGCGATAAAGGCCGAAATCTACATAAGCACCTCCTGTTGTGTTGTGACAGTGTGCGGCAAGTACGTTTTTTCCTTTTTGCAGCTTCTTCTTGGCTGCGTCCGATAGTTCGAGTAATACGTCGTTGTTCCATGAATAGTCCGTAGCAACCAGCTTCTCACCATTCAGGTAGAGTTCGAATACATCGTCGTGCGAATATTTCAGATAGATGGTTTCTCCGTTCAGGTCGTCATTGATCTGAAATTCACGACGAACCCAGATATCCGGAGTCGTCCAGCGAGTCTGGACACGAGGCATATCGGGAGTACCGAAAGCACCTTGACCCTCTTTCCATCCGGCAGCATTGAACGAAAGGGTATTCCATCCCGCAGCCGGCTGGTCAAAAGTATAACTTCCCTGCCAGGTATCGGTATCCGTCATCGGAACAAGAGTCTCAAGGTTCAACTTATCTTTGCCCATAAAACGATAGGTTTTCCCATCCACACGTATGGCACCCAACAAAGGATGTTCCGTTCCGGTCCAATGCATCGTGCTGCTTTCATTCAGTGCATCTGTGGGCGACCAGATGGACAGATAAGGGTCGGAAGTGATGAGAGGCACTGCCGGAGCACGCAAAGCTACATTTTTACTCGCTTTGTACAAATCAGCTGCCTGTGCATTACATAGCATACCGACTGCTAAAGCCATTGCAAATAGTTTTTTCATTATTTTATTTATTTGTATGTTTCACTCAAAATCGTATCCTTCAACAATCTATACCTTAATCAAAAACTTGTGTACCTATCGACACCCTACTCTAATCACTTATTTAAAGAATTGCATATCTTGGTATTGATAGCCTTCACCTGGGCTTCATTCACCTTAATCACCTTACGGTCATATGTCATCAGTCCGTTCACTTCCATTTCCACATCAGTGGTCTGTGTGTAGACAGCAGCCGAGAAACCTCGCTGAATCAACCGGTACAATTCATTACCGTACTCAACATATTGTTTCGTTACTTCCTCCGGAGAATTGAACTTTACGTATCCCCAGTTGTGATTCGGTTCCCAAAGGTGTTCGTTTAATGCCAGGCCGATGCCGCCATATTCACCCAACACGGTAGCACGTCCGGCATCGTAGAAGTCGAGTGACGGATTGGGGTAATGATGCAGGTCAAGAATATCACCGCAAGGGAAGTGATTGCCGCCACTTGCCGGGTTCACCAAGCGTGAAGGATCATACTTCTTTGTCCATGCCGCAATATCTTCGGTCTTGAACTGTCCCCAACGCTCGTTGAACGGAACCCATACACCGATGCAAGGATAGTTGTACAGATAATCCATGATCTCTTTCCACTCTTTACGATAAATATGTTCCGACTCTTCACTACGGTTCAGCTCGTTACCCGTGAAGTAATTATACATCTGCCACTCCGGTTCACGGTCGCCGTTCGGCATATCCTGCCATACAATGATACCCAGTTTATCGCAGTGTGTATACCAACGTGCCGGCTCTACCTTCACATGCTTACGGATCATATTGAATCCGAAATCTTTGGTTTTCTGGATGTCATACACCAATGCCTCGTCTGTCGGAGCTGTATACAATCCGTCGGGCCACCATCCTTGATCGAGCGGACCGAACTGGAACACATCTTCATTATTCAGTTGCAGGCGTACAATCCCGTTCTTATCACGGCGGGTAGAATATTTACGCATAGCTGTGTAACTGTCTACTTTATCAGTCACTTTACCATTATTCAACAGAGCTATCTGCATGGAATAGAGAGCCGGAGAGGCAGGACTCCACAATTTTGCATCGGCAGGCATCTGAATGTCGATGGTCTGGCCATTCAGTCCTTTTCCGGTAGCAACCAATTGTTTGCCATCGAACACTTTCACTTCAATAACTTCGGAAGGACAACCGGTGCTGGTAGCAACATCTACGGTCAGTTTCTTTCGGTCGATATCCGAAGAAGTACGAACATTCGTTATATGACGTTCGGCCACAGGTTCCATCCAAACAGTCTGCCAGATACCTGTCACGGCCGTATACCAGATACCTTCGGGACGGTTCACCTGTTTGCCGCGAGGCTGAGGTCCGCGGTCTGTCGGATCCCATACTTTCACTACGAGCTTATTGTCTCCCTTAGCAGCCAAAGCAGCTGTAATGTCAAGCGAGAAAGGAGTAAATCCGCCGGTATGCTGCCCTACTTTAATATCATTCACCCAAATATCGGCTTTCCAGTCTACAGCACCGAAATTCAACATCACCTTTTTACCTTTCCAAGTGGCAGGTACAGTGAAGTTACGCTGATACCAGAGTTCCTCATCGGGACTTACTTTCTTACCAACACCTGAAAGGCTGGACTCTACGGCAAAAGGAACCAGGATCTGTCCTTCATAAGCCGAAGGAACGGCTCCCTTTTCTGTGATGGCATAATTCCACAAACCATTGAGGTTTTTCCACTCTCCCCGTTCCATTACCGGACGCGGATACTCGGGCAGTACATTCTCAGGGTTTACCTGTTCAGCCCACTTTGTCTTGATTTTGTCTCCTGCCGGTTTCCATTGTGCAAAAGCGGAAGTAGCCATCGACGCTGTCAGAACTGCAATTAAAATGCTCTTTTTCATTGTCTTAAAATTATGTTTAACCTATTGATTACGCAATACGTTCCCCGGGGCAGGTAGTCGGCTACCTGTCAAACTAAGGAAAAACGTTCTAAATAACTATTTTATTTCAAGGGAATACCCGAAGGCTTCGGCAAGGCGACTCCTGCACGAACCGGAATCCCTAAATCGGGCATTCCGTTAGCATCCCATCCTATTTTCTGTATCCGCGGATTGCGGGTCTCAGGACTACCGGTATCTCCGTTGGTTACCTGACGGGCATGGTAAATCATATACCACTCCGTGCCATCGGGCGACGGAACAAACGAGAGACCACCCGGACCGTATACTTCGTTTTCCAACGATTGCTGAAATACCGGAACCGGACTTTTTGTCCAAGAGGCCGGATCGAGCAGATCACTTTCGGCATCGGCAGTCAGCATTCCGATGCAATAATAAGGTGACCATGAACCACTGGCGGCATAATAGAGAATCAATGTCTTATTATCCTTCGAATGGAAGAACTGAGGTCCTTCATTCACATAAATAGGATAAGCCGTACGGCTACCATCCGGATTTACCCACTGGCGTTCCCACTCATATTCGGGTCTGGATATCAAGACACGAGGAGAGTCAAGTGTCCACGGGTTTTTCATCCGGGCAATATAGATACATTGAGTTTCAGCATTGGTTCTTCTCTTGGGCCAACCGGACCAAGCTAAATAACGAACTCCCTTATGTTCGAAAGTAGTGGCTTGTATACCCCAATTCCATTCGGGATTGGTCATAATGCTCCCCTTCATTTCAAATTTACCCTGCATGGGATCGGGAGAAGAGTTTTCAAGTACGTACAACTGATGGTTGTCCGTATTGCCATCATCGGCAGCATAATAAATATACCATTTATCATTTATATAATGAATCTCCGGTGCCCAGAGGTGACAACAATTGGACGGATCTTCCGGACGCCACACCATTTTACAAACAGAGTGAGCCATATCGGTAATGTCAGACGTTTCCCAAAGCAGGATTTTATCTTCTGTCCCATGTGTATAATAATACTTGCCATTATGGAACAGAGCACTCGGATCGGCTCCTTCCGGAAACAAAGGATTTACATATGTATCCTTTGCTGCACTTACCGACCTCTGTTTCTGCCCGCCGTTCTTGTTTCCACAACCGGCGCAGAAGAATAAGGTAGTAATAAATAGCAGGTAGATCTTTGTTTTCATAGCTTTTCGTTATTAAGATGCTACAAAGAAAAAACATTTTCGTTGAATAAAGGGATAAATACTGCTCAATAAACAAAAGAAACTGTTCTTTTTATGCTCCTATTGTTCACTGAACCTGTATTTCACATCTTATTGGTCAGTAATTGCTATTTATTGAATAGTTTGTTTCACACATTTCATGCAGAATTCACAAACTTTGTAGCATGATATCAGACGAAGCTACTGATTTGTATCGAAATAACCCCTAAATAATAACCATAAGTAAAAACACCCAAACATGAAAAAGATGAAAAATCTGAAAGGAGGCCTGGCAGGAATCCTGATTACCGCCGGATTACTGGCAGCATCGTGCACTTCCGATCAATCATCGTCGGCAGTAGCTATAGTGAATCGGCCCGACTGTGCACAAACCAACGTAAATTATGTAGGAAACCGCCTGCCACTGAAACCGATGAACTTCATTAAACTACCTGTAGGAAGTATCCAACCCGAAGGATGGTTAAAGAAATATCTGGAACTACAGAAAGATGGACTGACGGGGCATCTGAATGAAATCAGCGCATGGCTGGGTAAGGAGAACAATGCCTGGCTGACCCAAGGAGGAGACCATGGATGGGAAGAGGTTCCCTACTGGCTGAAAGGATATGGAAACCTGGCCTATATATTAAAGGATCAGAAAATGATCGACGAGGCCAAGATATGGCTTGAAGGTGCATTTGCCAGCCAACAGCCTGACGGATATTTCGGTCCTATCAACGAACGAAACGGAAAAAGAGAGTTGTGGGCACAGATGATCATGCTCTGGTGTCTTCAATCCTATTACGAATATTCAAATGATCAACGGGTTATTGACCTGATGACCAATTACTTCAAATGGCAACTGAGTGTACCGGATGAACAGTTTCTGGAAGATTATTGGGAGAACAGCCGTGGCGGGGACAACCTGTTAAGCGTATATTGGCTCTATAACCGTACAGGAGATCAGTTCTTACTGGAACTGGCTGAGAAAATACACCGTAACACAGCAGACTGGACCCGTCCGTCGGCATTGCCAAACTGGCACAACGTGAACATCGCGCAGTGTTTCCGCGAACCGGCTACCTATTATATGATGACGGGAGACTCGACCCTGCTGAAAGCATCTTATAATGTGCACAACCTGATCCGCCGTACTTTCGGACAAGTGCCGGGCGGTATGTTCGGTGCCGATGAAAATGCACGTATGGGATCAATTGACCCGCGCCAGGGAGTAGAAACCTGCGGATTGGTGGAACAGATGGCCTCGGACGAGTTGATGCTGTGTATGACCGGCGATCCTTTTTGGGCAGAACACTGCGAAGAGGTGGCATTCAACAGTTATCCGGCTGCCGTAATGCCGGACTTCAAGGGTTTGCGTTATATCACTTGTCCCAATCAAACTGTCAGTGACTCAAAGAACCATCATCCGGGCATCGATAACCGGGGACCTTTCCTGGCAATGAATCCCTTCAGTAGCCGTTGCTGCCAGCACAATCATGCACAGGGATGGCCTTACTATGCCGAACATCTGATTCTGGCCAGTCCGGATAACGGTATAGCAGCCGCTATGTATGCTGCCTGCAAAGCAACAGTGAAAGTGGGTGACGGAAACGAAATAACTCTTCACGAACAGACTAACTATCCTTTTGAGGAAACGATCCGGTTTACGGTGAATACTCCGAAAGCAGTAAGTTTCCCCTTCTACCTGAGAATTCCTTCATGGACAGAGGGTGCGACTATCTTTGTTAACGGCAAAAAGGTAGCGGCCAACCCCGAAGCCGGACAATATGCCTGCATCCATCGCGAATGGAAAGACAATGACCAAGTGGAAATTCAGCTGCCGATGCAACTTTCGATGCGTACATGGCAAGTGAACAAAAACAGTGTAAGCGTAGACTACGGTCCGTTGACAATGTCACTGAAAATTGACGAAGATTATGTGAAAAAGGACAGCCGCGCTACGGCTATCGGTGACTCCAAATGGCAGGAAGGCGCCGACGCCAGCCAATGGCCGACATACGAGATCTATGCAAAAACTCCTTGGAACTACGCATTGGTACTCGGCAAGGACAAACCTTTGAAAGACTTTAAAGTAGTACGCAAAGAATGGCCGGCAGATAACTTCCCGTTCACCGTAGCAAGTACACCGATTGAAGTAAAAGCCATCGGACGGAAAGTTCCTTCATGGATCATCGACCAATACGATTTGTGCAGCGAACTCCCTGAAATGGATGCACCGAAAGGAGAAAAAGAGGAAATTACACTGATACCGATGGGAGCAGCCAGGCTGCGTGTTTCCGCTTTCCCGAACACCAGAGAATAAAACTTTCTGTACCCAAACATTAATAGAAAAACACTCATGAAGAAAAAGAATACGTTTACATATCTGCTTATCGGACTGAGTCTCTGCTTCTCTTCTTTAGGAAGCGGGCTCCGGGCCGATACCCCCGAAAATTATACCAACAACCGCTATCCGTTGGTGCGCAAGCCTTTTATGGAACTGCCATTGGGCAGTATCAAAGCTAAAGGATGGCTGCAGGAAATGCTGGTCAGGCAGAAAAACGGGGCTACCGGACAAATGGACAAACTGTATCCGTTAGTGATGGGCGAGCGCAACGGTTGGCTCGGCGGCGACGGTGACCAATGGGAAAGAGGACCGTATTGGATTGACGGATTACTCCCACTGGCATACCTTCTGGACGACACACAGCTGAAGGCCAAAGTACAACCCTGGATAGAATGGGCTTTAAATAGCCAGCGGGAAGACGGATTCTTTGGCCCGGCCAAAGACTATCCGGGAGAAGCCGGCATACAACGGGACAACTCACACGACTGGTGGCCACGCATGGTAATGTTAAAGATACTTCAACAATATTATTCCGCCACCAATGACCAGCGGGTTATCAGGTTCATGACCAACTATTTCCGCTACCAACTGAAAACTTTACCGGAAAAACCACTGGGCAACTGGACCTTTTGGGCAGAATTCCGTGCTTGTGATAATCTTCAGGCTGTGTATTGGCTTTATAATATCACCGGAGATTCGTTCCTCCTTGATCTTGGCAAACTGATCCATAAACAGAGTTTTAGTTTTGTAGACATGGTGAACCGGGGTGACCTGAGACGCATCAACACAATTCATTGCGTCAACCTGGCGCAAGGCATCAAAGAACCTGTCATCTATTATCAACAAGAACCGGACAAGGCATATCTCGATGCAGTGAAACGTGCTTTCAGTGATATTCGCCAGTTTCACGGTCAGCCCCAGGGAATGTATGGCGGTGACGAAGCTTTGCATGGCAATAATCCAACTCAGGGTTCCGAACTTTGTTCGGCAGTGGAACTGATGTATTCGCTGGAGAAAATGGTAGAGATCACGGGAGATATCGACTTCGCCGACCATCTGGAAAGGATTGCATTCAATGCACTGCCCACCCAGATTTCTGACGATTTCATGACGAAACAATATTTCCAGCAAGCTAATCAGGTAATGGTGACACGCCACCGCCGCAACTTCGATCAGGATCATGGAGGAACGGACAACTGTTTCGGACTATTGACAGGATATCCTTGTTGCGCATCGAACATGCACCAAGGATGGCCCAAATTCACGCAGAGCCTTTGGTATGCCACACCGGATGGCGGACTGGCTGTTACAGCATATGCCCCATCGGAGGTGACGGCCAAGGTAGCAGAAGGCTGCATGGTGACTTTCCGTGAAGACACTTACTATCCGATGGATGATAAAATCAGTTTCACACTCCAATCTATGGACAAGAAACGGAAAGAAGTCAACTTTGCCCTTCAGTTACGCATCCCCAAATGGTGCAAACAAGCCGGTATATCAGTCAACGGCCAGCTTCTTCAGCATGTGGAAGGTGGACGGATGGCTGTTGTAGACCGTATCTGGAAAAAAGGAGACCGCGTGGAACTACATCTGCCGATGGAAGTCACTGCCGATACCTGGTATGAAAATTCGGTAGCCATTGAACGTGGCCCATTGGTATTTGCCCTGAAGATGGAAGAGAAATGGGAAAAGAAAAAGTTTGAGGAACCTTGGTACGGCCCGTATTATTATGCAGTGACTCCAACAGAACCATGGAATTACGGTCTGGTAGACTTCAACCGCAGCAAAGCGAATGAACATGCCCGGGTAACGATTCATCCGGAAAAGCAATCTTACATATTCCCCTGGAATAAAGAAAATGCTCCGATAGAGATACGGATGAAGGCAAGGCTGATACCGTCATGGAAACTTTACAACGAGATGGCAGGGCCTCAACCCTATTCTTTCTGTAGTGGAGGTGAGGGACCGGAAACAGAGATCACATTGATTCCTTACGGATGCACTACCTTAAGAATAACGGAATTTCCGGTAGTAGGAGCTTCCCATTGATTTCCGCAACAAACAGTGATAACAAAAACAACTTAATATTCACACATAAGCCTTCTTTCCTCTTCTCCCTGTGGGAAGGGATAGGGAGGGAAAGAGGCTTCAAACACACAATTACAATGAAAAAACTTTTAGCAGCAGCAATGCTATTCATGCTGAACAGTTGGTCTTGTTTCAGCGCAGATACTCCGCGAGCGGAGTATCCCCGTCCACAGTTCGAAAGAGAACAGTGGATCAACCTGAACGGTACCTGGACATTTGATTTTGATTTTGGAAAGTCGGGAAAAGACCGCCGCTTGCAATCGGCAGAGAAATTTGATAAAAGCATTACGGTACCTTTCTGTCCGGAAAGCAAACTCTCGGGAGTGGGCTATACCGATTTCATCGAACAGATGTGGTATCAGCGCAACATCACCATTCCATCGGACTGGAATGGAAAGAAAATCTTCCTGAACTTCGGTGCCGTAGATTATTGCGCGGAGATTTTTATCGACGGTAAGTTCGTACAGCGTCACTTCGGCGGTTCATCTTCGTTCGCTGTAGACCTGACCCGTTATGTTACACCCGGAAAGACTCATAACCTGGTAGTATTTGTACAGGACGACCTCCGCTCCGGACTCCAGACCGGAGGAAAACAATGTGGTAACTACTATTCGGGAGGTTGCTCATATACCCGTACTACCGGTATCTGGCAAACCGTATGGATGGAGGCCGTTTCAGCCAATGGACTGAAATCGGTATTCGTCCGTCCGGACATCGACCAAAAGCAGTTGGTCATCGAACCGGAGTTTTACAATGAATCAGCCAACACATTGGAAGTCACTCTAAAAGACGGAAACAAAACCGTGGGCAAAAAGAGCGTAAACTGTGCCAATAGTTCAGTAGTGGTTCTGCCGGTTAAGAATATGAAACTGTGGTCGCCGGAATCTCCGTTCCTGTACGACCTCGTTTATCAGGTAAAGGATGCCAAAGGCAACGTAGTGGATGAAGTAAAATCGTACGCCGGTATGCGTAAAGTACACACAGCCAACGGACGTTTCTACCTGAATAACCAGCCTTATTTCCAGCGTCTGGTACTCGATCAGGGATTCTATCCGGAAGGTATCTGGACAGCTCCGAGTGACGAAGCTTTGAAGAACGATATCGTACTGGGTAAAGAAGCCGGTTTCAACGGGGCACGCCTCCACCAGAAAGTCTTCGAAGAGAGATATTATTACTGGGCCGACAAGTTAGGCTACATCACTTGGGGAGAATCGGCAAGCTGGATGCTGGATGTAAACAAGGAGCTGGCTGCCCGTAACTTCCTGGGCGAATGGAGTGAAGTCGTAGTCCGTGACCGGAATCACCCTTCGCTGGTGACCTGGACTCCTTTTAACGAAACCTGGGGTGGCGGTCCGGATGCTTATGTTCGCCTGATCCGCGACGTATACAACATCACGAAAGCCATCGACCCGACCCGTCCGGTAAATGATGCCAGTGGTGACAATCACGTGATAACAGATATCTGGAGTGTACACAACTACGAACAGGATCGTGTCAAACTGACGGAACAGTTAAAGATGGAAGAGGGCAAAGAGCCTTATCGTAATGCACGCGACAAAGACTTTCTGGCTGTTTACGAAGGACAACCTTACATGGTTGACGAGTTCGGAGATATCCCCTGGATGGCAGAGAAAGACCGGAAAAATTCATGGGGATACGGAGGCATGCCGGAAAATGCAGAAGCATTCTACAAACGTCTGGAAGGTCAGATCGATGCCTTTATCGACTCACCGCACGTGACGGGATTCTGCTATACACAGCTGACCGACGTGGAACAGGAGAAGAACGGTATCTACTATTACGACCGTACTCCCAAACTGGATATGAAACGGATCAAAGCTATCTTCGAGAAAATAAAGTAAAGAAGGGAGCCTCGCGCCCGGGGATGTACCAAAACTCACCACAGAGGATACAGGGTAACACAGAGTGACTTCTAAGTCACGAATGGTTAATGAATAACCTGTGTAACCTGTGGTGAAAAGGTCCTTGCACCCCGGGAAGCTCTCGACTGCAATCTACAATTTTACTGTTTATGCGAATCAGTAGTTGAGTTATTGTCAAGTCGCACAGCCCGCTCACCGGATTAACGCCTATGAACGCCGTGCCACCTGCCCGACCACCGATCGCCATTATTTGAATATAAGTATGAGAAAATCATTCATTGCCCTCACCTTCTTGCTGGTTCCTGCCTGTTTGTCGGCACAGTTGGGAGGTAAAGTCTACCTTCAAAGAGCCGATTCACTCCTCCAACGGGTACTGTCTCTCTATGAGGTAAAAAAGTATGGATTGCTGATGGAAACTTATCCACGAAATCCGAATCAACAAATTACGTATACAGCCAACACCGGCTCAGAGGTTACCCAACAAGAAGTATCCTTCCTGTGGCCTTATTCGGCAATGGTGTCAGGCTGTGTATCGCTCTATAAAACATCCGGCGACAAAAAGTACAAGAAACTGATGGACAAACAAATCAAGCCCGGACTCGACTTGTACTGGGATACTACCCGCCAACCGGAGTGTTATCAGTCTTATCCCGCCTTTGCCGGCCAGAATGACCGTTACTACGACGACAATGATTGGGTAGCGATTGACTTCTGCGACTATTACGCAGCCACAAAGAATAAGGAATACCTGAAGAAGGCCATTGCCTTGCACGATTACATCTATTCTGGATGGTCGGACGATCTGGGAGGCGGTATCTACTGGTGCGAACAGAAAAAGGAATCAAAGAATACTTGTTCGAATGCTCCTGCAACAGTTCTCTGCATGAAGCTCTACAAACTGACCAAAGAGAAAAAATACCTCGACCAAGCCAAGGCAACTTACCAGTGGACACGTGATAACCTCCGTGACCCGTCTGATTTTGTCTACTGGGACAATAAAAATCTGCAAGGAAAAATCGGTTATGCCAAATATACGTACAACAGCGGACAGATGATCCAAGCAGGCGTATTACTCTATCAGGCTACCGGCGACGAACAGTACCTGAAAGACGCACAGCAGACGGCCAAAGGTGCCTGCCGGCATTTCCTGAAACCGCAGCCTACGGTAAAAGGAGAAATGAAGTTCTTTCCGTCAAGTCCGTGGTTCAACGTCATCCTCTTCCGTGGCTTGAAAGCTCTTTACGAGGTTGATAAAAATGATACATACGTGAAAGCCATGATAGACAATGCGGACTATGCCTGGCAGTATACCCGTGACGAAAACGGATTGCTGAACAATGACTGGTCGGGCAACCGTAAAGACAAGTTCAAAAGCTTGCTGGAAAACTCCTGCATGATTGAGCTGTATTCGGAAATCAGCGAGCTCTAACGCCATCGGCCCACCACAGAGTTCCACAAAGTGTTAATCTCTTGTTTTACTAAGAAATAGATTCCCTGTGGGACTCTGTGCCCTCCGCATGGTTGACCGATTCACGTTAAAATAGCCTAAACTTGCCCCTCTCCGCCTTCAGCCCCCTCAAAAGGTATCTATATTTGTAACGTTGTTGTAAACCCCAAGCCTATGAAACTCATACATATCCCGTTGCTCTTGCTGGCACTCATCTGCTGTCCGGCTTGTCAAAACAAAAAAGCTCCCGTATCCAAGGAGGTCCCTTCCGGAGCCACCTATACCAACCCCCTACTGCCCGTGGGAGCAGAACCATGGGCTGTTTTTCACGAAGGCAAGTATTACTATACACAAGGAGCCGAGAATAAAATCATCCTTTGGGAAACGAATGATATCACCGATCTGGAGCATGCAACCCGGAAAGAGGTGTGGATACCGAAGGAGGTATCCAGCTCGTATCACCTTTGGGGACCGGAAATACACCGGATTGACGGAAAATGGTACGTATACTTCGCCGCGGACGACGGCAATATGGACAATCACCACATCTATGTGATCGAAAATGTCTCAGCCAACCCGCTGGAGGGTGAGTTCGTGATGAAAGGGCGGATCAAAACGGACAAAGACGATAACTGGGCAATCCATGCCAGTACGTTTGAGCACCGGGGTGAACGCTACCTCATCTGGTGCGGATGGCCCAAACAACGGATCGAGGCCGAAACCCAATGCATCTACATAGCCAAGATGGAGAATCCATGGACACTCTCGTCGGACAGGGTGATGATTTCGGAACCGGAGTATGAATGGGAACGTCAATGGATTTCGCCCGACGGCAGTAAAACGGCCTATCCGATCCACGTCAACGAAGCCCCACAGTTCTTTGAGTCGAAAAACAAGGACAAAGTGCTGATATACTACTGTGCAAGTGGAAGTTGGACCCCTTATTACTGCATCGGACTGCTGACTGCCGATGCCGGCAGCGACCTGACAGACGCAGCATCGTGGAAGAAGCTGGACACGCCTGTCTTTGAACAACAACCCGAAGACAGTGTCTTCGGACCGGGCAGCCCTTCTTTCGTACCTTCGCCGGACGGAAAGGAGTGGTATATGCTTTATCATGCCCGAAGAATCCCGAATGACGCTCCGGGCGCAACAGACTCACGCAGTCCACGCCTGCAAAAAATAAGCTGGGATGCCGATGGAATGCCTCTCCTGGGAAAACCTCGCAAAGAAGGGATTAGTGAGAAGTGAAAGACACCTCTCCGGCCGATATTTAATTTATAAAAATTAAGAATCATCCCGACTTCTATCTATAACAGCGGAACAGGGGGTACCGCTACCCCCTCTCCGCCCTAATAACTCTTTCTCCCCCAAAAAACGCCACAAAACGCCTTTCTGAAGGGTTCGGATTTACGCATAGACGGAAATAAATCTGCGTATATGCGCAAACTTGCCTGCGCGTATACGTAAATCCCCCCTTCTCCGGGAGGTCTCCGAAAAGCCGGACCAAGCCATCTTTCAGCAAATGTTTTGGTAAAATATTATTCATCGCAGAAGATGATCAATGATAATCCTTGGGCAACACTCCAAACTGAATCTTAAAGCATTTGGCAAAATAAGACGAAGAACTGAAACCGATCTGCTCACACACGTCAGTAATGCGTACCCCGTTTTTTAATAATTCGGCAGCCTTGTTCAGGCGGATCGTCTTCAGATAGTCATTGGGCGGCATGCCGGCCAGTGCCTTTATCTTGCGATAGAAGTTGGAACGGCTCATATTGAGGGACTCCGCCAATGTGTCGACAGAGAAATGCTCATCAGAGAGCTGCACCTCAACAGCTGCCCGCACTTTAGCCATCAGTTCGCAATCTTTCTGCGAAACGGAATATTCTACGAGACTGACGGGCGAAGCTCCACTGTTGCCGGACAATTCGGTCATCATTTTATGGAACGACTGGCGCAACTTCAGCAGGTTTTCAATCTGTTTGTGCAACTGGCGGATGGAGAACGGCTTTTCGATATACACGTCCGCTCCATACTCAAAACCTTCAACCTTAGCTTCCAACGTAGTTTTTGCCGTCAGCAGGATGACAGGAATATGGGAGTATTCAATATCTGTCTTGACTTTAGCCGTCAACTCCAAACCATTCATCTCAGGCATCATCACGTCGCTGACAATCACGTCTACCGTTTCATTGGCAAGCACTTCAAGCGCCTGCCGGCCGTTCTGGGCTTTTAGGACTTTAAACCAGGTGCTCAGTGACTCCCGCGTCAGATTCAACAGATCTACGTTATCTTCTACCAGCAGGATGGTAAACTTACTGCCCGGCGCCTCGGCAACCGATTCTTCGGCAACCGGATTCTGACTTTCCGGTATCAGCACTTCGGGCTCTTCAGAAGCCACCTCCTCACCCCAAGGCAAAGTGAGCACGAAAGAAGAACCGCCATACACGCTGTCCTCAAGACTTAACGTACCATGATGTGCTTCGGCCAACGACTTGGAGAAGGCCAGTCCGATGCCTGTACCCACCGCACCCGACTTACCGTCCTTCACCTGATAGAAGGCCTCAAACACTTTCTGCTTCTCTCCATCCGGAATACCCGGACCGTCATCGCTCACCGAAACCCGGAAACCTTCACCGGAAGATGCCAATTTAATGTCGATACGGCTCTGGGCATATTTCACCGCATTACCTATCAGGTTGACAATAATCTTACAGACCTTTTCGCGATCCACCGAGGCAAAGATCTCACCTTCCGGGAGATCAAGCATCACCGAGATGCCTTTCAGTTCGGCAGGGCTTGTAAACTGCCCATAAACATCGCTTACCAGCTGATTGATATCGCATTTCTTCAGATTCAACTGTACTCCGCCGTTCTCCATCTTCTGAAAATCAAGCAGTTGATTGGTGACTCCCAAAAGGTAATTAACATTCCGGTCGATCACCGACAGGTACTTGGCATCCCGTCCTTCTCGTTTATCTTCCAGCAACCTTTCAAGAGGAAGACGGATCAGACTCAACGGAGTGCGGATTTCGTGCACCAGATTGATGAAGAAACTAATTTTTGATTTGTAGACTTCCTTCTCCTTCGCAGTCTGATACTCTTCCATCCGGTGTTTATACTTCTTCTTCACATGCCGGTTCCATCGCCAGCCTGCATAATAGGCAAGTCCGATCAGAAGAAGCGTATAGATGCAGTATGCCCATGTAGTCAGCCACCATGGAGGCGTGATTACAATCAGGAGAGAGGTAGTCTGGTCATTCCACTTATGGTCATTATTCGAGCCTCTTACTTCGAACACATATTTGCCAGGAGGCAAATTGGTGTAAGAAGCCGTATTCAGTTCTGAATTGACCACCCACTCTTTGTCCACCCCTTTCAAGCGGTAGGAATAACGGTTCTTCAACGGATCTTCGTAACTCAAGGCAACGAAGCTAACCGAGAAAGTATTATATTCGTAAGGCAACGTAATGGTCTTGGCACGATAAAGAGGCTCTTCCAGATGAAGAATATCCTGTACCACCCGTTCATCTGTCGTATAGGGCAGACGTATTTCGGTGATATATACAGAAGGGATGTACTGGTTATCCATGAACTGGTCGGGAACAAAAGAATTGAACCCACTGATTCCGCCGAAATAGAGCTTGCCGCTTGCCGTCTTCAAAGATGACTGGGCAGTGAACTGGTTACCTTGCAGACCGTCATTGACCGTGAACTGGCGGAAATGCTGCTTGGTGATCGGGTTAATCGTTATCAGTCCCGCATTGCTTGATATCCAGAAATCGCCCGTCTTATCCTGCTCGATGGAGTAGATGACCCGATTGGGCAATATGGTATTGTCCGGATCAAAGTCAACGAATGTCTCCGTCTTCGGATCAAATGAACAAAGTCCTCCACCGTTCGTACCAACCCACATGGTACCTTTCAGGTCCTCAAACAGTGTAATCACGGAGTTGTTGGTAATGGTAGTCGAATCATTCCTTTCGTGCTGGAAATGTTTCCAGTGTCCGTTCCGTGTGTTAAAGCGGAACACCCCACTGTTGGATGTGCCAATCCACAAATTGTCATACATGTCCTCCAGAATATCGACCACAGATACCATCGATCCTACCGTAGTGATGGTTGAAAAGTTATCTTCCTGAGGATTGTAACGGCACAGCCCCCAACTGGTCCCGACAAAAATATCTCCACTGCGATCTTTGTAGACAGCCAGAACATCGTCACTGCAAATCGTGTTCGGGGTGTCCTGCAGATGATTGTACGACTTCACATGCCCGGTCCGGAGGTCGAGTACCTTCAACCCTTCGGCATAAGTGCCTATCCACAGACGGTCACCATCCAGCAACAAAGAGCGTATGTCATATTTCTTGTCTGCTTTCCCACCGATCGGATAAGCGGTCAACTGATGAGTGGACACGTCGAAGAAACATAAACCGTCGCGGGTACCCACCCAGATATTTCCTGCGGCATTCTCACAGAAAGGACCTACCACTTTCCCGGCAGTTACCCCCCCATCCCGGTAGACAGGAGGATAATAGTCGAATCTTTTGGTAGGTTTAGCCAGATAATTCACTCCTCCGAGATTGGTCAGTACCCAGATTCCACCTTCCGCATCACGCATCATCGCATTGATCGACTGGTCACTCAGGCTTCTGGGATCTGACGGGTTATCGATCCGCGAAAAAGTTTTATCACGCAAGTCAAAAAGATAAAGCCCGTTGTCAGTGCCTACCAGAAGTTCTGTTTCCGAATAACTCAGCAGGCAGCGGATAACACCGAAATTCAGATGGGAGGCATTATAACTGTCCAGCTTTCCGGTGCGCTCGTTCAGGCAATACAGCAGATTGCTTCCGGCTCCGAACCAAATATCGCTACGAATATCGAGCAAACAGTTAATGCGGTAATTATCGGGATTATTCCCCGCGGATAAAAGAGGATAAGACTGTAGAAATTTGCCGCTCTCATCGAAGCAAAGCAAGCCCTCCTGTAAGGAAGAAGCATAAATGTGGCGGGAGTTACTTTCACAGACATCCCATACAAAAGAAGTCTGAAGGCTGTTTTGTGTCAGCACATCGGTCTTGGGATCATAGACAAACAATCCCTGCCCCAAAGTGGCAATCCAGATCAATCCGCTCTCGGTCTTTATGATTTTCTTAATCTCACTGCTGATAAAGACTCCATAGCGGGTTTTCTTGTCGAAATAGCTGAAACGGTCATGTTCCCGGTCATAAATATAAAGTCCCCAGTTGGTTCCCACCCATATATTCTGATTCTCTTCCTCAAAAAGCGCCTGCACAAAGTTATTCTCCAACGAGAACTTATCATTCAGGATATTCCTGTAAACCTTGTTGCCCCGCCCGTTATAACAATTTAAACCGTCGCTCGTGCCCAGCCAAATAAAGCCATAGCTGTCTTGCATGGCACACCAGACTGTGTTATGTGATAATCCGTCTTCTACCTGATACTTCTTAAAAGAGAAATAGGAGAATGCCTGCAACGGTGTTATCCCAAAAGCAAATAAAGTAATTAGTAGAGTGATGATCCGCATGTGTTGTATTCATTTAAGATTAAAAAAAACGACTTGTTGTTATGTATGTGCCTATTTGCCCAATGAAAGCGTCACCGGTTCAACCACGGTTCGGGGTTCAACTTATCCCTCTCTCTGCGCAGTTGGAAATGAAGGACAGTCCGCCCATTGTCACTGCCGTCTGAGAAAATCGGACCGATAGCCTGCTTGGTGGTTACCGTATCACCGGATTTCACAGAAGCAGACGAGAGGTTACAATATACCGAAATGTAATCCCCGTGACGTATCAGTACATTAAAAAGCCCGTTCAACTGGAACACGGCTGCTACTTTACCATCGAAGATAGCACGTGCCTGTGCACCCGGCTTGCCTTGTATATCAATTCCTTTATTATCGAGTTTCACATTACGCAATCCTTCCACGGCATATTGTCCGTAATGGCTGGTAATGATGTAAGGACCTGTGATAGGCATCGGCAGTTTGCCCCGGTTGCTCACGAAATTACCCGAAAGTTCCCGGTCGGCCTTACTCATAGTGAAACGTTCCAGAGGCGCCGCCTTTTTCTTTGCCGGAACAGTGCCGCTTCCCGTTGAGGAGGTCTTGTCCTCTTTGGCAGCCGCTTTCCGGCGGGCAGCTGCTTCCCGGCGAGCTTCTTCTTCGGCACGCTTGCGGGCACGCTCTATCTCTTCTGCAATCAGCTTGTCGATTTTTGCATTCAGCTGGTTAGCCTCACGCCGTTTTTTATTAATTTCGTTTTGCAGCCCCTTCTGTTTCTTCTGAAGGCTGGCCACCATCTCACGTTTCTCTTTCTCCTGTGCTTCCAGTTTAGCCTTTTCGCCCTCCCGTTCACGCAACAAGTTTTCTTTAGCGGCTTTCACCTGCTGAAGTTCTTTCTTCTTACGGTTCACCTGTTCCTGTTTCTTCAAGATCTCTTCTCCCTGCAGACGTTGATAAGTGGCATATTCTCTCACATAACGGAGGCGCCGATAAGTCTGTCCAAGGCTTTTCGCAGAAAAAATAAACATCAGTTTCTCTTCAACCGATTTATTCTTGTACAAGTACTGTACGGATGACTCATATTTCTTCTTTTTATCTTTTAAGTCACGCTGAAGCCCTCTGAGCTGACGCTCCAATCCGGAGATTTCTCTACCGACAGCCTCTACGTCATTGTTCATGGCAATGATATAGCGCTTTCTCTCCTCTATCTGCCCGGTAAGGGCGGCAAGCCCGTTCAACTGACTGCCTACATCTTTCTTCGTATTCTTCAGCAATGACTCAGTCTCCGCAATCTGTTGTTGCAAGGCACCACGCTTACTCTCCAGCTCCTTAATCAGTTTATTGGACTGAGCTGAAACAACAGTTGTCAAACAAAGACAGCTTACCAGAATCAAAAGAAAGCGGTTCATAGTTTCATCAGCATTTTTAGCAAGTCTTCCAATGCCACCTGAGTATATCTGGATGATACCTCGGTGGGGATTAATTCAAATTCGGCGGTCGAAAAATCAGACAGTCTCACTTTGGCTTTCTCCAAAGAAGGAATCCCCAATTCACGTCCTGTAAGCTCTTTCTTCTCTCCCGGAAGGGAAGCCTTGAACAAAAGTTTCTCTAACCGGTCGAAATCGGCATTCTCAGGCAATAACTCTTTCAGTTCATCACGGGTTGCCCGTACATAACGTTTATTCATACGGTCTATCAGCAATACTTCATCCGGAGTGACCTCCATGCGCATTACTTCCGAACGGAATACCGGCATCAGGACAGACAGCTGAATCCGTTCGCCACTTTTCATTTTCATACTGCCACTTACAGTAATACTGCCGTTTTTGTTAGGCACTGTCAGCTGCAGCTTAGACGAAAGGTAAGCCGGTTCCACCGGTGCGGTCTTGACAACCTTCGATGTTTTACAACCCGCAAGCAGCATTACCAAAAGTAGTAAAGGCAGCAGGTATGACTGTCTGATAACAGATTTCTTAAACATACATCCTCTCATTCCGCAATGTATTTCTTCTTTTCTATTTTCTGTTTAAGTGTTTTCGATTCAGTACCCAGTTCGAGTGCTTTCTTCCAATATTTCAAGGCACCTTCTACGTCACCGGTCATAAAATAGATATCCCCGCAATGTTCAAACACCACGCTGCTCTCTTCTTCCGGTTTGGTATTCTTGATGGCATCGTCAATATAGATACGGGCCTCAGCATAGTTTCCTTTCTCAAAAAGAATCCAGGCATAAGTATCCAGATAGGTCGCATTGCTCGGTGCGGCTTTTACGGTTTTATAACTCATCTCCTCCGCCTTATCGAGATCCCTGCGCTCTACCGATAAATAATAAGCATAATTATTTAGTGCACCGATATTGGACGGATTGTATACCAAAGCCGAATCATACGCTGCATACGCCTCCTTCATCAACTTTTTGGTATGATATACATCACCCGTAATTGTATAGAAATCGGAGACCATTTGCTTGTCACTCTCCGGAGTGACATGTTCCAGTGCTTTCAGGCTGACTTCCAGTACATCGTCCCAACGTTCGGCCTGATTATATGCAATAGCCAGATAAAAATAAAACTCCAAGGCATCCGGAGTTGCTTCAATCCCCGGCTCACAGATCTTAATCACCTGTTCATAATCATTCTTTCGGATGGCGGAACCTAATAAAGTCATGCGTGCAGCTTTATTGGTAGGATCTATCTGTACTACTTGTTCCAATACCGGAATAGACTGTGCCTCCATCCCTTTGGATAGTAGATACTGTGCATAAAGCATCGGAATTTGCGCGTCGTCCATATCCATTTGCATCATCCGGTCAAACAGTCCGATAACCTGTGTACTGTCTTTTCCCTCCTGTTCGCTCTGGACGATAAACTGCCTCATCACATTCACCTTTGTATCCGAAGGAACTTTCCGGTTCAGTAGCAAAGTATCCATCTGTTGTTCAAACAGTTCTTTCTGTCCGGTCTGCTCGTAATACGAAGCCAATGAAAACAATGCCATCGGATTGTCCGGTTCTGCGGCAAGTACTTTCTTATAAGTATCATAAGCTTCCTGCTTCTTGCCATTCTGCATATAGACATCGCCCAGAATCACCTGATAGCGGTAGTCCATCGGATACTCATTGACCAGACTCTCTATTTCTTCAAAAGCCTTTTTGTCATCCTTCATTTGCAGATAGATACGAAACTTCTCCATTGTAATCTGCTCATTCTTCCCCATTTTTTCCTCTATACGGTTTAGGGTAGAAATAACTTTGCCATAGTCTTCCTTCTGATTATATAAATCGAGCAGGTTGAACAACGGATCTTGTTTAGCGGGAAAACGTGTCGCCATCTTTTCGAGTATTCCGATCGCTTTTTCTTTCTGATCCTGCTGTTGGTACAGACTGGCCAATGCCTGACTATACCAATAATTATCAGGAGCATAAGCAACTGCTTTCTCCAATGCTTCCTGCCCCTGCGGCACTTGTTTAAGAAAAAGATAATACTGGGAAATCTCGTATAGAGCTGCCGAACCGGTTGGATTAATAGCCAAACAATGTTGTAACAGGTCGAAGGCGGCCGTATACTCCTTTTTCACTTTCAGACGTGATGCTTCAAGAAAGAAATAGTCATATTTACGTTGCTGCTCCGGAGCGAGTTTTATCTCCTGAACGGCAGATTGCCCTGACGGTTTCTCCACCTTACGGGATGAACCACAGGAGGCAAACAGAAGCAACAGCACTCCGAAAAGCAATTTATCTATCTTCATTTTACTACAATTATTGATTCAATCGAACTTCTATCCTCTTCCGGTATGCCCGAAGCCACCTGCACCCCGTTCCGTTTCGTCCAAAATCTCTACTTCTTGCCACATCGCCTGCTCATGACGTGCAATCACCATCTGTGCAATACGTTCCCCATCTTCAATGACAAACGTCTCAGCCGAAAGATTCACCAGGATAATACAAATCTCCCCACGATAATCGGCATCAATTGTTCCGGGAGAATTCAAGACAGTAATCCCTTTCTTCAAAGCCAGTCCGCTCCGAGGACGAATTTGCGCTTCAAATCCCTGTGGAAGAGCGATAAACAGTCCTGTAGGAACCAGGCACCGTTGCATCGGATCTAAAGAAATCGGTTCGGAAATATTAGCGCGGATGTCCATTCCTGCAGAAAGTTCGGTTGCATATGCCGGAAGCGGATGCTTCGATTTATTGATTACTTGTACGTTCATATTCAGTATGTTTACTATTTAACGGGCGAAAATACGCAATTTGAGCCTAAAATTCATACTTTTGCAGTTAAATAATGTGCAAATACCCAATTGTAAAGATCATGATGGACTGGAAAAGATTGATTTCAGCTAAACGTTTCGGCATGGAAGAGTTTCACGAGGAGCGTCAGGAAAACCGTTCGGAATTTCAGCGGGACTACGACCGCCTTGTTTTCTCTGCCCCTTTCAGAAGGTTACAGAACAAAACACAGGTTTTTCCGCTCCCGGGCAGTATATTTGTTCACAACCGATTGACGCATAGCCTTGAAGTATCTTGCGTGGGACGCTCTTTGGGCAATGATGTATCAAAAGCGATCCTCACACGGCAACCCCAATTACAAGACTCTTTTCTGCCGGAGATAGGCTCTATTGTTTCTGCCGCCTGCCTGGCACACGATTTGGGTAACCCTCCCTTTGGACACTCCGGCGAAAAAGCGATTTCCACTTTCTTCTCGGAAGGTAAAGGAACACGGCTGCAAGATCAGCTTTCACCGATGGAATGGGATGATTTGACACATTTTGAAGGAAATGCCAACGCTTTCCGCTTATTGACACACCAGTTTGAAGGACGCCGGAAAGGGGGATTCGTACTAACTTATTCTACCCTGGCTTCTATTGT
This sequence comes from Bacteroides sp. FSHCM14E1, assembly GCF_019633785.1. NCBI lineage: Bacteria > Pseudomonadati > Bacteroidota > Bacteroidia > Bacteroidales > Bacteroidaceae > Bacteroides > Bacteroides sp. FSHCM14E1. The sequence goes on from NZ_JADKYL010000003.1 coordinate 423,027, forward strand.
CAAATATCCTTTTTCATCGAGCCTTGCAGGAAACAAGTCCAAGTTCGGTTTTTTCACGACCGAAGAAGAAGGATTCCGCCGCATCGCAACGGAACTGGGACTTATCCAGATTAGTGACCAGCCATTAAAATACGTACGCCATCCATTAGTTTACCTCGTAGAAGCAGCCGATGACATCTGTTACCAAATGATGGATATCGAGGATGCCCACAAGTTGAAAATCCTGACTACGGAAGAGACTAAGGAGCTGCTTCTGGCTTATTTCACAGAGGAACGCCAATCACGTATTCGTAAAACGTTCAACATTGTCAACGACACAAACGAACAGATAGCCTACCTCCGTTCTTCTGTCATTGGCCTGCTGATCAAGGAATGTACCCGGGCATTCTTAGATAACGAAACCGAAATCCTTTCCGGCACATTTGAAGGACCTCTTATCAAGCACATCTCGGAGCGTCCGGAAAAAGCATACAAACATTGCTCGGAAGTATCGTTTAAGAAGATTTACCGTTCACGGGACGTACTGGACATTGAGTTAGCAGGTTTCCGGGTCATCAACACGCTCCTTGAATTAATGATAGATGCTGTCACTTCGCCGGAGAAAGCCTATTCACAGCTGCTTATTAACCGCGTATCAGGGCAATATAATATAAAAGCGCCTGCACTCTACGAAAGAGTACAGGCGGTGCTTGATTATATTTCGGGCATGACCGATGTCTTTGCCCTGGATCTTTATCGTAAAATTAACGGGAACAGTCTTCCTGCGGTGTAACCACTTTCGGAGTGAAAACTTTATTTACACCGGAAGTTATCTGGCAGTCTTCCGGATCGTTCTTAACAAACGATTCGATGTGACGCATGCGCTTTTCTTCAAGAATTTCGTCTACAGCAATCAGGATACCGGTTTCCTCCACATCTCCAAATCCATAATTAATAGCCGTGCCAAACATACGCATAGTCGGGCTCAGACTCATATAAGCATTTACCAGAGGGGGGATATTAAAGCCAAGCTTACGGATCTCACCGTTCAGTATCCGATAATCATCTTTAAATGAATCTTTGCAGAAGATTCTCGCCAGTTCCGCCTCTTCTGTTTCCATCTCAAGCGGTTTCATCGGGGTAATGAGTCCGTCTTTATCCCCAAAATGTTTCTTCAGGAAATACAGAATCATGTCTCTCCCCTGACGGTGATAACTGGGATACATGGTTACTTTACCAAAGAAATATTTCACATTCGGCATAACTACTGTCAATGCTCCCAATCCGTCCCACAAATTATCCAAGGCAAATAATCCCTTGCTTCCGGCACGGGTTGACTGATATTCCAACGTAACGAACGAACGTCCAAGTTCAATAGTCGTAGGCAGGAACTCCTTCACAAATTTATCCGAGAAATTAAACATGTGTGAAGTAGCGAGAACCGGCGCACCATGCTCGTCAAAACGTACGTCTGTCCCCAGAATGTACCGATAACCTCCCAGAATTTCTTCTGCTTCAGGATTCCAGACAATCAATTGTTTATACGGATTCTCCATGGTGTCATACTCATCGATATCCATCGATAATCCCGTACCGCCTCCTGCTGCCCGAAAAGCAATCTCACGCAAACGCCCGATCTCCCGCATAATATTGGGAGAATCCTGATAAGTAATAATATATATCTGGTTATTACTCTTATTGGTCATACGTAGCCGCTTGTCTTCAGTCAACTCAGCTTTAATCAGCTCCTTGCTTACCGGTTCAATAACTTCTTCCATATACTTTGTTAGTAGTTGTTCCTTAATCTGTTACAGTTTATACACGATATCTTTCACATACTGTGCCCACTCTGCCGGAGTTTTCGATTTATCGAAAGTCTGCCATAGAATGGGTTTACCGAAAGTGACAGTAAATGTTTTATGACGATTTTTCAGCATCTCGTCTGCCAAATAAAGCATAGCAATATTGAATTTGATCCCCAGTGTCTTGCAGACATTAGCCAAATTATAAAAGAAATCAGAATTACGACCCTCAAAATGGACAGGAACCACATCACGCTGGAACTGGACACTTTTTACGATAAATGTTTTCTTCCAGTCAGGGTCCCGGATCACTCCATTCCGACGCCGGGAACAGAGTCCCGCAGGAAACATAATGAGTTGGTCATCCGACTTGAATCCGGCTTCTACCATCTTCGGAAAATCTTTGGCCTGCTTGCCCGTTTTATTAATAGGAATACACAAGGGTGCCAATCCGCGAAGATTCATCAACAAATCATTTACCAGATACTTCACCTTCCCGTCAAAACGGCGTCCCAAAATATACCCGAGAGAAACTCCGTCCTGTCCTCCCAACGGATGATTGGACACAAACGTATATAAACCATCTTTCGGAATATTTTCCAGTCCTTTCACATCCAGCTTTGCATCCAGAAACTCAAGACAAGCCTCCAGAAAATCCACTCCCACTTTATCTTTTGAGTCGCGCAGAAAAACGTTTAGTTCCTCCTGATGAACGATTCTCTTCAGATAGGAGACGACAAACTTTGGTATGTACTTGGAGTGCTTCGGAGCTTTCGTCTGAAGTATCTTATCAATATCTATTAAAAATAAAGAGTCGTCAGCCATTCTTTTTAGATGAAATGATTGCGCAAAATTAACTGTTCTTTTTTATTAATCGCAATAAATCGGTAGAAAATACAGATTTTGTCCTATCAAAAAAAGAAAAAGAAGGCGATTTATGAGAAAATGGAGAAGAAAAAAGAGAAGAAAGAGTGCTAATAATCAAGCGATAAAGAACAATACACAAAAGAAGGCCATGCCTGAAGACGGGAGTTTAAACCTCCCATCCGTCGGTATGGCCCTGTCCATATTCAGGTTCAGGTATTCCACTTAATCATGGTGATGCTCACTCTCTACACCGCCTGTCGTACTTAATACGATATTACGTGCTACGTAAGTTTCATTACCAGACCGGTCCAAACAGTATACCATCAGATGATAATTTCCCGGAGTGGCATCTGCCGGTATCTTAATGTCATGGTTATGTACACGCGCCTGTTTTTGGCCTGCCTTATCCGTATATGTTCTCTCAAAAGCAAAAGGTTTGGTTGTTCCTCCTTCTGAAGCTCTGGTATGCGAATGGCCGTCAAAATTATTATGAATATTAATCTTATAGGAAGCAATTGCTTCGTTATCAGCTATATCCATCTCAAAATGCACTCCGTTAGCATCTCCGATCTTCAACACTGCACCTTCTTCAGGTTCCAACAGATTAATAACGGGCTTTACCGTATCGCCTTCGTCATCTTTTGAACAGGACACAAACAAGAAAGAAAAAGCCATCAGGCCGATTATTGATAAATAAATTCTGGTTTTCATTTTAATAAACTTTTAAATGGTACTTTAATTAAAATCTGAAAGTTACGTCCCGGTTCCGGGATTTCAACTTTCCGGTAAAAACTAAGGTGATTAAGATATCCGGTATCGGATAAATTCCGACCCGATAAAGTAATTTCTGCTAATACACCTCCCATTCGGAGATTGGCGGATATCCCGGCATTCAGTAACTGCGCTCCGGGAGTAGGGTCCTCATTCCGTGCTACCCGGTGTTGTGCGGCAATGTGCTGTACCTCACCATAAATACTGAAGTTTTTATACCTCCACGTCAGCGTATTGCGAAGGGAAGCCGGAGGGGAAAAACTCAGAGGAATATGTTCGTCACAATTATAAGTATAGACATATTCTCCACTGACACGATAGTTGAAATGACGTAAAAAGTCAATTCCCACTGTCACCTCACCACCCGCAAACAACGCTTCCGCACCGGTATAACGGTAAATCTGTCCGGCATGGGGCAACACCGACCATTCTCCGGTAGGCCGAAGAAAGATGTAATTGCTGAACCAACTGATAAATGGCGAAAAATTGACCGATAACGGACCATTCTCATAGGTATACGAGACATCCAGTTGCCAACCACGCTCGGACGAAAGAGCCGCATCTCCCTGTTCATGACGGAAAGTGCCGTGATGAACACCGTTCGATGCCAGTTCATTGGCCCCCGGCAAGCGGAAACTATGCCCGATATTCACTTGAAGCATGTGTCCTCCGGAAGGGGTCCACACCACTCCCAGCGAACCGGAATAGTCACCAAAATGGCGATGGACAGCATAGCTACGCCACTCATATTTCCGGATAAAATCATCATCATATCCCTGCTCCCGCAGATAAACCGCAAGATAAGGATCAGTATAAGCAGATGCATCTATCTTTCCGTAATCATAGCGAAAGCCCCCACTGACTGACAAAGCAGGACCCGGACGGTAAGTTGTCATCCAGAAAGCCCCTGTGGTGAATCTCCGGTAAGCAGGCAAAAGAAATGAATATCCGGAAATAGTATTCCTCTGATACTGTATATCCCAACCTGCTATATGTTGCCACGAAGCAGCTCCAAACAACTTCAACTTAACAGCCGAACTATAAGTATTCAATATAAAAGCCAACTCTTTGTCAGGATCCTTCTCCGGAACGGGCTGAGTATCATAATGAGTATGAAACCGGCTCCATTCCTCACGATGATTCTTCTGATAGCCGATATCCCATATCAATGCCGATCGATCCCACAAGAAGCTCTGCTGGGCAGATACCTTCAGATGGTTCACCTGACTGTAAGGTAGTTCTATATTGCGACTGCTCCCGTCATCCTGCAAACGCGATATATCAGGAATACCGTGTGCTCCGGGAAAGAAACCGGTTTTCTGAAAAACATTACTTACTGAATAGGAAGACTTGTATCGTCCATACCTGAAACCGGCTGTCCAACTGACATCTCGCTCAAAACCTGCCGTATTTTTCAGTTTCCGGTGATAGACAGGCATCCGTTGGGTAAGATACACAATGGTATCTGCCGGAATACGATAATCGCCAAAATGCTGCTCCGAATATCTCGCCCAGGTATACCAGGCGTCTTTCTTTATTCCAAGCATCAGCGAGCCTCCCAACGTTCCGTTTACAGATTTTCCCAGCAAGTCCGCTTCACCAAACAACTGGTTACTGGTGGGTAATGGTAATGGAGCCAATTCAATAGCACCTCCCATAGCATCACTGCCATAGAGCAGTGAAGCAGGTCCTTTACGGATAGTCACCTGTCCTGCATTGAATGCATCCAGTTCCAGCCCATGATCGGCTCCCCACTGTTGTCCCTCTTGCTTGATTCCATTCTCTACAACCGAAATCCGGTTGAATCCCATTCCCCGGATCATCGGCTTAGAAAAGCCCGAACCGACATCCATCGAATGTATTCCCGGAATCGTTCCAAGAGTCTGTATCAAGTTGCCAGTGAAGTGTTCACGCAAAAACTCCTTCCCTACCACCTCCATATGCCATGTCGAATTCTTATTCTTCAGATGTCGGTAACTCTCCGTCACCACCACTTCGGATAAGGACACAGCTTTCAGTGAATCGGGCTCCTGGGCATGCAAGGTAGAGGTTAAACACAATCCACCCAGCATACCCGAAATAAATCCGATACGCATACTTAATCGTTTTAGTTAGATAAAACTGATAAACGGGCAAACAACAGATATCTGCCCGAAAAATTATACGATATGACGAAAATTGGAAGGAGGTCCACGAAGATAATGCGGATAAAAAGCAGTAGCAAGCTTCTTATCCTGAAAAGTTCCGGTCTCCCATCTTATATAGAAAGGTATATAAGTCAAAAGAGCAGGAGACGTCTCGATGAATGGAGAAAGCATGAATTGGCAAATGGGACAGCTGTCACATGCGTGATGTGTTTTCCCGGGCTGCGTATTTGTGCAGGTTGCCGATGTTTCATCGCAATGATTATGAAAAACCTTCACGACGGACAAGGGCATGAATGTCATCAGCAACATCCATGCAAGCCAAATCCTATGTATAGTATTTCTCCTCATGCCCATTCATATTTAAACCGACGCAAAGATAGAAAACCTCTTGTCTCAAAAACACCCAAAAACTATCAAAATACACCTAAAAACTATCATTTGACAGTTTTCGCCCTGTTTTAAGCCTAAATTTCCCCCATCACAATTAAAAAAATGCCGTAAACTTGCATCATCGAAAAACAACGAATATTCACAATTTAAAAAGCAACGTTATGAAAAGTTTAAGCTTCAGAAAAGATTTAATTGGAGTTCAGGAAGAACTACTTCGCTTTGCATACAAACTAACAACCGACCGTGAAGAAGCAAACGATTTGTTGCAGGAAACCTCTCTTAAAGCGTTAGATAACGAAGATAAATATACTCCCGACACTAACTTTAAAGGATGGATGTACACTATCATGCGCAACATCTTCATTAACAACTACCGTAAAGTGGTACGCGATCAGACTTTTGTAGATCAGACCGATAACCTCTATCACCTGAGCCTTCCGCAAGAGTCCGGATTCGACAGCACCGAAAGCCGTTATGACTTGAAAGAAATGCACCGCATTGTCAATTCATTACCCAAAGAATATAAAGTACCTTTCTCCATGCATGTTTCCGGATTCAAATACCGAGAAATAGCCGAGAAACTGGACCTGCCGCTCGGAACAGTAAAAAGCCGCATCTTTTTCACTCGCCAGCGTCTACAGGAAGAACTGAAAGACTTTAGACAATAGGCCACATACATTGTCGATTTCAATAAATCATTTTAGTGCAGATTTTTAGTTGTGTATCAAGGAGCAGGAAGAGAGATTCTCTTTTCCTGCTCCTTTTCTTTCGCACCATTTGAAACATAAAACAAAGAAACGTCCCGTATTTCCTTGCTAATATTCTCACTTTAGCATATCTTTGCTTAAAATTTATGATTAAAAACATCCGGATGTATTAATATAGAACATCCGGATGTTATTCTATAAAAGACCCGGATGTTTTATTCATAAACATCCGGATGTTTTTAATCATTAGATATAGATGTTATAGATTAACACAATAAGAGAAAGACAGAGAAAGTATACACATAAAAAAAACGAAGTACTAATGTCCATCAACTACGCAGTCACTAAGAAAGTAGACAAAAGTAAAGGTGTCGTCAAAGAACGATATTATGCCACAACACGAGCCTTACAGAAAAAGCCTGTAAACAGTGTACAGATTGCTAATCAGCTCGCAGAAAGAAGTTCTCTTCAAAACGGAGACGTACTCTCTGCACTTACTCAACTATCGGACATTATTGCCGCCCACTTGAAAGAAGGCCGTACCGTTTCTATCGATGGATTGGGCAATTTTTATCCCAGCATCACCAGTGAAGCGGTGGATAAACCGGAAGAATGTACCGCCAATAAAGTATGGGTATCCCGCATTTGCTTCAAAGCCGCCCCGACTTTCCTGAACAACGTGAGAAAGACCGATTTTGTCAGCCTGCAACTAAAATACGGACGGAAGCCCACAAAGCCACAAAACGGCTCCGGGAAGGATACAACCGACTCTATCCCCCACCAGCAAAGCATCTCCGAACATAATTCATTATCAGACGAATAAGCAATTAACAATCGGTTGAAAACTTCTCCGAAAGTTTTTGGTGGAAAATTGTGGGGAATTGTGGGGAAATACCTACTTTTACGGTCGCTTATTATAATAAGGTGAAATGATACGTTTTTTAGGCAATATTGAAGCTAAGGCGGACGCGAAAGGAAGAGTTTTTATCCCCGCCCAATTCAGACGGCAGCTACAAGCCGGTTCTGAAGACAAGCTCATCATGCGCAAAGACGTATTTCAAGACTGCTTGGTACTCTATCCGGAAGAAGTCTGGAATGAAGAGCTGAATGAACTCCGGCAACGACTAAATAAATGGAACGCTAACCACCAACTTATCTTCCGCCAATTCGTCAGTGATGTAGAAATTATCACGATAGACGGAAACGGGCGGATATTAATACCCAAACGCTATCTGCAAATAGCCGGTATACAAAGCGACGTGCGCTTTATCGGTGTAGACAGCAAGATAGAAATATGGGCTAAGGAACGTACGGAAATGCCCTTTATGGCCCCCGATGCATTTGGTGCAGCCCTGGAGGAAATTATGAAAGAAGAACGGTGAACAACGAACAAAGAGGTAAAATGAAAGAAGAAGAAACAACATATCATGTACCGGTACTGCTGAAGGAAAGCGTAGATGCCATGAATATTACCCCGGACGGGACGTATGTAGACGTTACCTTCGGCGGGGGAGGACATTCCCGCGAAATACTTTCGCGTCTTGGAAACGGCGGACGCCTGTTGGGTTTCGACCAGGACGAGGATGCCGAACGTAACATTGTAAACGACCCGCACTTCACTTTTGTACGGAGCAATTTCCGTTATTTGCATAATTTTCTGCGCTACCACGATATTGAAGGAGTAGATTCCATATTGGCTGATCTGGGGGTATCTTCACATCACTTCGATGACAGCGAACGGGGATTCTCTTTCCGCTTTGACGGAAAACTGGATATGCGCATGAATAAGCGTGCAGGCATCACAGCGGCCGATGTGGTAAATACATACGAAGAAGAACGCCTGGCAGATATTTTTTACCTATATGGTGAACTGAAAAACAGCCGCAAATTGGCTTCCGTCATAGTCAAAGCACGCAGCGGACAGAAAATAGAAACGATCGGTGAATTTCTTGAAGTAGTGAAACCGCTTTTCGGACGCGAACGCGAAAAGAAAGAATTGGCAAAGGTATTTCAGGCACTCCGCATTGAAGTAAACCAGGAAATGGAAGCACTGAAGGAAATGCTGATGGCAGCAACAGAAGCATTGAAGCCAGGAGGACAGCTGGTGGTAATCACCTATCACTCTTTGGAAGATCGCATGGTGAAAAACATCATGAAAACCGGTAATGTAGAAGGTAAAACAACGCAGGACTTTTTCGGCAACCTGCAAACTCCCTTCCGCCTGGTAAACAACAAAGTAATTGTGCCCGATGAAGAAGAGATAGCACGCAATCCGCGTTCACGCAGTGCCAAACTGAGAATAGCCGAAAAGAAGTAAGAGAACAGAGTGAAATAAGAGAAGTGAAATGGAAGATAAAGAAGCAAAAAAGAAGAAAAGCAATTCCCTGAAAAGTATTCTGGGAGGTGATATTCTGGCAACGGATTTTTTTCGCCGCCAGACTAAATTGCTGGTACTGATTATGGTGCTTGTCATTTTCTACATTCATAATCGTTACGCAAGCCAGCAACAGCAAATCGAAATAGACAAGTTGAAAAAAGAGCTGATTGACATCAAATACGATGCACTGACCCGAAGTTCGGAACTGATGGAAAAAAGCCGCCAGTCACGAATAGAGGACTATATATCCACCAAAGAAAGTGATTTGCAGACATCGACCAATCCACCTTATTTAATCAGAACGAAATAAAAGATGGCTGTAAACAAGAAAAATATAATGACCCGTTACTTCTTCGTCATCCTGCTGATGGGATTGATTGGAGTAGCCATTGTTGTCAAAGCAGGCATCACGATGTTTGCCGAACGTCAATATTGGCAGGATGTGGCCGACCGTTTCGTCAAAGAGAATGTAACGGTAAAGCCCAACCGCGGAAACATCATCTCTTCCGACGGCAAACTAATGGCCAGTTCGCTGCCGGAATATCGCATTTATATGGATTTCAAAGCCGGTGGAGTAAAGAAGGACACCATGCTGATGAATCATCTGGACGAAATATGTGCAGGACTCCATAAGATATTCCCTGATAAAAGTGCTTCGGAATTTAAAGCGCACCTTAAAAAAGGACGGAAACAGGGAAGTCGCAACTATCTGATTTATCCAAAACGTATTTCATACATCCAATATAAAGAAGCCAAACGCCTGCCGGTATTCAACCTGAATAAATACAAAGGCGGTTTCCACGAGTTAGCTTATAACCAAAGAAAAAAACCTTTTGGTTCACTTGCAGCCCGCACACTGGGGGACTTATATGCTGACACCGCCCAAGGTGCCAAGAATGGCATAGAGTTAGCTTTTGACTCCATACTGAAGGGGCATGACGGGATTACCCACCGGCAAAAAGTGATGAATAAATACCTGAATATTGTAGATATTCCTCCGGTAGATGGTTGTGACCTTCTTTCTACGATTGATGTAGGCATGCAGGATATTTGTGAAAAGGCCCTGACCGATAAACTGAAAGAGCTGAATGCCAAAGTAGGAGTAGCCGTATTGATGGAAGTAGCGACCGGAGAGGTTAAAGCCATCGTAAACATGATGAAAGCCGGAGACGGCAACTATTATGAAATGAGAAACAATGCCATCAGTGATATGCTCGAGCCGGGTTCTACCTTTAAGACAGCTTCTATCATGGTGGCACTTGAAGACGGTAAAATCACACCGGAAGATGTAATAGACACAGGCAATGGTGTCAAGATGATGTACGGTCGTCCCATGAAAGATTGGAATTGGCGCAAAGGCGGATATGGTCCATTGACAGTTACACAAATACTGGAAGTATCTTCAAATGTGGGTACATCCAGCATTATTGATAAATATTATGGTAGTAACCCGCAAAAGTTTGTCGACGGACTGAAACGAATGAGTATCGATCAGCCTCTCCAATTGCAAATAGCCGGAGAAGGTAAGCCTAATATCAAAGGTCCGAAAGAGCGTTACTTTGCAAAAACCACTCTGCCGTGGATGAGCATCGGCTATGAGACCCAGGTACCACCGATGAATATCCTTACTTTCTACAATGCCATTGCCAACAACGGTGTTATGGTGCGTCCCAAATTTGTGAAAGCAGCCATAAAAAATGGTGAAATAGTGAAAGAATATCCGACAGAAATTATCAATCCGAGAATCTGTTCGGAACGGACCCTGAAACAAATACAGGAGATTCTTTATAAGGTTGTGCATGAAGGTCTGGCAGCCCCGGCAGGCTCCAAACAATTTGCCGTTTCGGGTAAGACGGGTACGGCGCAGATCTCACAAGGTGCTGCCGGATATACATCGGGAGGAGTGAACTATCTGGTCAGTTTCTGCGGATACTTTCCCTCAGAAGCTCCAAAGTATAGCTGTATCGTTTCCATACAAAAGCCAAATCCTCCTGCCTCCGGAGGCTTGATGGCCGGTAGCGTTTTCAGCAAAATTGCCGAAAGAGTGTATGCCAAAGACCTACGTTTGGACATTCGGAACGCAATCGATACCAATACGGTAGTGATTCCCGATGTTAAAGCAGGCGAAATGACAGAGGCCAGACAAGTATTGGAAGGATTGAATATTCAGACTCAGGCAGAGTTTAAAACTAAAAAGAATAAAGAAGTTTGGGGACATGCACAGGCAGCTCCCAAAGCAGTGATCCTGCAGGGAAAGGAACAATTACGGAACTTTGTACCCAGCGTTATCGGCATGGGAGCCAAAGATGCTGTTTACCTGCTGGAAAGCAAAGGATTGAAAGTGGCTCTGTCGGGAGTTGGCAAAGTGAGAAGCCAATCGTTGCCCCAGGGTACTACAATAAAGAAAGGACAAACCATCAGTATCCATCTGAATTGATTATTATAGATTAAGGTATGAAATTAAAAGAGATTCTAACATCTATCCATCCGGTAAAAATAACCGGAAATCAGGATATCGAAATAACCGGAGTTGACATCGACTCCAGACAGGTAGGGTCCGGCCATTTGTTTATGGCCATGCGCGGTACACAAACCGACGGACATGCCTATATCCCGGCAGCAATTGAGAAAGGGGCCATAGCCATTCTCTGCGAAGAGTTGCCAGCAGAACTAAACGAAGAAATTACCTACATTCAGGTAACCGACAGTGAAGATGCTGTTGGTAAAGTAGCTACGGCTTTCTATGGAGACCCGACTTCGAAAATGGAACTGGTGGGTGTCACCGGTACAAATGGAAAGACGACGATTGCCACCTTATTATATAATACATTCCGGTATTTCGGTTACAAAGTGGGGCTTATCTCTACGGTATGCAATTATATAGACGATGAAGCCATCCCTACCGAACACACCACTCCTGACCCGATTACGCTGAACCGTCTTTTGGGACGTATGGCAGACGAAGGCTGCAAATATGCTTTCATGGAAGTAAGTTCGCATTCCATCGCGCAAAAAAGAATCAGCGGACTGAAGTTTGCCGGCGGCATCTTTACGAACCTGACACGCGATCATCTGGACTACCATAAAACAGTAGAGAATTATCTGAAAGCAAAAAAGAAATTCTTCGATGAACTGCCTAAAAGTTCTTTCAGCCTCACCAATCTGGACGACAAAAACGGACTCGTAATGACGCAGAATACGAAGTCGAAAGTATACACGTATTCTCTCCGCAGCCTGAGTGACTTCAAAGGGAAAGTACTGGAGTCACATTTTGAGGGAATGCTTCTTGACTTCAACAACCATGAGCTCGCAGTGCAGTTTATAGGAAGATTCAATGCTTCGAATTTATTGGCCGTATTCGGCGCCGCCGTTTTACTGGGTAAGAAGGAAGAGGAGGTATTGGTTGCACTTAGTACGTTGCATCCTGTTGCCGGACGTTTCGATGCCATACGCTCTCCGCAAGGATATACAGCGATCGTAGACTATGCACACACACCGGATGCTTTGGTCAACGTCTTGAACGCCATACATGGAGTGCTTGAAGGAAAGGGCAAAGTGATTACTGTAGTCGGTGCCGGTGGCAACCGGGATAAAGGCAAACGTCCCATCATGGCAAAAGAAGCAGCCAAGGCAAGCGACCGGGTTATCATCACCTCAGACAATCCACGCTTCGAAGAGCCACAGGACATCATCAACGACATGTTGGTCGGACTGGACAACGAAGACAAGAAAAAAACACTGAGCATTGCAGACCGTAAGGAAGCTATACGCACGGCTTGCATGCTTGCTGAAAAAGGAGATGTGATTCTGGTTGCCGGAAAAGGACACGAGAATTATCAGGAAATCAAAGGAGTGAAACATCACTTTGATGATAAAGAGGTTTTAAAAGAGATTTTTTCATTGACTATTTAACGGACAATGATTGAAGTAATTCCGATGCCAAATGCCTGATTCCTTCAATCGTAAACCATAAATCGTCTCATTGTAAATAAAGTTATGTTATACTACTTGTTTGAATGGCTACATAAACTCAACTTTCCGGGTGCCGGAATGTTTGGGTACACCTCGTTCCGGGCATTGATGGCTGTCATCCTGGCGCTACTCATTTCCAGTATCTGGGGAGACAAATTCATCAATCTGCTGAAACGGAAACAAATCACCGAAACGCAGCGTGACGCTAAGATCGATCCGTTTGGGGTTAATAAAGTAGGCGTACCCAGTATGGGAGGTGTGATCATTATTGTAGCAATTCTGATTCCCTGTTTATTACTGGGAAAACTGCATAACATCTATATGATATTGATGTTGATAACTACTGTATGGCTGGGATCTTTGGGGTTTGCGGACGACTATATCAAGATATTCAAGAAAGATAAAGAAGGCCTCCATGGCAAATTCAAAATCATCGGACAAGTGGGACTCGGGCTGATTGTCGGACTGACTCTATATCTGAGCCCTAATGTAGTAATCCGCGAGAATATAGAGATTCAGAAATCAGAAAACGAAATCGAAGTGATACATGGTACCCACGACCTGAAATCAACCCAGACCACGATTCCATTTTTCAAAAGCAACAACCTGGACTATGCAGACCTTGTGGGCTTCATGGGAGAACATGCCCAAACGGCCGGATGGATTTTGTTTGTCATTATCACTATCTTCGTCGTAACAGCCGTATCCAACGGTGCCAATCTGAATGATGGTATGGATGGTATGGCAGCAGGCAATTCAGCCATCATCGGACTGACACTGGGTATACTGGCCTATGTATCGAGCCATATTGAATTCGCCGGTTACCTGAATATCATGTATATTCCGGGAAGTGAAGAATTGGTAATTTTTATATGTGCCTTTATCGGCGCATTAATCGGTTTCTTATGGTACAATGCTTATCCGGCACAGGTATTCATGGGTGATACAGGCAGCCTGACCATTGGAGGAATCATCGCAGTATTTGCTATTATTATTCACAAAGAATTGCTGATTCCGATTCTCTGTGGTATATTCCTGGTTGAGAACCTGTCAGTACTCCTGCAACGCTTCTATTATAAAGCAGGCAAAAGAAAGGGGGTAAAACAACGTCTTTTCAAACGGGCACCGATACATGACCATTTCCGTACTTCGATGAGCCTGGTGGAACCGGGATGCAGTGTGAAATTCACAAAACCGGATCAACTGTTTCACGAATCCAAGATTACAGTCCGCTTCTGGATTGTAACCATCGTGTTGGCAGCCATTACGATTATAACACTAAAGATAAGATAACCCAAAGTGACAGGTAACAGGCTACAAGCTACAAGTGCCTGCTGCCGATCACTGAGTATGAACCTCAAACTTGTAGCATAGAGACAAAGGATTTACCGACCGTACACAAAACTCCGGTTGATAAACCATAACTAAAAATCATGAAAAGAATTGTAGTATTAGGAGCCGGTGAAAGCGGTGCGGGAGCAGCCGTTCTGGCAAAAGTAAAAGGATTCGATACTTTCGTATCGGATATGTCTGCCATCAAGGATAAGTATAAAACTCTCCTTGACAGCCATGGCATTGCCTGGGAGGAAGGCCGGCACACAGAAGAACGGATTCTGAATGCAGATGAAGTGGTGAAGAGCCCCGGAATTCCTAATGACGCCCCCCTAATTCTGAAATTGAAAGAGCAGGGTACCCCCATTATCTCTGAAATAGAATTTGCCGGCAGATACACTGATGCAAAGATGATCTGTATCACCGGTTCGAACGGAAAAACAACTACGACCTCACTTATCTATCACATCTTTAAAAGTGCCGGATTAAATGTGGGACTTGCCGGCAACATTGGTAAGAGCCTGGCATTACAAGTAGCGGAAGAGGAGCATGACTATTATGTAATTGAACTGAGTTCATTCCAGCTGGATAATATGTATAAGTTCCGTGCGGATATTGCCGTGCTGATGAATATCACACCAGACCATCTGGACCGATACGATCACTGCATGCAGAACTATATCAACGCAAAATTCCGTATTACACAGAACCAGACATCAGAAGACGCTTTTATCTTCTGGAATGATGACCCTATCATCAAACGTGAACTGGATAAACACGGCATCTGTGCCCATCTGTATCCATTCTCGGCAATTAAAGAAGAAGGGTCTATCGCTTATGTAGAAGACCATGAAGTAGTGATTACCGCACCAATTGCCTTCAACATGGAGCAGGAACAATTGGCTTTGACGGGACAACATAACCTTTATAACTCTTTAGCTGCCGGGATTTCTGCAAATCTGGCCGGCATTACCAAAGAGAATATACGAAGGGCGCTCAGCGATTTTCAAGGAGTAGAGCACCGTTTGGAAAAAGTAGCACGTGTACGGGGGATTGATTTTATCAACGACTCCAAAGCAACCAACGTCAACTCTTGCTGGTACGCTCTGCAAAGTATGACCACCAAAACAGTGTTGATCCTCGGGGGTAAAGATAAAGGGAATGATTATACGGAAATAGAGGAGCTGGTTCGGGAAAAATGCTCGGCATTGGTTTACCTTGGATTGCACAACGAAAAACTCCATGAGTTCTTCGATCGCCTGGGACTTCCCGTAGCAGAAGTACAAACCGGTATGAAGGATGCTGTAGAAGCAGCCTACAAACTGGCAAAAAAAGGTGAAACGGTATTGTTAAGCCCGTGCTGTGCTTCATTCGACCTTTTTAAGAGTTATGAGGACCGTGGTGACCAATTTAAGAAGTATGTAAGAGAATTATGAAATAAGAGTCTCTGAGCTTTAAAAAGGCAGGACTCCTAAGAGCTAAAAACTAAAAGCCGTGGATTTATTAAAGAACATATTCAAAGGTGATAAGGTAATCTGGATCATTTTCCTTTGCCTCTGCCTCATCTCTATTATAGAGGTGTTTAGTGCTGCCAGTACACTGACTTATAAAAGTGGTGATCACTGGGGACCCATCACACAGCATTCCATCATCCTGATGATCGGTGCAATCGTGGTGGTTTTGATGCACAACATCCCTTATAAATGGTTTCAGGTGTTCCCGGTCTTCCTGTACCCCATTTCGGTAGTGTTGTTAGCTTTCGTCACATTGATGGGAGTCATCACAGGCGACCGTGTAAATGGGGCCGCCCGCTGGATGAGTTTTATGGGATTACAGTTTCAACCTTCGGAACTGGCCAAGATGGCAGTAATCATTGCGGTTTCCTTTATTCTTTCTAAAAAACAGGATGATGAAGGAGCCAATCCGAAAGCCTTTAAATATATAATGATACTGACCGGACTGGTGTGCATGCTCATTGCTCCGGAAAATCTTTCGACAGCTATGCTGCTGTTCGGGGTCGTAGTATTGATGATGTTCATCGGGCGTGTCGCCTTCAAAAAGTTAGCTATGTTATTAGGCGGACTGGCACTGGCTGGGTGTCTGGGAGTAATCTTCCTGCTGGCCATACCTAAAGACACCGACATTCCGTTCCTCCACCGCTTTGATACCTGGAAAAGCCGTATCACCAACTTCACTGAGAAAGAGGAAGTACCGGCTGCAAAGTTCGATATTGACAAAGATGCCCAGATAGCCCATGCACGTATAGCCATTGCTACCAGTAACGTGATAGGTAAAGCTCCGGGAAACTCGATTCAACGCGATTTCCTAAGTCAGGCATTCTCCGATTTCATTTTTGCCATTATCATTGAAGAGTTGGGGCTGGTAGGAGGAGCCTTTGTGGTTATTCTCTACATCTGGCTGTTGGTTCGAACAGGCCGAATCGCCCAGAAATGTGAACGTACATTTCCGGCATTCCTTGTCATGGGAATCGCCTTGATGCTGGTATCACAAGCCATATTGAACATGATGGTAGCTGTCGGTTTGTTTCCTGTCACAGGACAGCCCTTACCACTAATCAGTAAAGGAGGTACAAGTACCCTGATCAACTGCGCCTATATCGGAATGATATTGAGTGTCAGCCGTTATACCGCTTATCTGGAAGAGAAAAAAGATAATCCCGCTCCCCTCCTTACCGGAGAAGAAGGGAGTGAAACCGTTGCAAGCGAAGCCCAAACAGCAGCTGAGCCTACAGCGGAAGTCTTAAACAGTGATGCTAAATTTGAAGAGTGATATGAATAAGGAAAATAATAAAGAGGGACGGGATGACACTTTAAGGATCATCATCAGTGGCGGTGGTACCGGAGGACATATTTTTCCGGCTGTATCCATTGCAAACGCCATAAAAGAATTACGTCCCGATGCACAAATCCTGTTTGTAGGAGCCGAAGGAAGAATGGAGATGCAACGAGTACCGGATGCAGGCTATCAGATCATCGGATTACCCGTAGCAGGATTCGATCGCAAACATTTGTGGAAAAATGTTGCCGTATTACTGAAATTGGCACGCAGCCAATGGAAAGCGCGCAGCATTATCCGTCAGTTCCGTCCACAGGTAGCAGTAGGAGTAGGCGGATATGCAAGCGGTCCGACATTAAAAATGGCCGGAATGATGGGTGTACCCACCTTAATACAGGAGCAAAACTCATATGCCGGAGTAACCAACAAACTATTGGCAAAGAAAGCACGGAAAATCTGTGTAGCATATGATGGGATGGAAAAATTCTTTCCGGGCAGCAAAATCATTATGACAGGCAACCCGGTACGTCAGAATCTGTTAACGGAGAAGCCGGAACAAAAACAAGCTATTCGCTCTTTCGGACTGGATCCGGAGAAGAAAACCATTCTGATTCTGGGGGGAAGCCTGGGCGCCCGCACAATCAATAATACATTGATTGCCGGATTGCAGCTGATTCGTCAGACTAAAAATGTACAATTCATCTGGCAAACAGGAAAAATCTATTACCAGCAAGTAACGGAAGCCGTAAAAGTTGCCGGAAACATTCCTAATCTGTATGTGACAGACTTCATTAAAGATATGGCTGCCGCTTATGCTGCTGCCGACTTGGTTATTTCGCGTGCAGGTGCCGGCTCCATTTCCGAATTCTGCCTGTTGAATAAAGCAGTTATCCTGGTTCCGTCTCCCAACGTAGCAGAAGATCACCAAACCAAAAATGCATTGGCATTGGTGAACAAACGAGCTGCCATCTACGTAAAGGACGCAGAAGCGGAAGAGAAATTATTATCCGTGGCATTAGAAACCATAGCAGATTCCGGAAAACTAAAAGAACTTAGTGAAAACATCGCTCACCTGGCCCTACCAGATTCTGCCATCGTGATAGCAAAAGAAGTTATAAAATTAGCACAACAGCCATGAACATAGAAACTATTCAATCTGTATATTTTGTCGGTGCAGGAGGTATCGGAATGAGTGCCCTCGTACGCTATTTCCTTTCTAAAGGGAAGGTAGTGGCAGGCTATGACCGTACCCCCAGTGAACTGACTCAACACCTTATAGAAGAAGGAGCACAGATTCATTACGAAGAAAATATCAATCTTATCCCGGATGCCTGTAAAGACCCGGCCACGACACTGGTCGTTTTAACTCCTGCCGTACCTCAGGAACATGCCGAATTGACCTACTTCCGTGACAACGGATTCGAAATACAAAAACGTGCACAAGTATTAGGCACCATCACCCATTCCAGTAAAGGGCTTTGTGTAGCCGGTACACATGGTAAAACCACTACATCAACGATGACGGCCCATCTGCTTCATCACTCGCATATAGGCTGCACTGCCTTTTTGGGAGGTATTTCCAAAAATTATGGAACGAATCTGTTACTCTCTCCAAGCAGTCCGTATACCGTAATCGAAGCTGACGAATTCGACCGTTCATTCCACTGGCTGTCTCCATATATGTCTGTCATTACCGCAACCGATCCGGATCATCTGGATATTTATGGAACCGAACAGGCTTATCTGGAAAGCTTTGAGCACTATACCACATTAATCCAGCCGGGAGGGGCACTGATCATCCGCGAAGGCATTTCTCTTCAGCCTAAAGTGCAAGAGGGTGTCAAGATTTACACCTATTCACGCGATAAAGGAGACTTCCATGCTGAAAACATTCGCATTGGAAACGGAGAAATCTTCATCGATTTTATAGGACCGGATATTCGCATCGACAACATTCAGCTGGGAGTGCCCGTAAGTATCAATATAGAGAATGGAGTCGCTGCCATGGCACTTGCCTATCTCAATGGAGTGACCGCCGAAGAAATCAAACAAGGAATGGCAAGTTTCCGAGGTGTGGACCGTCGATTCGACTTCAAGATCAAAAACGACCAGATCGTGTTCCTGAGTGACTACGCTCATCATCCCTCCGAAATCAAACAGAGTGTGATGTCCATGCGTGAACTCTACCGGGATAAAAAGATCACCGCTGTTTTTCAGCCACACCTCTATACCCGTACACGGGACTTCTATAAAGACTTTGCCGATAGTTTGTCGCTACTCGACGAAGTAATACTGGTAGATATCTATCCGGCGCGCGAACAGCCTATTCCAGGGGTAACCAGTCAACTGATATATGATAACCTACGTCCGGGTATTGAAAAAAGCATGTGTAAGAAAGAGGAAATACTCGATGTGCTGAAAACGAAGCATATCGAGGTGTTGATCACGTTGGGAGCAGGAGACATAGATAGCTATGTCCCGGATATTTGTGAACTATTGACCCGAAGGATAACTCCATCGGACAATTAATTTGTAAATCGTCAAAACAATAAATTTCCTCATGATAAAAAGAATCCTTCTGACCATCGTCATGTTACTTCTCATAGCCTATCTCGTAGCGGCTGTGACAGTATTCAACAGCAAACCTGCCCATCAGGTCTGCCGCGACATGGAATTAGTAATAAAGGATACGCTCAATGCCGGTTTCGTCACTAAAAACGAGGTAGCTGCCATCCTGCAAAAGAAAGGCATTTATCCCGTTGGAAAGAAAATGGACCGCATTCACACCAAAACGCTGGAAAAAGAGTTGAACAAGCATCCGCTGATCAATGAAGCACAATGCTATAAAACTCCAAGCGGCAAACTTTGCGTGGAAGTGACACAACGTGTACCGATTCTCCGCATCATGAGCAACAATGGTGAAAACTACTATCTGGATAACAAAGGTAAAGTGATGCCTCCCGCTGCAAAATGCGTAGCACACCGGGCAATTGTCACCGGAAATGTAGAAAAGTCGTTTGCAATGAAGGATTTATATAAGTTTGGTGTATTTTTGCAAAACAATCCGTTCTGGGAAGCCCAGATTGTGCAAATAAACGTGCTCCCCGGGAAAGAGATCGAATTGATTCCCCGTGTAGGTAATCATATTATCTATCTGGGCAAGTTAGAACATTTTGAGGATAAACTGGGACGATTGAAGACCTTTTACGAAAAAGGGCTGAACCAGGTGGGATGGAACAAATATTCACGCATCAGCCTGGAATTCGGTAATCAGATTATCTGCACAAAAAAGAAACAATAATTCGTAAACAGCTAAACGTACCTTTGTGTTAAAGAGATGAGTCTATAATACAAAAGGGAATAAAATAGAATTTTATATGGCAACAACAGATTTTATCGCCGCTATTGAACTGGGTTCATCGAAAATAGCCGGTATAGCCGGAAAGAAGAATAGTGATGGAAGCATACAGGTATTAGCTTATGCCAGGGAGGATTCGTCTTCATTCATCCGGAAAGGAGTGATTTACAATCTGGATAAAACGGCACAAAGCCTGACCTCCATCATCAATAAGCTGGAGGGTGCTCTCAACAACTCAATTGCCAAGATCTATGTGGGTATCGGGGGGCAATCGCTCCGTACGGTACGCAATGTAGTTAGTCGCGATCTTGAGGAGGAGACCATTATCTCTCAGGAATTAGTCGACTCCATCTGTGATGAAAATCTTGAGATACCACTGATCGATATGGATATACTGGACGTTGCTCCGCAAGAATACAAAATTGGAAACAATCTCCAGGCAGATCCCGTCGGTGTGGCAGGAAGCCATATTGAAGGACGCTTTCTGAACATTGTGGCACGTGCTTCGCTCAAGAAAAACCTGGAACGCTGTTTCGAACAAGCTAAAATTGAAATAGCAGATTTATTGATCTCCCCGCTGGTTACTGCAGATGCAGTGCTGACGGAAAGTGAGAGACGTTCCGGCTGTGCACTGATTGATTTCGGAGCCGACACATCGACTATTTCCATCTATAAGAATAACATTCTCCGATTCCTTACCGTACTGCCATTAGGAGGAAACAGCATTACTCATGATCTCGTTTCCCTTCAGATAGAAGAGGAAGAAGGCGAACGCCTGAAAATCAGATATGGTAACGCCTTTTACGAAGAGGAAGAAGGCGAAGAACCTGCTACCTGCCAACTGGAAGAAGGAGGTAGAACCGTAGAACTCGGCAAACTGAACAATATCATCGAGGCGCGTACTGAAGAAATTATCGGAAACGTATGGAATCAGATTCAACTTTCAGGGTATGATGATAAACTGTTGGCCGGACTTATCATTACAGGAGGAGCCTCCAATCTGAAAAACCTGGACGAAGCTCTCCGCAAACGAAGTAAGATAGAAAAGGTGAGAAGCGCACGATTCGTACGCAACACCATTCATGCAGACGAAGATGTTGTGAAAAAAGACGGTACACAGAACACCTTATTCGGACTGCTTGCTGCCGGCAATGAAAACTGTTGCCTGCAAGAGACACCTGCTCCCCAGCCGCATGTACAACCTCAGCCTCAACCCGAACCGGTGAATATGTTTGAAGAAGATGAGAGCCTGAAAGAACAGGAAGCCGCTGCACGTGCTGCCAAAAAGAAAAAAGAGGAAGAGGAAAAAAGACGGAAAGAAGAAGAAAAGCAACGTAAACTGGAGGAGAAAAAAAGAAGAGAAGAAGAAAGAAGAAACAAACCGAATTGGTTTAAATCGACTTTCGACAAACTTTCTAATGAGATTTTCTCCGATGAAGATATGAAATAAAGTGATAATTCATAATACAATATAATATGGACGAGATAGTACAATTCGATTTCCCTACAGATTCGCCGAAAATCATTAAAGTGATTGGTGTAGGAGGTGGTGGAGGTAACGCCGTCAACCACATGTACCGGGAAGGCATACACGACGTGACATTCGTTCTCTGCAATACCGACAACCAGGCATTGGCTGAGTCTCCTGTACCGGTCAAACTGCAACTGGGACGTTCCATCACGCAAGGACTCGGTGCCGGAAACCGTCCGGAGCGTGCACGTGATGCTGCCGAAGAGAGCATCGAAGACATAAAAAACCTGCTGAATGATGGTACCAAGATGGTATTTATCACTGCCGGAATGGGCGGAGGTACCGGAACCGGAGCAGCCCCCGTCATCGCCCGTATCGCTAAAGAGATGGATATCCTGACTGTCGGAATCGTTACCATCCCTTTTATCTTTGAAGGCGAAAAGAAAATTATCCAGGCTCTGGATGGAGTAGAACGCATTGCCCAACATGTAGACGCTTTGTTGGTGATCAATAACGAACGCCTGCGTGAAATTTATTCCGACCTTACCTTTATGAACGCATTCGGCAAGGCAGATGACACACTGTCAATCGCAGCCAAAAGTATTGCCGAAATCATCACCATGCGGGGTACGGTAAACCTGGACTTCGCTGATGTGAAAACAATCCTCAAAGACGGTGGTGTAGCCATCATGAGTACCGGATTCGGTGAAGGAGAAAACCGCGTAACCAAAGCAATCGACGACGCACTCCATTCACCGTTACTCAATAACAATGACATCTTCAATGCGAAGAAAGTCATGCTGAATGTTTCGTTCTGTCCTGCTTCCGAACTGATGATGGAGGAAATGAATGAAGTGCACGAGTTTATGAGCAAATTCCGCGAAGGTGTAGAAGTGATCTGGGGTGTGGCTATGGATACCTCACTGGATACGAAAGTGAAGATCACTGTGCTTGCTACCGGTTTCGGTGTGGAAGACGTACCAGGTATGGACGACCTACACGAGAAACGCAGCCAGGAAGAAGAAGAACGTCAGTTGCAGCTGGAAGAAGAGAAGGAAAAGAACAAAGAGCGCATTCGTAAAGCATATGGTGAAAGTGCCAGTGGCATCGGAACACGCAACCTGCGGAAACGCCGTCATATCTATCTCTTCAATCCGGAAGATCTGGACAATGATGATATCATCGCCATGGTAGAAGACTCTCCTACTTACCTTCGCGACAAAACGACTTTGGGTAAGATCAAAGCAAAAGCCGCATTGGAAGAAGAGATAGCTACTGAAGAAGCTATAGATGACAGTGGAGTTATCACATTTTAATAAATAGCTAAATATATCGATCATTAACCCGGATTTACCAATTATAAACCATAAATCGTTAAATCATAATATAACATAACATCATGGATTTATTCGAAAGAGTCAGCGAAGACATTAAAAACGCAATGAAAGCGAAAGATAAAGTAGCCCTTGAAACCCTTAGAAATGTAAAGAAGTTCTTTCTGGAAGCTAAAACTGCTCCGGGAGCCAATGACATCCTTACAGACGCAGATGCACTGAAAATCGTGCAAAAACTGGTAAAACAAGGTAAAGATGCTGCAGAAATATATATAGGACAGGGTCGTCAGGACTTAGCCGATGCAGAATTGGCACAAGTACAAGTCATGGAAACCTATTTACCGAAACAAATGACTGCCGAAGAACTGGAAACTGCACTGAAAGAGATTATTGCTGAAGTAGGTGCTACCAGTGGTAAAGATATGGGAAAGGTAATGGGAGTAGCCTCCAAGAAACTTGCCGGATTGGCCGAAGGACGCGCTATTTCAACTAAAGTAAAAGAGTTGTTGGGATAATCTCAACGTATAAATCCTGCTTATAAGAGAAGCTACACGATAGCTATACTCTCTTTTAAAAGAAATCTACCCCCGAATGTACACAGAGTTACATCCGGGGGTATCTTGTTTACAGACACGGATTACCAAAGCCAAATGAAGTACACAGAAATGGGCAAGAGATACTAATCAAATAATTCCTTCAATACATCCAATGATTTCAGTACAGGAAAATCAGGAAGATGTAACCGGTAATACTCATTAATAATAGCCAGGCATCGGGCCCTTTCCGTACGGTTCATTCCGAAAAGGTGCATTGTTTCATAGTTCATACGCATCAATTGCAGTAATCTCCCAGCTTCATCAGGCTGGATATAGCAAGAATGAAGTTGAGGACGAACCGAAGTAAAGTTAGCATTCAACATATCAAAATAGTCACCCGTATGATAATCATCCAGATTGGGGTACAATCCCAGAAAGCGGGAAAGACGCATCAGAAACACCAGATGAAAGTTGGCAAAGCTAATCTTACAAGCATCCAACCACAAGATAGAATGCTGTAAATAGGCAAACAATGGGCGGTTCTCCGCCTCTTCGCGAATGGCACGATAAAGAAATTCCGCAAGGAAAAGAGCTATAGCCGATTTAAAAGGATCATAAGGAATGGAGGCGAACGGACTAAAGGATTTAGCTTCCTTAATTCTGAAAAGCGAAGTATTCGGCCGATAATCTGCCTCAAACTCAATCAGCGCCAACGGCTGGAATAGTACTGATTTGACAGCAGCCTTCTTAGAGCGTGGCACAGCAACCAGAAAAGATGCACGTCCTGAAAGCTCAGTATACATCTCAACGATATTTGAAGTATCGTTATACTTTAGTATATGAAGAACGATTCCAACTGTTTTTTGCAGCATATCTCTAACTTTTCTTTCGGGTAACAAAGCTACGAAAAAAGTGTGAATAGACAATCAAAGACTCCTATCTCAAAAAAAAGTTCATATCCCGAACAAAACGCAAAAAGAACACATATCACTGATTATCAATAAATAAACAAAGAAAAACAATATATCTATCAAAAATAATTAGATTTTTTTTCTGCAAATAGTTTGGTAGTTTCAAAAAAAGGCCTACCTTTGCACTCGCAATCGGGAAACAACGATACAGAACGAAAGCAAAGCGAAACAAAAAGAGCAGAAATGCTCAATACAGGATGGCCCGTTCGTCTATCGGTTAGGACGCAAGATTTTCATTCTTGAAAGGGGGGTTCGATTCCCCCACGGGCTACAATTAAAAAAATAAACGAATTAAAACAGATTAGTCGAGATGGCAAATCATAAATCATCAATCAAGAGAATCAGACAAGAAGAAAGCAGAAGACTTCGCAACAGATATTATGGTAAAACCATGAGAAATGCTGTTAGAAAACTTCGTTCAACTACTGACAAAGCAGAAGCAACTGCTATGTACCCAAGCATCACTAAGATGGTAGACAAGTTAGCTAAAACAAATGTTATTCATAAGAATAAAGCTAACAACTTGAAATCTAAGTTGGCTATTTACATCAATAAGCTTGCTTAAGAAATAAGACTTATAACAGACTCTATACAATATTGAGAGCCGAACTTTTTAGTTCGGCTTTTCATGTTTAAAACCATCCCATCCGGTTTACTTTAAATTCTTCTTTTTTCACTCTTCATTCTTCTCTAACTCAGATATTTTCACTATATTTGCTCTGTTATTATAATTAGGAATCAAATTATGAGCGAAGAACAGAATCCCACCAATAACGGGTCTTATTCAGCAGATAGTATCCAAGTATTGGAAGGACTTGAAGCAGTTAGAAAACGCCCTGCGATGTACATTGGTGACATCAGCGTAAAGGGACTTCATCACTTGGTATATGAAATTGTCGACAACTCTATCGACGAAGCATTGGCTGGTTATTGCGACCATATCGAAGTAACTATCAACGAAGATAACTCTATCACCGTACAGGACAATGGCCGTGGTATCCCCGTAGATTTCCACGAAAAAGAGCAGAAATCTGCCCTTGAAGTTGCCATGACTGTGCTACATGCCGGAGGTAAATTCGATAAAGGCTCGTATAAAGTATCCGGAGGTTTGCACGGTGTCGGTATGTCTTGTGTAAATGCATTGTCTACCCACATGACCACCCAGGTATTCCGTAACGGTAAAATCTACCAGCAGGAATACGAAATCGGCAAGCCCCTTTATGCAGTCAAAGAAGTAGGAACAGCCGACCATACAGGAACCAAACAACAATTCTGGCCTGACGACAGTATCTTTACCGAAACAGTCTATGACTACAAGATTCTAGCCTCACGCTTACGTGAGCTGGCTTACTTGAATGCGGGATTACGCATCTCACTGACAGACCGACGTGTAATAAACGAAGACGGTAGCTTCAAACACGAAACTTTCTACTCGGAAGAAGGTTTAAGAGAGTTCGTACGCTTCATAGAATCGTCACGCGAACACTTGATTAACGATGTGATCTATTTGAACACGGAGAAGCAGAACATCCCCATCGAGGTAGCTATCATGTATAATACCGGATTCTCTGAGAATATCCACTCGTATGTCAATAATATCAATACAATAGAAGGCGGTACGCATCTGGCAGGTTTCCGCCGTGCCTTGACCCGTACACTGAAAAAGTATGCAGAAGACAGCAAAATGCTGGAAAAGGTCAAAATAGAAATCTCCGGTGATGACTTCCGTGAAGGACTTACAGCCGTGATCTCTGTAAAAGTTGCTGAACCTCAATTTGAAGGACAGACTAAAACCAAGTTGGGAAACAACGAAGTGATGGGTGCTGTCGACCAGGCTGTAGGTGAAGTACTGAACTATTATCTGGAAGAACACCCGAAAGAAGCAAAAGCCATTGTAGACAAGGTGATTCTGGCTGCCACTGCCCGCCACGCTGCACGTAAAGCACGTGAAATGGTTCAACGCAAATCCCCCATGTCAGGAGGCGGGCTACCGGGAAAACTGGCTGACTGTTCGGATAAAGACCCGCAAAAGTGCGAATTGTTCCTCGTCGAGGGAGATTCAGCAGGCGGTACAGCCAAACAAGGCCGTAACCGTGCATTCCAAGCCATCCTTCCACTACGCGGTAAGATTCTGAACGTAGAGAAAGCAATGTATCACAAAGCTCTTGAGAGTGAAGAAATACGCAATATCTACACCGCCTTAGGCGTTACCATCGGCACTGAAGAAGACAGTAAGGCTGCCAATATCGATAAGTTGCGCTATCACAAGATCATCATCATGACCGATGCCGACGTCGATGGTTCACACATCGACACACTGATCATGACCTTCTTCTTCCGGTATATGCCGCAAATCATACAGAATGGGTATCTCTATATCGCAACTCCCCCACTCTATCTCTGCAAAAAAGGTAAAGTAGAAGAGTATTGCTGGACAGATGCACAACGCCAGAAGTTTATCGACACTTACGGTGGCGGTTCGGAAAATGCAATTCATACACAACGTTACAAAGGTTTGGGTGAAATGAACGCCCAACAGTTGTGGGAAACAACCATGGACCCTGAAAACCGTATGCTGAAACAAGTTAATATTGACAACGCAGCAGAAGCCGATTATATCTTTTCCATGTTAATGGGTGAAGATGTAGGACCACGCCGCGAATTCATAGAAGAGAATGCAACGTATGCAAATATCGATGCATAATTCGTAATATAAACACCAACCTCACATCTTACAACGAAGAAGCGCCGGTACTGAAGGAAAATCCTTCGGACCGGCGCTTTTCTTTGATTATCTTTTTATCTGGGCCTTCGTCCGGTAATTACTCTCCGGAAGCGGTTAACAATCTCGTTACCCATATTCACACGGGTACTGTCCACCCGATGCACGGCAGCGGGAGTAACCGCATCTTTATACTTAGCCTTGCCAATGCGGAATTTCATTTTATCCAGATTACCCGTAATATTTACTCCGGCTTTAAACGGCAATGGCGATTTAAGAATGGAAATATGATAATTAAAATTCATATCCAGTCCTTGTTCACCGCCGATAGCCGCTTTATAACGGTCTATCTCTACGAGGAACGGATAAACGGTCACATTACCGTCATGTACCGTCACATTGACAGAAATACTGTCGAATACATTTTCCTTCTTATTCTTAAACATCAACATCTTCGAAATCTCAGCAAAGGTTTCTCCATCCATCAGAACCAGACTGTCCCCTTTGATATGAATAGCCGAGCGCAAAGTCGGGATACGGATATTCATAGCCGAATCCAAGCGGGCATCGGCTGCCACATCAAACATAACACGCCCTTTAAAAGAACGGAGCATGGGCACTATCGTGTCGAGTGAAGGCACGAAATCAACCAGCTTTGCAATATTGATATTCCGGATTTTGAAATCGAAACCGGCATATCCACTACGCGGGCTACTGGCCTTATAAACCATTACCGCTTTCATATCCGCATCGAGAGCGCGCATCGAAAGGTCTTCCAGATGTATGGCCTGATTTTTAATATCCACCGCACCATGCACATTTTCAAAAAGCATTTTTTCAAAAACTACCTTTTTCAAATCTGTCTGCAGTTCAAAATCTATGTTTCGGGGAATCACGAATAACTTCATCTCCGAAGGTACACTGTCGGTAAGCACTTCCGTAGTGTCCTGAGGGAAAGACAATGAATTAATTAATTGATTGCAATCTATCAGATTGGAAGTAAGGGATAAATGCGCTGTCAGCTTCTCGCCTTTCGTCATAGCCCTGTAAACGCCCTCCATATCACCGGTAGCCGTCATGTCAGAACGTCCGATACGGACAGAAGCATTCTTCAGCCTGATTTTCGGCCCATCGACTGTTACCGCTGTCTTTGCCATACGGATGGGCAATCCGAACTCCGGTGTACGGAAACGCAAACGGTCGAAACCAACGATTCCCTTAGGCACCCACAAAGAGTCATTCAATTTCTCAGCTTTCATCTTGATACCGGCCACATTCATAGCCATACGAGTCTCCGCCGCACTGAAGAAAAGCGAATCGGCACGAAGCGAGAAATCAACCGCCGGCTTTGTTACATCCGCTTCCTGAGGTTCCAAAGCCGCTTGGGCCTTAGCACGGGCACTGTATAACTTTATCGAATCTCCCATCGAAGCATGAAGTTTACTTACTTCCATATCGCACTGCACAGAAACGATACGGGTAGTATCCTGCGGATTAGTAGAAGTTACGTTGGCAACCAACCGTTCAATATCAGAAGAAAGCAAACGGCTTCTCAACACCAGTTTCCGGATATCCACCTGAGCCTGCAGAGTCTCGTTATCACGGAAACGGAAAGTCGCATTACCCAGGAAGTTGAAATCTTTAGCAGTATCTTTCAATTCGAAATCATTCAGTTCGAGCTTGCCTCCCAACTTCATACGTCCGATGTCCTGCTTCTTCAAAGTAGAAAGACGACACTTCATTCCCATATCCGCATCCAGTTTACCCCGGATCGTCACACTTTCCTGTAACGGAAAGGTTTTGGCAAGTGCATCCAGGTCAACGGTCGACTTGGTATGAAAAGTGATCAACGGATCGTTCAACAAGTCGTCTACTTTCGCATCGGCCAGTACTTCGGTATGCGCCCCCTTAAAGTGGAAGATTTTCAGATTCAGATAAGAAGGCTGATGACGCATCAGATCGACATACGCATCAAAATCCGCCGTCACCTCATCAATGCCATACGGCAAACCCTTGTATTGTGCCGAAGCCTCTTTAATACCGATCTTCAATGACACAGCCGGTAACTTTTTGTCACCATACACACCTCTCACCCTGCCACTGACAGTAACCTCCCCTTTGGCCGATACTTTACTGTCTTTCACATATGCTTTCGGAATCATTCGAAGTACTGTCTCCATAGATGGAGCATGCAAGCCATATTCCAGATCCATACCGATCGTTTTTGCCACAGTATCCCGACGGAATGCCCCGTTCACATCCAATTGAATCCCATTTACATTAAGCTCCGTATCTTTCAGTTTCCAGACAGCAGTCTGACGATCCACCGTAATATCCGTCCGAAGAGAAGTAGCTATCTTATTGACCAGCAATTCTCCCTGTTGCCAGAAAAGTATATTCTTATTGTCGAACTTCAGTCCCAGGGTAGAAACACCTTTTGTCAATGAAAGTCTCAACTTCAGATTAGCATCATCTATCCGCGAATAGATATCCGTATTCCGGTCATCGAAAATGAGATTGGCATGTTTAAGTTCGATATTCCGGATATCAATTTCGCTATTAAAGTCAGCAGACACAGTATCTTCCGGAATCGTATCTGCCGAAGCACGGGTCACTTCCCAGTTTGCCTGTCCGGCCTTGTCCCGGTAGGCATACACTGATACTTCGTCCAAAGAGAGATTATGAACGATAATACGATTCTCCGTCAAATATGCCACCGGGTTTACAGTCAGCACACACTCTTTGAAAGAAAGCAATGAATCGGTTTTACACCAATTACTATCATTCAAAGTTCTGGACACCAGAGAGCCGTTCTTAACTTTCAGTCCAAATTGTGGGAAAGTCGAAAAGAAAGTCAATTCTACGCTTTCCATATCCAAGTGTGCATTCAGAGTCTGATTGGCAGCATCCAGCACGACCGGAGTCAGTTTCTTCGGAGTTACGATAAAATTAATCACGAAAGCAATGGCTACAAGCAGCACCAAGAGTACAGAGCCCAATGTGATGCCACTGATCTTGAGTATCTTCTTTACTTGTCTGTTCATATCATCCCTCTATCCTGTAACTCTTTTACCACAATTTCCAGTTCATCATACCATTCCTGACCAAACTTGCGAATCAACGGTTCTTTCAGGAAACGGTAGACAGGCACATTCTCTTTCCGGCCCAACAATACAGCAGCCTTACACACATCCCACCGATGGTAGTTTACCGCCTTATAAGGTCCATAATTACCTACCCGTATGGGATACAGATGGCAAGAGACCGGTTTATAGAAATTTACTTTTCCCTCCCGGTATGCTTTCTCGATGGCACAATAACAATATCCTTTCTCGTCATAACAGGTAAACACACAGTCCTTTCCGTTCACAATGGAAGTCACCAGATCGCCATCCGGATCGGTATACACCACTCCCTGCTTGTCTATCACGGCACGCGCCTCGGGTGACAATTCGTCCCAAACGACCGGAAGCACTTCCTCCAGTTTCTCCACTTCCTCCAGTTCTACCGGGGCCCCGGCATCTCCTTCAATGCAACATTCACCTTTGCAGGCATCCAGGTTGCATATAAACTTTTCGCGAAGCACATCCAGGCTTACAACAACGTCATCTATCTGAATCATAATTCTATCCTATAAAAAAGGCGGAGTAGAACTCCGCCCTCCTATCTGTTTATCAGGCTTTTACTTAATTAAAACTTGACCGTTCATTTCAGCAGGAGCTTCCAATCCCATAATCTTCAGGATAGTAGGAGCCACATCTGCCAAACGTCCGTCTGCTACCTTTGCATCTTTGTTTTCTGTCACATATACACAGGGTACAGGATTCAAAGAGTGAGCCGTATTGGGAGTACCGTCTTCATTCAGAGCGTGGTCAGCATTACCGTGGTCAGCAATGATGATAGCCTCGTACCCCTGAGCTTTGGCAGCTTCAATGGTATCTTTCACGCAAGCATCTACCGCAACTACCGCTTTCTCAATGGCTTCGTAGATACCGGTATGGCCTACCATGTCACCATTTGCATAATTCACAACGATAAAATCGTATTTATTCTCGTTGATGGCAGCCACCAATTTATCTTTTACTTCATAGGCACTCATCTCCGGTTTCAAGTCGTAAGTGGCAACTTTCGGAGACGGAACCAAGATACGGTCCTCGTTATCGTACGGAGTTTCGCGACCGCCGTTAAAGAAGAATGTTACGTGAGCATATTTCTCTGTTTCGGCAATGTGAAGCTGTTTCATTCCTTTAGCAGCCAGGTATTCTCCAAGTGTGTTAGCAACATTTTCCTTGTCGAAGAGAATGTGTACACCTTTGAACGAAGCGTCGTACGGAGTCATACAGTAATACTGCAACCCGGGAATAGTGTGCATACCCGCCTCCGGCATATCCTGTTGCGTCAAAACGACTGTCAGTTCCTTAGCACGGTCATTACGGTAATTGAAGAAAATAACGACATCGCCTTCCTTAATGGTACCGTCTACATTGGCATTCACAATCGGTTTGATGAACTCATCCGTTACACCTTCATCGTAAGACTCCTGCATAGCTTGCACCATGTCAGCAGCTTTCTTACCGATACCGTTTACCAACAGGTCGTATGCCTCTTTCACACGTTCCCAACGTTTATCACGGTCCATGGCATAGTAACGTCCGATAATAGAAGCTACTTTACCGGTAGACTTGGCACAGTGTGCTTCCAACTGTTCGATAAAGCCTTTACCGCTTTTCGGGTCTGTGTCACGTCCGTCCATAAAGCAATGAACGAAAGTATTCTCAATATTATATTCTTTAGCAATATCACAAAGTTTGAACAGGTGATCCAGAGAACTGTGCACACCGCCATCTGAAGTCAATCCCATGAAATGGATATTCTTTCCATTTTCTTTTGCATAAGAGAAAGCTGAAACGATTTCCGGATTCTTCAGGATGCTGTTATCACGGCAAGAGAGATTGATCTTTACCAAATCCTGATAAACTACACGTCCTGCACCGATATTGAGGTGACCCACTTCTGAGTTACCCATCTGTCCGTCGGGCAAACCTACGTTTTCACCGCTGGCCTGCAACTGAGAGTGAGGATAGGTCTCCATCAGATAATCCCAGTACGGAGTAGCAGTGTTGAAGATTACGTCATCTTTCCCGTGGTCGCCTAATCCCCAACCATCAAGAATCATTAAAAGGGCTTTCTTACTCATAATATTCTAAAATTTAATTGTCGTTCTGATTTTCGGGTGCAAAGGTACAAAAAAGTTAATTACGAACACGTTTAATCTATGTTAAGCTATCTCCCTATCAGACAAAAAGGAAGAAAAAATGCGGTGGATTTGAAATGATTTCCTTACTTTTGCGCCGCTTTAAAAATAAAAAACAGAATATGGACGATTCAAACCCGCGAACGTGCAACAGTATTAACTAACACGAACAGAGTCATTCTGCGGTAATGCCTCTGCTCGGACATCAACAAACGAAAGGAGGCAATAAGATGAGAACATATCTTTATTGTGAAGCCGGCTTTGTGGAAAAAGCACAATGGCTTCCGAACAGCTGGGTCAACGTAGTGTGCCCGGACAGCAGTGATTTTAAATTCCTGACCGAAACGCTGAAAGTCCCTGAATCTTTTTTAAACGATATAGCCGATACCGATGAACGCCCGCGAACGGAAACCGAAGGTAACTGGCTGCTGACCATTCTGCGCATACCGGTACAGAACACTCAAAGTAGCCTCCCCTACATCACCGTCCCCATCGGCATCATCACCAACAATGAAATCATTGTTTCGGTATGTTACCATCAGACGGATATGATTCCGGATTTCATCGAGCATACCCGCCGGAAAGGAATCGAAGTGCGCAACAAACTCGATCTGATTTTCCGCCTGATTTATTCCTCGGCAGTCTGGTTCCTGAAGTACCTGAAACAGATAAATATTGACATCACCGCTGCCGAAAAGGAATTGGAACGCAGCATCCGTAACGAAGATTTGCTACGCTTGATGAAGTTGCAGAAGACACTGGTCTACTTCAACACCTCCATCCGCGGCAACGAAGTGATGATCGGTAAACTGAAAACCATCTTTCAAGATACCGACTTTCTGGATGAAGAGTTGGTGGAAGACGTTATCATTGAACTGAAGCAGGCGTTCAATACGGTCAACATTTACAGCGATATTCTCACAGGGACGATGGATGCCTTTGCGTCTATCATTTCAAACAATGTGAACGCCATCATGAAACGCATGACAAGCCTTTCCATCACATTGATGATCCCCACGTTAATAGCCAGTTTTTATGGCATGAATGTGGATATACACCTGGAAGAGATGCCTCATGCCTTCATGCTGATTATTCTGATATCCGTACTCCTGTCGGCTCTTTCTTTTGTTATCTTCAGGAAAATAAAGTGGTTCTGATAAAGAATCGTCTATTTAGGAAACAACTCCAGCTGTGCATCGCCTAACAGGTTGAAGGTCATACGATGATAAGGAGTAACACCGTTTTCGGCAATAGCCGCACGGTGTTTTTTCGTCGGATACCCCTTGTTATGGTCCCAGCCGTAACATGGAAATTCCTGATGCAGCCCATTCATATAGTCGTCACGATACGTTTTTGCAAGAATAGAGGCGGCAGCTATCGAAAGATACTTGCCGTCTCCCTTTACGACGGTGGTGTGGGGAATATCGGGATATTTCCTGAAACGGTTTCCATCGATCAGCAGATGCTGAGGACGGGTTTTTAGCCCATCTACTGCCCGGTGCATGGCAAGAAACGAAGCATTCAGGATGTTTATCTTATCAATCTCTTCGGGTGAAACAATGCCGACTGCCCAAGCGATGGCTTCCCGTTCAATCACTTCGCGCAAAGCATAACGTTGTTTCTCGGACAACTGCTTGGAGTCATTCAACAACTCGTTCTCAAAATCTTTGGGCAGGATCACAGCAGCGGCATAAACCGCACCCGCCAGACAACCACGTCCGGCTTCATCACAACCGGCTTCTATCAGTTCTTCGTTTAACCAGGGTAAGAGCATCGTTTCTTTTATTTAACATGGCAAATGTAATCAATTAAACGGAAATGAACAACAGAACAAACCGAATCTCATCTTACTATCCGGAATAGGAGCATCTACCTTTTCTGCAAAAAGATTAAGAAGAAAGCAAGCATCCGTCATAGCATCTATAACACATTAAGAATAAGAGAACAAGCATCTGTTACCGTAACTTTATCCCGGCCCGCATACCCGGGCTCATAAGCCCGGGTATGCGGGCCCATGGGCACAGGTATGCGGGCTCATCAGCCCCGGTACAAGGGCCGGGATAAACTTCAAACCATAATCGCTAAAGGTATGAAGGAAAGCAAAATGCTATTACTGACATTTATCCATAGAAAAGCTGTTTCATCTATCTAACTCCCAGATATTTAACATTAAACCAACCTCCCAGAAAGAGGGTGGAAGATGGAAGATAAACGGCCTTAAAAACGCATCTTCCACCTTGTTAACACACAATGATACAAGCAATTGGTCATTAAAAGGTGGAAGATGGAAGATCGAAACACATTTTCTGTAGGAGAAGGATAAAACGGTCTTTTTTAGAACTCAGAACAGGCTCCAGGCAACAGTCAATCCCGCCATGACGATAGCAACCATGCTCATCAGTTTAATCAGGATATTCAGGCTCGGACCGGACGTATCTTTAAACGGATCACCGACAGTATCACCCACCACTGTAGCTTTGTGTACCTCGCTGCCTTTACCGCCAAAGTTCCCTTCTTCCACATATTTCTTCGCATTATCCCATGCTCCGCCGGCATTGGCCATGAAAATGGCAAGTACAAACCCACTGCTCAATCCGCCGATCAACAAGCCTAATACACCGGGGACACCAAATATCAGCCCGGTAAGAATCGGCGCAACGATGGCAATCAGAGAAGGAACCACCATTTCACGTTGTGCTCCTTTCGTAGAGATAGCCACGCAACGCTCGTAATCCGGTTCGGTCTCTCCGGTCAGGATACCTTTCATCTCGCGGAACTGACGTCGTACTTCATCTACCATGTGTCCGGCCGCACGACCGACTGCATTCATAGTCAGTCCACAAAACAGGAATGCCATCATCGAACCGAGGAACATACCGGAAAGTACTTTCGGATTCATCAGGTTTACTTCATAGTAATTCATGAAGTCTACAAATGTGGCATTAGCCGTAATAATGGTATCTCCATTCGGGAAGGTCAGTTCCAGATTACCCAAACGGGTCAGTCCGATACGGATCTCCTCGATATAAGATGCCAGCAATGCCAATCCTGTCAGAGCTGCCGAACCAATGGCAAACCCTTTTCCGGTAGCCGCCGTTGTATTTCCCAGCGAATCGAGCGCATCGGTACGTTTACGGACCTCTTTACCCAAAGCGGACATTTCTGCATTGCCACCGGCATTATCTGCTATCGGGCCATAAGCATCCGTAGCAAGCGTGATACCCAATGTAGAAAGCATACCGACAGCAGCGATACCGATGCCATAAAGCCCCATTCCTACATTGTCGAAGTCGAAACCGGAAGCCAGCAAATAGGAGGCAATGATGCCGATCACCACCGCAACCACCGGAATAGCCGTAGATAACATACCAAGTCCGATACCTGAAATAATAACTGTGGCGGGGCCGGTTTTACCGCTTTCACTCAACTTCTGAGTAGGACGATAGGATTGAGAAGTATAATATTCCGTCGAACGACCGATGACAATACCCACAACCAGCCCTACAACTACCGCACACGAAATCCACATCCAGTTGTCCAGTCGCAAGAGCCATAGGATGAAAAAAGTAGCCACTACAATCAAAGCCGAGCTCAGATTTGTTCCCCAAGCCAACGAACCAAGCAGATCCTTCATGGTGGCATTCTCCTTGGTGCGGACAGAGAAAATACCGATAATGGAAAGAATGATACCGATAGCAGCAATCAGCATCGGGGCAATCACAGCTTTAAACTGCATCACCGTATCACCCGTATGAATAAAGGCGGCAGCACCCAAAGCAGCCGTTGCCAGAATAGAACCACAATAAGATTCATACAAGTCGGCACCCATACCTGCCACATCGCCTACATTATCACCTACATTATCGGCAATGGTAGCAGGATTACGCGGATCGTCTTCCGGAATGCCGGCCTCAACTTTACCTACAAGATCGGCTCCCACATCAGCGGCCTTTGTATAAATTCCCCCGCCTACACGGGCAAAGAGCGCCTGTGTACTGGCACCCATACCGAAAGTGAGCATCGTAGTGGTAATGATACAGAGTTTATGGGTAGGTGTCAGTGCATCAGCGGGAATCGCCCAGTTAAGCAACAAATACCAGAAAGAGATGTCGAGCAACCCCAACCCTACTACCACCAGTCCCATCACAGCCCCACTTCGGAAGGCAATCCTAAGTCCGGCATTCAGTGACGTACGCGCAGCGTTAGCAGTACGTGCCGAAGCATAAGTGGCAGTTTTCATTCCCAGAAAACCCGAAAGTCCGGAGAAAAAGCCCCCGGTCAGAAAAGCTATCGGTACCCAGGCATTCTGTACCTGAAAACCATAAGCCATTACAGAGAACAGAATCACGAGTC
Source organism: Bacteroides sp. FSHCM14E1 (assembly GCF_019633785.1). NCBI lineage: Bacteria > Pseudomonadati > Bacteroidota > Bacteroidia > Bacteroidales > Bacteroidaceae > Bacteroides > Bacteroides sp. FSHCM14E1. The sequence continues at coordinate 460,166 of NZ_JADKYL010000003.1, forward strand.
CCAGAAAGACCCAGCCAACAATCTTATACTGTTGCTTCAGATAAGACATAGCGCCCCGACGTACAGCAGCGGCAATCTTAATCATTTGCGGAGTACCTTCGCTCTCTTTCATCATTTGCTTATGAAAATAGAACGCAAAACAGAGAGCCAGAACAGAGGCAAGCGGAACAAGCCAGAAAAGGATGCTATCCATAGACGTACAATATTTAAAGGTTTAACGAAAGCCTAAAAGTATTGAATCTAAACGAGATAACCAAATATTTTTGCCTTTTGCTTCTGCCAGCCCCGAAAAATGGGAGCAGATACAAAACGCTTCATCTCTCCTGCTTCTTTAAATAAAACGCCGGACAACGACTGTTCAGAAAAACAATTTTCCCTTCGCGGAAAGTCAATTTGCCATACTGTTTGTAAAGCCACTTCCGGTGTTGCTCGTCGGAAACGCCTTGCCGCTCTATCAATGAATCAGACATTACAAATCCGCCACTGCTCAGCCGAATAGTATACCACGTACGAGGATTCTTATCTCGTGTTACCCGTCTTTTATTTACCCGATAAGTTTCCGTACCGCTCGTGACGCGTTTCGTGGAAATATGCACAGTATCCCGGTAATGGAAACGTAATCCATCATAATATATCTGCTCCGGCTTTCTTGAGGAGCTCTTCTTCTCCCACAACTTAATATCATATACCGAATCATTGACCGGATTAATCGCTAAACGATAGTCCTGGGTCATGAAGCCGTCAGCACGGTGAATCCTATGCTCTCCTATCATCTCATCGGGAATCGGTCGCCTGTAGAGATTGCAGGCGGTAATCAGAAAAAGAAGCACAAGCATAGCTCCCGGAATTAGTTTCAGACTTGTTTTCATCCTCCTTTATTTTTAGCTCTCCAAAATTACACAATTTTATGTTATGCAAAAACAAAGTAGCGGAACGATAATTCCCGCAATAAAGGAATCTGCCCTGAAAGTTGCACTACTTGCCGGAGAACCACTTAACAAACAGAAGTATGGATTCCCGTTTGTTTCCTTTCGTTTCATTTGTGAATATAGCGAAGTTTCCTTTACTTTGCATGCACAATGCATATTTTATAACATCAATAATAATACCATGAAAAAATTACTTGCAACACTATTGGTTCTTACAGCCTGCCTCCATGTAAGTGCACAAGAATCGAAGCAGATTCGCATCTCGACAGAACGAACAGACCTTATTTTAGAGGTCGCTCCGAACGGACGCCTATATCAGGCTTATCTGGGTGACAAACTATTAAACGACCGGGACCTGAGCCACCTTTCAGGGCGATCCCGCGGATGGGAAGTATATCCGGGATCCGGTGGGGAAGACTATTTCGAACCGGCTGTAGCCATTACAAACAACGACGGTAACCCCAGTACCATCCTGCGTTATGTGTCCTCGGAACAGAAAACAGTAGAAGGCGGGACAGAGACCATCATCCGGATGAAAGACGACCAGTATCCGGTAGATGTGACGTTGCACTATGTATCTTATCCTAAACAAAATGTAATCAAGACATGGAGTGAGATCACGCATCAACAGAAGAAACCGGTCACTCTATGGCGTTATGCTTCAACGATGCTTTATTTCGCAAACCAAAAATATTATCTCACCGAATTCAGCAGTGACTGGGCCAAAGAGGTACAGATGAGTACACAACAGCTGCAACCGGGCAAAAAAATTCTCGATACAAAATTAGGAAGCCGCGCAGCCATGCACATGCAACCTTTCTTCGAACTCGGACTGGAACAGCCTGCACAAGAACATCAGGGACAAGTAATGTTGGGTACCATTGGCTGGACAGGCAACTTCCAGTTTACTTTTGAGGTAGACAACGAGGGGAACTTGCGGGTAATCCCTGCCATCAACCCGTATGCTTCGGATTATCAATTAAAAGCAAACGAGATATTCACTACCCCGGAATTTATCTTTACCCTGAGTAACAACGGTACGGGAGAAGCCAGCCGCAATTTACACAACTGGGCACGCAACTACCAACTGAAAGATGGCCAGGGAGACCGGATGACTCTCCTCAATAATTGGGAGAACACTTATTTCACTTTCGATGAAGAGTTATTGGGTAAATTGATGAAAGAAGCCAAACATCTGGGTGTAGATATGTTTCTGCTCGACGATGGCTGGTTTGGGAATAAACATCCACGCAACGACGATCATGCCGGCCTGGGCGATTGGGAAGCAATGAAAAGCAAACTTCCCGGAGGTATCCCTGCATTAGTAGAGAAAGCGAAAGAAGCCGGTGTCAAATTCGGTATCTGGATAGAACCGGAGATGGTGAATCCTCAAAGTGATCTGTTCGAAGCACATCCCGACTGGGCAATCCATTATCCGAACCGTGAAACTTATTATTACCGCAATCAATTGGTACTCGACCTGAGCAACCCCAAAGTACAGGATTTCGTATTCGGCGTAGTCGATAAGATTATGACGGAAAACCCTGATGTAGCTTTCTTTAAGTGGGATTGCAATAGCCCCATCACCAATATCTATTCTCCCTATCTGAAAGACAAACAAGGACAACTCTATATCAATCATGTACGCGGCATATATAATGTATTGAAACGGGTCAAAGAAAAATACCCCAATGTTCCGATGATGCTATGTTCCGGCGGTGGTGCACGTTGCGACTACGAAGCACTGAAATACTTCACAGAGTTTTGGTGTTCGGACAATACCGATCCGATAGAGCGTTTGTTCATCCAGTGGGGTTTTTCACAATTCTTCCCTTCCAAAGCCATGTGTGCCCATGTTACAAGTTGGAACAGCAGGACGAGTGTAAAGTTCCGTACCGATGTTGCCAGCATGTGTAAATTGGGATTCGACATCGGCCTGAAAGATATGAAAGCGGACGAACTGACTTATTGCCAGGAAGCCGTGGCAAATTATAAGCGCCTGAAGCCTGTCATACTGGATGGTGATCAATACCGCCTCATCTCTCCATATGAAAGCAATCACATGGCGATTATGTATGCCGCACCGGATGCTTCGAAAGCTGTTCTCTTCGCATATGATATCCATCCCCGCTTTGGCGAGAAACTGCTCCCGATTAAGCTCCAGGGACTTGATGCCGGAAAAATGTACCGGGTGAAAGAAATTAATCTAATGCCGGGCCGGAAATCGAATCTGCCGGGTAACGAAAAAACTTTCTCCGGTGACTATCTGATGAAAATAGGATTGAATGCATTTACTACTTCACAGACCCATAGCCGGGTAATAGAACTGATGGCAGAATAAACTTATTACTATCAACCCACAAAACACAGATGCAAAAGGCGGGGCACTTTGACAGTATCCCGCCTTTCATTTATGGTTAACACAAAGCATGCAAATAAAAGCAGGAAAAGTTAATCCAACCTTTAAATACCACATATTATTAAATTGAAGAACGAAAGAATGTAATAAATATTAAGAAAAGAAGTTTATATTTTATATTTTTGCAGCACACATATAGCAACCATTACTCTATATATGAACAACGACATCGAATATATCAGCAAGATAAAGAAAGGAGAAGAAGCTTCTTTCCGTCATTTTGTGAATAGCTACTCGAAAGACTTGTTCTACTATGCACAGTGTTTCGTACGAACCAAAGAAACTGCCGAAGAAGTAGTCAGCGATGTCTTTCTGGATGTATGGAGGCACCGGGAAGAAATAGAAGAGATCAAGAATATAAAAGCCTGGTTGCTTACTTTAACTCACAACAAAGCCATCTCGTATCTGCGAAAAGCGGAAAATTCAAATGAAATAACCTCCTGGGAAGAAATAGACAGCTTCCAGATAATCGGAAATCTGCAAACTCCCGACGAACAGATGATCAGCAAGGAAGAGATAGCCCAAATCAACAGCCTCATTCAAACACTTCCTCCCAAATGCAAGGTAGTCTTCGCTCTTGCCAAGATAGAACGCCTACCCTATAAAGAAATAGCCGATATGCTGAATATCTCTGTAAAGACCATTAATGCACACGTTGCCAAAGCATTAGAGATCATCTCGAGCGGCTTGAAAAAATAAATCAGAAAATAATTTAAAAAAAAATAGAATTGGAATAGGAGATTCTTAAAGAAGTTGCGTCTTTATTTATGTAACCCTATTAAAGTAATGAGAAAGAATAAGTTTAAATTATTTGCTTCCTTCCTGAATAAGGATGGTGATCATCCGGAAAAGAAATCATTCGCATCTCCGGAGGAACAAGCCGAATATGATAAACTCGACTTTCTTTGGAACCAATGTTTTCCCCCAGAAACAGAGGAAACGGATATATGGGAAAAGGTACAAAACAAAATAAATGCCGACAGTACATCTGTCAGCCACATCAAGAAAAGCGGCAAGTCCATACAATGGTTCAGCATCATGAGGTATTCATTGGCAGCTGCATCTGTAGCTATGTTAATAGGGATTACTTGCTTTCTTTTGATGAATGATGAAGAAAGGCACGACTTAAATAAGATAGCGCAAAGCCTGCAAACAGAAATACCTCAAGATATAAAAGAGGTTACACTGGTTGTTTCGGACCAGAAGAAAATAGAATTGGATAATAATGCCCAAGTCACTTATTCTGCTACCGGACAAGTACAAGTCAACTCCAATAAACTTACAGAGGATGACAGCAAAGAGGCATACAACCAGATTATCGTCCCTAAGGGCAAACGTTCACAAATTGTTTTGGCCGATAACAGCAAGATATGGATTAACTCCGGAAGTAAAGTCATTTACCCTCGTACATTTGAAGGAAAGTACAGAGAAATTTATGTGGAAGGAGAAGTATATCTGAAAGTAACCCATGATGCTTCGAAACCTTTTATTGTGAATACCTCCGGATTTGAGGTAAGCGTATTGGGCACATCTTTCAACATATCAGCCTATAAAGGTCAAGAAAAGGCTACTGTTGTACTGGTAGAAGGTTCGGTAAATGTGAAAGATCAGCAGAACCGCCATATCAAGATGGCGCCTAATGAAAAGGTAGAACTCAGCCAGGCAGGCATAACAGGTAAAGCGAAAGTAGATGCCCGTGATTATATCAGCTGGATTGACGGAATATGGACTCTACAAGGAGAAAGTCTAAAGCAAGTTTTGCAACGGTTACAAGATTATTATGGTCAGAATATCCGATGCGATGCTGCTGTAGAAAACGAGCAAATGTTTGGTAAGCTCTATTTAAATGATGATTTAAATCAGGTAATGAAGTCGATTCTGTCTATTTTACCTGCTGAATATACAATGAAAAACAATGTAATCTATATAGAATAATACAAGTTTTAAGTAACCAATGTTTAACCTTAAAAAAACACACCATTATGTAGAAAGAAAACAGATAAAAAAAGAAAATCGGATAATACGCCCATATTATCCGACTCTAATGACTTTTTATTAAATCACAAACTTTAATGATTAACTAAAATCAATGTAAATGTATGAAAAAGAAAGCAATTCCTTGTCATAAGGCAGGGAGGATTACGTCCTTTTTTTTATTAATTAGTATTTTTTTACTTATACCGAGTATCACTACTCCGGTTCATGCAGCAAAGACTTATGCTCAACAAACTGTTTTCACACTCCACGCAGCCGATAAAACTGTAAAAGAAGTGCTGGAATACGTCGAAAAGAACAGTGAATTTGTCGTTTTGTACTCCAAGGACCTATTACCGATACTACAAAAGAAAGTATCGGTTTCGATAGATAAGCAGAACGTAGAATCTATTTTGAATATCCTGTCAAAGGAGGTCGGATTGAAGTATACCATCAACGATCGGCAGATTACAATCACAAAGGCACCGACCGAAACACCGCAACAGGAAAAAAAAACAAAAATCACTGGCCAGGTTCTTGATGAAAACGGTGAAGGAGTTCCGGGAGCCAATGTTACAATAAAAGGCAATAACTCGCTGGGAGCTGTAACCAACATTGAAGGAAACTTTACACTGATGGCTCCCGAAAACAGCACTTTGATTGCCTCTTTTATCGGATATACTCCCGTTGAAATTCAGCTAAAAGGGAAAAAAATAGTTGTTTTCAAACTAACTCCCGATGCACAGGCATTAGAAGAAGTAGTAGTGGTGGGCTTCGGTACACAGAAGAAAGCCAGTGTAGTAGGTGCCGTACAATCCATCAAACCAGCAGAGCTTCGAGTACCCTCCAGTAACCTTAGTACATCATTCGCCGGACGTATCGCAGGTGTCATTTCCATGCAGCGCACGGGTGAACCGGGTGCAGACGGAGCAAACTTCTGGATACGTGGTGCCGCAACTTTCAGTGGAACAACTGATCCGTTGATTTTTATCGACGGTGTAGAAGTTTCAGCAGGCGACATGAATGCTATTCCTTCTGAAGCTATCGAAAACTTCTCGATACTAAAAGATGCTTCGGCTACAGCCCTTTACGGTGCCCGTGGTGCCAATGGCGTAATTCTGATCACTACCCGATCCGGTAAAGACCTCGAAAGAGCACGTATCAATGTACGCATCGATAATACATTCACTGCACCGACACGTACACTCAAGTTAGCCGATGCTGTGACAGCTATGCAACTGAGAAATGAGGCCATCCTGACACGTAACCCGGATGGGACACCTGCTTTCTCCGCTGATAAGATACAAGGAACACTTGAAAACAGAAATCAATATGTATATCCCAACGTTGACTGGTTCGACTATATGTTCAAAGATTATTCTATGAACCAATCGGCCAATCTGAATGTAATGGGTGGTACAAAGAAAGTAGATTATTTCATCAGCGCTTCTATCAATAACGATAACGGTATGCTGAAAAAAGATCCTAATAACACATTCGACAATAACATACAGAATCTTCGCTACTCATTCCAAAGCAATGTAGGAGCATGGCTAACTTCAAGCACTAAAGTAAATGTGAGAATAAACTCACAGATTGTCAACTATAATGGTCCGTCAACAAGTATGGACGACCTGTATAAGTATGTAATGGAAGCACCTTCCATGTATTTTGCACCTGTATATCCTAATATTAACAATGAAGACCATACCATATTTGGAAATAAATCAGGCGGTCCTATCGGAGCCGGAGGATTCAGTATTTATCGTAACCCTTATGCAAGTATGGTTCAAGGAAGTTCTAAACAAAGCGCATACAGCATTAATACCGCTTTCGAACTGGAGCAAAAGCTTGATTTCATAACTAAAGGATTGAATTTCAAAGCACTGGTATCTTTTAAGAACTGGTCAAAGACCACTGTAAATCGCTCCTTCTCACCCTACTTCTACGAATTGCAGAATCCTCAGCAGCAAGAAGACGGAAGTTATATCTATGATTATAATTCTATCAGTAAAGGGCGTACGGCACTTGAAACATCTACATCAACCACAGGAGATCGTTTAATGAACCTACAGGCTACATTAAATTATCAACATACATTTGATGATAAACATGACGTCGGAGCAATGTTAGTGTATCTTCAACGTGAATACAACCTAAACAATCCAGACAACAACTATTACAATACATTGCCAAAACGCAATCAAGGTTTAGCGGGTCGCTTAACCTACGCTTACGACGGACGTTACCTGGCTGAGTTCAATTTCGGATACAACGGTAGTGAAAACTTCGAAAAAGGGAGCCGTTACGGATTCTTCCCCTCACTTGCTGTCGGATATCTTATTTCTAACGAACAATTCTTTGAACCATTGACTAAAGTCATTTCCAACTTAAAAATTCGTGCTTCTTATGGATTGGTAGGTAATGCAGATATTGGTTCCAACCGTTTCCCATACCTCACGAAAGTAGACTTGAGTGGAGCCGGATTCGTATTTGGTGACCAATGGCAAACGTCTTCGAATGGAGCTACTATTACTACTTACGGAGCAGAAAAAGTGACATGGGAAATCGGAAAGAAATATAATGTTGGATTCGATCTGGGGTTATTCAACAAATTAAGCCTCAACGTAGATTTTTTTAGAGAAGACCGCAAAGATATCTTCCTTAGACGTAATACAATCCCTGCGGAAAGTGGTATAACCGGAGATCTCCGTCCTTATGGTAATTTAGGAAAAGTACGTAACCAAGGTGTTGATATGTCATTGGACTACAATCACGCTGTCAACAAAGATTTCATGATCTCAGCCAAAGGTACCTTCACTTACGCAAAAAACCAATATGTAGAAATTGATGAACCAGATTATGAATTCTCATATATGTCCCAAGTAGGGCGTCCACTGAACCAGTATAAAGGTTACATTGCATTAGGGCTTTTCAAAGATCAAGAAGAAATTGACAACAGTCCCAAACAAATATTGACGGGAGTGGTACAACCCGGAGATATCAAATATGCGGATCTCAATAATGACGGAAAAATCGATGGAAATGACCAAACCTATATCGGAAACCCAGAATTACCTCAGATCAGCTATGGTCTCGGAGTCAGTATCCAATATAAGAAATGGGATGCTTCTATCTTCTTCCAAGGTGTAGGCAAAAGAAGTATCATGTTAAGCGACATCCATCCTTTTGGAGGAGAATCTTACGGAGTTATGCAGTTTGTGGCCGACAATCGTTGGACAGAAGCAAATCCGAACTCCGAAGCGATGTATCCAAGACTGACAAACGGAAAGAACAACAATAACAATCCCAACTCTACTTACTGGTTGAGAGACGGTTCGTATATTCGACTTAAAAATGTAGAATTAGGATACTCTTACAAATTCTTACGTGCTTATATCAGTGGTCAGAATCTACTGACATTCTCTAAATTTAAATTATGGGATCCGGAACTCTACACCTCAAACGGATTAAAATATCCGACTCAAATCATGGGTTCCATCGGTTTACAGTTCACTTTTTAAAAATCTAAATAATTATGAAACTAAAAAATATAATCGTAGCTTTACTAATCGGAACTAGTTTGCACTCTTGTGATTATCTGGATATTGTACCAGATGACACTCCTATCTTAGCCGATGCGTTTAAGAACGAACAGACTGCTGAAAATTTTGTTTTCGCATGCTACTCTTTCATACCCAATTATCTGAACTTCCGCCAAAATTTCAGTTGGTGTACAACTCCTGAAACTGTCGGATCAGCACACTGGACTACCACATGGTTCACCTTTATGAAGATGCAGCAAGGATTGTATAATTCGGCCGACCCAGTCATCGACGTTTGGCAAAGCTCATATAACGGTATCCGCCAATGCTATACATTCCTGGATAATATTGATGCTGTAAAGCCATCTCAAATTTCAGAAGCTGACCTTGCAGCCAAGAAAGTACTTTGGAAAGGAGAAGTGAAATTTCTAATAGCTTATTATCACTACCTGTTATTACAGAACTACGGACCTATCGTCATACTTGACGAGGCAATCCCACTTAATGCTCCCAAAGAAGAGCTATTTAAGCCACGTGTGCCCTATGATGAATGTGTAAATCGGATTGCACAAATGTTTGACAATGCTTCTGTCGATTTGCCCATGACAGTAAAAGCCTCTAATTACGGCCGCGCTACAAAAGTGATTGCCCAAGCACTAAAAGCAAGAATGTACTTGTATGCCGCCAGTCCACAATTCAATGGAAACGCAGAAATGTATGACAATTTCAAGAACAAGGACGGACAGTTGCTTATGAACCTGGCCTATGACAAAAATAAATGGAAAATAGCTATGGACGAATGCAAAAAGGCTATCGACATGGCACATCAAGCCGGAGCGGAACTTTATAAATACACCAAAAAAGGTAATTTACCAGCATTCAACCAAGCCATCGCCAATGCACGCAATCTTGTGGTCGACGCCTGGAATAAAGAACTGATTTGGGGGTATAGTGGCTGGAAAGAGACATGGGCTGACGGAAACTCCATTCAGACACATGTGATTCCCAAAGGTATCAGCACCTCTTCGGGAGCTCCTTACGGGGCTTTAGGAGCAACAGCTTTCAGCGCTGATATGTATCTGACTAAGAACGGACTCCCGATGGATGAAGATCCTGAATTTGATTATACACACCGTTTCAATGTAGCCGAAGGCGATTCTGTTGCTCAGATTCATCGCAATCGTGAACCTCGTTTCTATGGGTCTATTGGCTTTAACCGTGGCGACTATTTAATCAACGGTGATACAATCAATCTCAAAATGCGCTTCAAAGAACAGAATGGAACACGCGATGCAGGAAGTGACCAGTTATACGGATCATATGCTATTGCAAAACTGGCTCATCCTGAAACATTCGTAAGTGGTACCAGTAACTCTTTAGTAGCTTTTCCCTTTCCTATTATCCGTTTAGGAGAATTGTATTTGGATTATGCAGAAGCTTACTTTGAATACAATGGTACACTGGAAGGAGATGCATTGACGTACTTCAATCTGATTCGCCAGAGAGCTGGTATTCCTAACATAGAAGTTTCATACAAAGGGCTTCCAATCGGTGACAAACTCCGCAAAGCAATACACCGTGAAAGAACAGTAGAACTAATGTTCGAAGGACATATGTCATATGATTATCGTCGCTGGCTAATCGCCCAGAAAGAATGGAGCGGTATGGAGAATGGCATGATCGGCTTGAACTCTTACGGTACAACTAATGAAGAATACTATAAGAATGCACGTTTGGATGCTCAACCTTTTATCTTCAGAGACGAACAATATCTGAGTCCGATCAAACAGGACTATCTAAATGTAAATTCGAATTTGGTTCAAAACCCTGGGTGGTAATTCATCCATCCGAATGACACAAATTAGCCTGTATATACCTAATTAACAGGAATATACAGGCTATTTATCTTATAATAACAACGCCTTATGAGAAAAAAAAAAGTTACTTACTGTTGCCTTCTGTTATGGGCAAGTTTTTTCACGACTGTCACGGCACAAAACACAAATACTCCCATGATGGGATGGAGCTCATGGAACACATTCCGAGTTCATATCAACGAGAAACTGATTCAAGAAACAGCTGATGCTATGGTTACCCGCGGTCTGAAGGATGCCGGATACAAATATGTGAACATTGATGACGGATATTTCGGAGGACGGGACTCAAATGGTTACCTGTTTACCAATAAAAAGAAATTCCCGAATGGAATGAAAGCACTAGCTGACTATATCCATTCTAAGGGATTAAAAGCAGGTATATATTCGGACGCAGGTAGTAATACTTGCGGCTCTATCTATGATGCAGATACACTTGGCGTTGGAGTAGGACTCTGGCAACATGATGATATAGACTGTAAGACCTTTTTCCAAGATTGGGGATATGATTTTATTAAAATTGACTGGTGTGGTGGTGAAGCCACCGGACAAAGTGAGCAACAACGCTATACAGACATTTACAAAGCGATCAACCGGACAGGCCGAACTGATGTCCGATATAATATATGCCGATGGCAATTCCCTGGTACCTGGGCTACCCGATTGGCAGGTTCCTGGCGTATCCACACTGACATTAATCCTCGATTTAAGACGATTGACCAAATCATTGAAAAGAATCTCTACCTGTCACCTTACGTAAGTCTGGGACATTATAATGACATGGATATACTTGAAGTCGGACGAGGTCTCAGTGAAGACGAGGAAAAAACCCATTTCGGAATATGGGCTATCATGTCCTCTCCATTAATGATAGGATGCGATCTTCGGACAATTCCAGAGAAAACATTATCGATCATTACCAATCAAGAGGTAATCGCATTAAATCAAGACTCCTTGGGGATGCAAGCTGAAGTTATAGAACGGGGAAAAGACTATTTAATCCTATCAAAAACTATTCAAAAACGCGAAGGCAAGCTACGCGCTGTCGCTTTATATAATAGAAGTAATGTAATAAAAAAAATAAGAGTTGACTTCGACAAACTATATTTATCAGGCAAGGTACAAGTCAGAGACTTGTGGAATCATCAAGAAACAGGAACATTCACCGAATATTATGAAACCTTAGTTCCTGCACACGGAACGGCCTTAATAAAACTTGAAGGTAGTAAACGCCACGACCGAATATGTTATGAGGCTGAATATGCTTTCATGCAAGAGTATTTACCAGACAACAAACAAATGGCTCATTTTGCATATAAAGCAGGAGCATCTGGAGATTATATAATGAAAAGACTTGGGAACTCACCATCTAACTGGGCTGAATTCAGAAAGGTATATGTGAGTAAAGGAGGAGAGTATCAACTTAAGATAACTTATTTTTCAGGAGACAAACGTGATATACAAATTGCTGTCAATGAATCAGAATACAAGCAATCCGGCCTTTGCTCCGGAGCATGGGACCAAGCAGCAATAACAACTGTCAAAGTAAAACTTCATAAGGGTTATAATACAATACGCCTATATAACTCTAACGGATGGGCACCCGATATTGATAAAATGGAAATTAGTAAGAGTCGTTAACAATAGGTAGAAGACATAATCAATGCAGATGTTCTGAAAGTTCGGAACATCTGCATTTCTAAACGTACCTTTTATGATTTCTCTATCATTCCAAAAATACGGCTGTTCCACTTGCAGTCACCATCAGCATACTGCCACTTCCTCCAACGGTTTCATAATCCAAATCAACGCCAATTACAGCGTTAGCACCCATTTGGCGAGCCTGCTCAGACATTTCTTTCAGAGCAGTATCCTTTGCCTCACGAAGCACTTCCTCATACGAACCGGAACGTCCGCCTACTATATCACGAATACTGGCAAAAAAGTCACGGAAAACATTGGCACCTATAATGGTTTCTCCTGACACAATGCCATAATAAGTGGTTATTCGTTTTCCTTCGATTATCGGAGTGGTTGCTAATAACATATTCTTTTCCGTTTATAAGGTTTATATTATTATTAGACGCAAAAAGAGGCGAAAAGTTACAAGGAACCGGCTATTTATTATTTGTATATTCTCAAAAGCTACATTCGGAAATGAAACTTTATCCACTTAACATCTAATGATATACTCGAAGACTCGCCTTTTATCAATATAATTTCAACACTCGGATATTATAAAAAAAGTGTCGTGAAAACCCATTACTTTCACGACACTTTAATATTTGTCAGAATACACACACTGGCTTAGAACATCTTACTAACCCGCTCGATGCCGGCTACAAGGTCATCAATTTCTTCTTTTGTATTGTACATAGCAAAAGATGCACGAACTGTACCTTCAATACCCAAACGGTGCATTAATGGTTCTGCACAATGATGACCGGTACGAACGGCAATACCCAGCCGATCGAGCAGAGTCCCCATATCCAGATGATGTATGTCACCTACCAAGAAAGAAACTACGCTACTTTTATGTGCAGCCTCACCAAAGATACGCATACCCGGGATCTCTTTCAATCGCTGCATAGCATAGATGGTAAGCTCATGTTCGTGGTCAGCTATATGATCTAAACCAATGCCTGTGACATAATCCAAAGCCTTGGCAAGTCCGGTAGTAGCAATATAATCGGGAGTTCCAGCCTCAAACTTAAAAGGCAATTCACCAAAAACGGTTTTCTCAAAAGAAACGGACTGAATCATCTCTCCCCCACCCTGATAAGGCGGAAGACGCTCAAGCCAATCTTCCTTTCCATACAGGACACCGATTCCGGTCGGTCCATATACCTTATGACCCGAAAAAACAAAAAAATCAGCATCCAGTTCCTGTACATCCACCTTCATATGAGGAATGGACTGAGCACCGTCTATCATAACAGGTACTCCATGGGCATGTGCTGTGGCAATCATCTCTTTTACCGGATTGATTGTTCCCAATACATTGGATACTTGAGTTACACTGACGATCTTAGTACGCTCAGAAAAAAGCTTTTCATATTCATCAAGTAACAGCTCACCTTTATCATTCATCGGAATGACTTTAATCGCAATCCCTTTATGGGCTGCCAGCAACTGCCAAGGTACGATGTTACTATGGTGTTCCATCACTGAAATAATCACTTCATCCCCCTCTTGCATGAACTCTTCACCAAAACTGGAAACAATTAAATTAATGCTCTCTGTAGTGCCGCGAGTGAAAATGACTTCACGAGTACTACGTGCATTAATGAACTGACGCACAGTCTCGCGTGAGGCCTCATGCAGTTCTGTTGCCTGTTGAGACAGGAAATGAACCCCACGGTGTACATTCGCATTGACCGAGTAATATTCATCTACAATCGAGTCAATCACCAAGCGCGGCTTCTGAGTAGTCGCTCCGTTATCTAAATAAACCAAAGGCTTGCCATATACCGTACGGCCGAGTATGGGAAAGTCTTCACGTATCTTCTGAATATTCATTTTATCACTGATTATTTGCAAATAGAACACCCCTGGCACTTATTCAGTTCACCACGGAAACGTTTTTCAACCAACAAATGCAGGCGATCTTTCAATGCCTCCAAACGAATGGTATCAATCACCTCGTTGACAAAAGCAAACATCAACAGCAAACGGGCTTCCTTCTCTGCAATACCACGAGCACGCATGTAGAAGAGAGCATTTTCGTCCAATTGACCTACTGTAGCTCCATGGGAGCATTTTACATCGTCGGCATATATCTCCAATTGTGGCTGAGTATACATACGGGCATCACGAGTGGCACAGAGGTTACGGTTTGTCTGCTGAGAACTGGTATGTTGTGCATCCGGACGTACAAGTACCAATCCGGCAAAGGCACCCACTGACTGATCATCAAGTACATACTTGAATAACTCATTACTGGTACAATTCGGCACAGCATGATCTATCGAAGTATTATTGTCCACATGTTGGTTCTTATCGGCAATGGCCATGCCACAAAGATTAATCTCGGCACCTTCACCGGCAAGGGTAACCTCTGTCGTATTACGGGTTGTCCCGTTGTGAAGTGTCATCCCATTGAGCAGTACATTGCTATTCGCTCCCTGCTTCACATATAGATTGCTGAAACGCACTGTGCTGGTATGGGTCTCTTCCAGTTCGTAAAGATCGAAAACAGAATTTTCTTCCGCAAACACTTCAATGACTTGCGTTGCCAGAAAGTTCACATTATCCATGGCATGATCACAAACCAGCAAACGGGCCTGAGCTCCCTCTTCAAGGATAATCAGCACACGTCGGTTTACCATGAAATTGACATCTGCACGAAGTATATTAACCAACTGGATGGGTTTATCAACAACCACATTCTTCGGGACATACATCAGTACTCCGTCTTGAGTAAAAGCTGTATTAAAGGCCGTTACTGCATCCTTCGAAGTATCTGCCAACTTACCATAATACTTTTTTACAAGTTCCGGATGTTGCTCAGCCATTTCTCTCAGACCGCCGAAAATAACTCCCTCAGGTAATCCGGACTTAGGAAGTGCCTGATTGTAGAATGCATCGTTCACCACAAAAAACAATGAGGTACTCATATTCGGAACATCGCATTTAAACACCTCATAAGGATTCACCGGAATGGGTAGACGATTCAGGTTCAAGCCGTAATCCGGCTCAAAGAATTTACTGACATCCGTGTATTTGTACTTTTCCTGCTTCCGCATAGGAAATCCCTGACGCTCGAAATCAGCAAAAGCTGCCGCCCGGGGAGCATTCATGGGCTCGGCACTATGACGACAGATCATCGCTTCACACTGAGCAAAAAGATCTATGTATTGCTGTTCTACATTCATAATCACACTCATTCTCCTAATTCCTTCTTAATCCAATCGTATCCTTTTTCTTCCAGCTCAAGGGCGAGCTCCGGACCTGCTGTCTTCACAATACGTCCCTTATAGAGCACATGTACGATATCCGGCTTTATGTAATCCAACAAACGCTGGTAGTGAGTGATGACAATACAACTGGTATCGGGTGTCTTCAATTTGTTTACTCCTTCGGCTACAATACGAAGCGCATCGATATCGAGTCCGGAGTCCGTCTCGTCCAGAATGCTAAGACGGGGTTCGAGCATAGCCATCTGAAAAATCTCGTTACGTTTTTTCTCTCCACCCGAGAAGCCTTCATTTACCGAGCGGTTTGCCAATTTGTTATCCAACTCAACTACTGCACGCTTTTCACGCATCAGCTTCAGGAACTCACTGGCTGTCAGAGCAGGCAAACCTTTGTATTTACGCTGTTCATTGACAGCAGCACGCATAAAGTTAACCATGCTCACACCCGGAATCTCTACCGGATACTGAAAACTAAGGAAGATACCTTCGTGGCTACGGTCTTCAGGACTTAATTCCAAAAGGTTCTTACCGTAGAATGTAATACTCCCTTTCGTCACTTCAAAAGCAGGATTACCTACCAAAACAGAAGAAAGCGTACTCTTACCTGAACCATTGGGTCCCATAATGGCATGTACTTCGCCCGGATTCACCGTCAAGTTGATGCCTTTCAATATCTCTTTGCCGTTAATGCTGGCATGCAGGTCTTTTATCTCTAACATGATCTTATCAATTATTTCATTATCTATTCTTCTCCAAAAATAACTTCGTCCAACAATTGCAGTATGGAGTTGCCGTCTGTCTGCGTAATAGTAAAAGGAAAATTCACTTTCACTCCTACGCTTAATGTCTGCCGCATCCCGCTACTACGCACTATCCCGGTCCCCCGGGAATTAGTCTTCTCTACTTCTCCATTCATTCTTCCGGCAATGCCCATCCGGAAATTATACTCCAGGGTGAAAGCAAGACACGAAAGAAAATATATATCGGCCCCTATCACCGGAGAGATAGTGAATAGCGGTTCTTTTACCTGATATCGGCAATCGTAGTCTTTACGAAATTCCTGCCTTGAAGGATCGTAGTAACTGCCACTGGTTATGCCGTATTGTCGACGTGGAGACAGATTCCATGCTGTGGAGAGTCCCCCGTAAGGCTGAATCACAAAACGTTGTGGCAGGAAATAGTATCGCCCTCCCACTTCCAAATTGCTCAGTGAGGCAGAAATACCGGGATTCAGTTTTATCTCTTCACCTGTATAACCGCCCTTCAAAGAGAAACGGGTATAAGGGATATAATACTCCAGCAATAAAGTATGTATATGGCCTGTAGAAACAGCTTTTCCCGAAAGTGTGTTCTTTGTTACTATCGGCCAGTCTCCTCCCCAAGAGCCACTGATTGCCCATCTTCTCTCCTGATCATCCAGATTCTGTGCAAACGCTATACCTACATAAAGCAGGAATATCAATAACCAACCAATTCGTTTGCACCCCATTATCCTACACTACCTTCAAGAGAGATCGTAAGCAACTTCTGAGCTTCTACAGCAAATTCCATCGGAAGTTTATTAAGTACCTCCTTTGCATAGCCGTTTACAATCAGCCCAATGGCATCTTCAGTGGAAATGCCACGCTGATTACAATAGAATATCTGATCTTCACTAATCTTACTGGTAGTTGCTTCATGTTCAACAACTGCTGTTTCGTTATGGATATCCATGTAGGGGAAAGTATGTGCACCACACTTATCACCCAGCAACAATGAATCACACTGGCTATAATTACGGGCATTATCCGCCTTTTCGGCTACACGAACCAGCCCACGGTAAGAGTTCTCACTTTTTCCGGCAGATATACCTTTACTGACAATCGTACTACGGGTATTCTTACCTAAATGAATCATTTTAGTTCCTGTATCTGCCTGTTGGTAATTGTTTGTCACTGCTACCGAATAAAATTCAGCGGTAGAATTATCACCTGAGAGAATGCAAGAAGGGTATTTCCAGGTAATGGCTGATCCCGTCTCAACCTGAGTCCACGAGAGTTTGCTATCTACTCCTTTACAATTACCACGTTTCGTCACAAAATTGTATACTCCACCTTTACCTTCGGCATCACCCGGATACCAATTCTGAACGGTACTGTATTTTACTTCTGCACGATCGTGTACCACAATCTCGACAATAGCGGCATGTAATTGATTCTCGTCCCGCATTGGTGCGGTACAACCTTCCAGATAGGAAACATAGCTATCGTCATCTGCTACGATTAATGTACGTTCGAACTGCCCGGTATTGGCTGCGTTGATACGGAAGTATGTGGAAAGTTCCATCGGACAACGTACCCCTTTAGGAATATAAACGAAAGAACCGTCTGAAAATACCGCGGAATTTAATGCTGCAAAAAAGTTATCCCGATAACCTACTACAGATCCAAGATACTTCTTCACCAGGTCGGGATGTTCACGCACTGCTTCACTGAACGAGCAAAAGATAATACCTTTCTCCATCAGTGTTTCCTTAAAGGTCGTTTTCACAGATACTGAATCCATCACTGCATCCACAGCCATACCGCTCAGTGCCATTTGCTCTTCCAAAGGAATACCCAGTTTATTGAATGTCTTTATTAGTTCCGGATCAACTTCATCCATACTCTTCGGACCTTCTTTCTTCTTTGTAGGGTCGGCATAATACGAAATGGCCTGATAGTCAATCTCAGGTATACGCAAGTGTGCCCAGGTAGGCATCTCCAGTGTCAGCCAATGACGATAGGCTTTCAGACGGAATTCCAACAACCAGTCCGGCTCGTTCTTTTTAGACGAGATAAGCCGCACTACGTCTTCATTGAGTCCCTTCTCTATGATATCTGTATGTACCTCCGTAGTGAAGCCATATTTGTACTTCTCCTGCGTGAGTTCTTTTACATATTTATTGGGTTCTTCTTGTTGCATCATTTTTATTTGAGTATATATTGTTGTGTAACCTCTTTTGCTGCGGGAAAGAACATTCCCGCAAACCTTTCCATAGGATAATATAACAAGGATTCCTCCTTCTTTGTTTGACTAATCAACTGGCTATCTGTATCTATGAATTGAATGACACAGACAACCAGACTCACCAGTAAAAGATATTTCAAGGCTCCAAGTCCGGCTCCAAGCAAACGATTCAGCCAGCCAAGCGAAACTGCCTCCATCGCCTTTGTCAACACTGAAGCCACTAACGTAAAGATTAATGGTACAGCTATCCAAATAATGACAAATGCTAATATCTGTGCCACAGTCATGGAATCTGTCACTGTAGGACATAGCTTTACAGCCAGTGAAGTATACAAAGCTTTTGCTGCCAGCAACCCCACAATCAATCCAAGTATGGAGGCAAGCTGCCGGATAAAGCCTTTCATAAATCCGATAATAACACCGGCTCCAAGGGCAATCAGTATGATAATATCTATGGTAGTCATTCTATGTAAAACGAAAACGGAGACACGGAGTTGTAATCACTCTGTGCCTCCGTATATTTTCAGTTTCGTGAGAATTATAAAGTTTGCTTCACTTCTACTTCTTCGTAAGTTTCAATCATATCCCCTACCTTCAAATCGTTGTAGTTGACAAGGCTGATACCACATTCAAAGTTTGTACCTACTTCCTTCACATCATCTTTAAAGCGCTTCAAGGCATTAATAGAACCTGAGAAGATTACGATACCATCACGGATCAGACGAGCCTTATCCGAACGTTTCACCTTGCCTTCTTTCACAACGGCACCGGCCACAGTACCCACCTTAGTAATGTGGAATACCTCACGCACTTCGATAGTAGCAGTCACCACCTCTTTCACTTCCGGAGCAAGCATACCTTCCATAGCAGCCTTCACCTCTTCGATAGCAGCGTAAATTACAGAATACAAACGTATATCTACTCCTTCCTGCTCGGCAAACTTGCGCGCTGAAGCTGACGGACGCACCTGGAATCCAATGATAATAGCATCTGAAGCAGCTGCCAATGTCACATCCGATTCTGAAATCTGACCTACAGCCTTGTGGATCACATTAACCTGAATCTGTTCGGTAGACAACTTGATCAACGAATCACTCAATGCTTCGATAGAGCCGTCCACATCACCTTTCACAATTACGTTCAGTTCCTGGAAGTTACCCAAAGCAATACGACGTCCCACTTCATCGAGAGTCAACAGCTTCTGAGTACGCAATCCCTGTTCACGCTGCAATTGTTCACGCTTATTGGCAATTTCACGGGCCTCTTGATCAGTCTCAATCACATGGAATGTATCACCTGCGGCAGGAGCCCCATTTAAACCGAGAATCAATACCGGTTCCGAAGGTCCAGCTTGTGTTACGCGTTGATTACGTTCATTGAACATAGCCTTTACACGGCCATAACTTGTTCCGGCAAGCACAATATCACCTACCTTCAGCGTACCATTGGAAACCAATACAGTAGCAACATATCCACGTCCCTTGTCCAGAGTTGATTCAATAATTGAACCCGTAGCATTGCGGTTCGGATTTGCCTTCAAATCGAGCATTTCTGCCTCCAAAAGGACTTTCTCCATCAGTTCGGGTACTCCAAGACCTTTCTTGGCCGAAATATCCTGCGACTGGTATTTACCCCCCCACTCTTCTACGAGATAATTCATCTGAGCCAGTGTCTCTTTAATTTTCTCCGGATTAGCATGGGGTTTATCAATCTTATTAATAGCAAATACTATAGGAACACCCGCAGCCGCAGCATGATTGATAGCTTCCTTAGTTTGAGGCATTACATCATCATCGGCAGCTACGATAATAATCGCGATATCCGTTACCTTCGCACCACGGGCACGCATTGCAGTAAACGCTTCGTGTCCCGGAGTATCAAGGAATGTAATCTTACGCCCGTCCTCCAATGTAACGTGATATGCACCGATATGCTGTGTGATACCTCCGGCTTCACCCGCAATTACATTTGCCTTACGGATATAGTCAAGCAATGAAGTTTTACCGTGGTCTACGTGACCCATTACTGTAACAATCGGAGCACGGTGTTCCAGATCTTCCGGAGCATCTTCCTCTTCAACAATGGCCTGAGCTACCTCCGCACTGACATATTCGGTCTTAAATCCGAATTCTTCAGCAACAAGATTGATTGTTTCCGCATCCAGACGCTGGTTGATAGAAACCATCATACCTATACTCATACAAGTTCCGATAACCTGATTAACAGATACATTCATCATACTGGCCAATTCATTGGCAGTCACGAATTCTGTCAATTTCAGTACCTTGCTTTCTGCCATCTCCTGATCTTCCAGTTCCTGCATACGGTTCGATACCAAATCACGTTTCTCCTTGCGATATTTGGCTCCTTTGTTCTTACCTTTACTTGTCAGACGAGCCAAAGTTTCTTTTACCTGCTTTGCTACATCTTCTTCGCTCACTTCCTGCTTCACTACAGGCTTCTTAAAGCGATCTTTATTATTGTTGTTACGGTTTCTGTTTTGTCCGCCGCCACCTTGCTGATTTCCTCCACGGTTATTATTGGTACGCTCACTGTTTGGAGTGGGGTGCGCAAAGTTAGAAGCAACGTTGTTCACATCTACTTTTTCTTTATTGTTGTTGATGCGGTTACGTTTCTTCTTACCGTTGGGATCAAGATTTTCTTTACCGGCTACTTTAGCTTGTTTATTATCTTCTTTACGGATTTCCTTGATGATGGCTTCCTTCATCTGTTTCTTCTGATCCTGACGAAGTTTTTCCTTTTCTTCACGCTCTTTCCGTTTTTCTTCTTTCGATTTTTTCTTCGGACGAGTCGACTGATTCAATGCAGCCAGGTCAATCTGTCCGATAACATTAATCTTAGATACAAACTCAGTCGGACGAATCTTAAATACGCCCTCCTCTTCCTTCTCTACTGGAGTAGCCGGTGCTTCTGCTACCGGTTTCTCTTCTTTCTTCTCTGTTTTTTCTGGAGATACCACGACTTTGGGTTCTTCTTTCTTGACTTCCTCAACCACTTTCTTCTCTGTTTCTGCAGGCTTTTCAACCACCACCGGTTTCGGTTCTTCTTTCACCGGTTTCGATTCCGAAGCAACAGGAGCCGTAGCGACTTCTTCTTTTTTCACTTCGTTGACAACAGGCTTAACCTCTTCCGCCACCTTCTTTTCTTCAGTAGCTACTACAGGTTGTGGTTTCGGTTCTTCTTTCACCGGCTCTTTTTCAGTTCTCCGGTTCAGTTTATCTAAATCTATTTTTCCGACAGGTTTAAACTTCGGACGTACATCCTCCGGAATGACCGTCTTAATCACATCATCAGCAACAGTTTTCTCCGGCTCTTTTTTATCATAACCATCGATAGAAACAGATGCCTTGTTGCGATCTTTGTTTTGACGTTCCTGAATGAAACGTTCCGATTCAAGTCTAAGGTTCTTATCTGTGCTGAACTCTTTCACGAGCATTGCATACTGCTCCTCGGTAATTTTCGTATTCGGGTTTGCCTCAACGGTATACCCCTTCTTTTGCAAGAACTCAACTACCGTCGCGATTCCTACATTTAAATCTCTTGTAACTTTGTTTAACCTTATCGTCATACTTTAATTTAAAGAATAATGGAGAAAGAATAATTTGATAATCGTTCAATATGCCAATGTGCCAATTCCTATACGCCCTTTCTGTTTATTGGCATATCGGCACATCATCGCATTGATCTATTATTCATTATCTTCAAACTCCGATTTCAAAATGCGTAATACCTCGTCCACCGTCTCTTCTTCCAGATCCGTTTTTTCAATCAGCATTTCGCGAGGTGCAGTCAATACGGACTTAGCCGTATCAATGCCAATTGCTTTAATAGCATCAATCACCCATCCGTCGATTTCATCTCTGAATTCATCCAGATAAATGTCTTCATCCTGCGCGTTTTCATCCAACTCACGGAACACGTCGATAGTGTACTCAGTCAACATACTGGCCAGTTTGATATTCAAACCGCCTTTACCAATAGCCAACGATACCTCTTCCGGTTTCAGGAATACCTCAGCTTTACGTTCTTCTTCATTCAACCGAATAGAAGAGATTTTGGCCGGGCTTAAAGCACGCTGGATAAACAATGAAATATTTGATGTATAATTAATCACATCAATGTTTTCATTGCGAAGTTCACGTACGATGCCATGAATACGACTTCCCTTTACACCTACACAGGCTCCTACGGGATCAATTCTGTCATCATAAGATTCTACCGCAATCTTAGCACGTTCACCGGGAATACGGGCAATCTTTTTGATGGTAATCAAGCCATCGTTTATTTCAGGTACTTCCATCTCGAACAAGCGCTGCAGGAAAACCGGAGAAGTACGCGAAAGGATAATCTTCGGATTGTTGTTTTTGTTGTCCACGCGTGCCACCACTGCACGGGCAGTTTCTCCTTTACGATAAAAATCGCTTGGTATCTGCTCTGTTTTCGGCAACAATAACTCGTTTCCTTCATCGTCAAGCAGCAACATCTCTTTTTTCCAGATCTGGTATACTTCTGCGTTGATGATAGTACCTACTTTATCAATGTATTTATTATAAATACTGTCCTTTTCAAGCTCAAGAATTTTAGAAGCCAGGGTCTGACGAAGATTCAAAATAGCACGGCGACCGAACTTAGCGAAAATCACTTCATCGGTTACTTCTTCACCCACTTCGTAAGAAGCATCGATTTTTTGTGCTTCAGTCAACGAAATTTGCATATTCGGGTTAGTCAAATCCTCGTCTGCCACTACCTCACGGTTACGCCATATTTCAAAGTCACCCTTATCCGGGTTCACAATTACGTCGTAATTTTCATCAGTGCCAAACATTTTCGCGATCACACTACGGAACGACTCTTCAAGCACGCTTACCATCGTGGTTCTATCAATATTCTTCAGTTCCTTAAATTCCGAAAATGTATCAATCAAGCTGATTGTTTCTTCTTTCTTGGCCATAATTATTTAAAACTAATTAAGTATTTAGTATATTTTATATCATCATAGGTGAAGGTTTCATCCTCTTCTACCAACTGAGGACGTTTGGCTCCTTCGGGTTTTACTTTCTTTTGTACGGTCACAACAAACTTTTCTTCATCGGCATCTTTCAAGACCCCGCTCAGTTTGCGTCCGCCTTTAGTCAGTACTTCCACCTCCAGGCCGATGTGGTTATAGTACTGTTGCAATACTTTAAATGGCTGTCCGATTCCGGCAGAACCTACTTCCAGCTCATAATCTTCCTCTTCACGGTTCAGTTTCGACTCAATGAAGCGACTCAGCTCCACACAGTCTTCAATCCAAACCCCTTCTGCATGGTCAATTTCGACCACAATTTTGTCATCAGGGCTGACGGTCACTTCTACCAGAAAATAGTCTTTTCCCTCCAGCCACTCTTCAACAATCTGACAAACAGTTCTTTTTTCTATCATTGATTAACTATTAAGAACAAAAAAAGGAGCTTAATCGCCCCTCCACCTTTCATCCGTTTCGGGTGCAAAGATATAAATAATCTGTTCGACTACAAAATATTAGAGAAAAAAAAGAAATGATAAGAAAAAAACAGGAACTATCTACATTTCAATCGACCATAGAAAATATAATTGTTATCGTTTTCTTTAATACTCCCAAGCAGTTCGGTCAGCTTTCTTCGATCCGAATCCGAGATAATCTCACCTGAAGACAAACGCTCCTCAACCATTTGCTTCAATCGTGCAGGTTCAACATTCCAAACATAATATCCGTCATGAGATGAAAAGAACCAGTCAGCAGGAATGCCACCTAAGAAATCATTGTATATTTCAACAAAAGCGCCTCGTAAAGTATGTTTATCAACCATATAATATTCCGGAGGAGTGGTAGTTGACGAATGTGGACTTAGCCTTACAGGATATGATATTTCTCCCCAGAAGTGATTCGGCAACTCTCCGAAGCTGTGTGGGGTCAACTCATGTCCTCCATAATCAAGCGTAAAACGTGGAACGAGCCTAAACTCGTGGTTATTATAGTGATATAATGAATCGTTACGATATTGCCCTCCAAACCAGAAACCGATGTCCATCACCGTCCCATTATTCAGAGATTTGATTTCATTTCCATAATCATTCACGGCCAAATACCCTGCCGGAAGTTCTTTTATAATCTTGCCATCCAAACTTTGCGTCCAAATCATAGGCGAATGCCTATCACCTACAAAGTCACGATTAAAAGAAAGAGCACAAACATGCACTCGTCCTCGTTCCGTTTCTACATGAAATATCCCTTTAGGTGACCAATGCGCCAATCGAATCGGTTGAAGTATATTTCCCTGTAAATCGAATACCAAGATATGGTCGGCCTGCCAACATAACACATAAAGCCGGTTATTCTCCTCATCCATCTGTGCATCGTAAACTAAGCCATATTCACCCGCACCTTGACCAAAGGAACCGATATCCCTCAAATAGGTCCCGCTTTTAGTAAAAAGTTTGAAAGGGACATGCCCCATTTTATATACTAAAATATACTGTTTGCCAATAATTGTTTTGGAAGGAGAGACCAATGCAGCATCCCGATTATCAAGTATGACCATTTCCAGTTCCTCGACAAAATGACTAAGAGGTACAGTAACCGTATCCTTCAACATAGACAAGTGGCAGACCCAAACGCTATCAGAACCTGCCATTTCAACCGTAGCCACTTGCTTATGCCCCCAAACATCATTTATCTCCCCGGAAGCTAATGGCGAACAAGCCATTAACTTCCCAAGAAGACAAATAATCAATATCTTGCGGAACAGCTTCATCATTTATTGAAGTTCATAATTTGTAATACAGGGTTACCTTCTTCAGGTATAGAGTCCATTATTGCCCGGAAACGAGGGTCAAACTGCTCTTTTTCAGCTTGCATCGACTCTCCTTTCATAGTAGAAGGCCAATAATAACCAATGCCGATACCTGGAGTATTTGTTGTACGGGTTCTCTGTACATTGCAGACATCTTTTAAAACAGCCCATCCGGTTTCATTTTTCAAAGTATACATTTTCTGCTCCTTCTTATCGAAATAATAATAGTTCATTGGCATATCCGGAGTCAACCATTTCGTACCGAGCGTAGTATACAAAGTATAGTCTTTAGCATCGATCGCCGGATGTAGCTTAACGAACTCTGCATTTTCAAATTTATATTCTGTCACTTCATCAATAACCTGTTTTACTTCATATGTTTCAGCATCAATAAAATACACGCCTTTCAATGATAAATCTGAAAATAAAATCCCACCATAAGCAGGCTTCAATGGTTCATAGCCAATACGCCCCTCGCTATCCCACACAAAATTATCTATCGTAATAGGACACACATGCAACTTTTTGCCATCTTTTTTAGAAAGGATGCAAACTGCCTCTCCGTTATTACGCTTTGTAAAAGGACAATATACCAATACAGCCTTATCATTCAAGTTAGCAAACTTCCAAGAGCAACCGGGTGTCGGGAAGCTTCGTTTAAATTTCCCATTCAAATCATAAACTATAAACTTTTTAGCGCGGTCCAACACTATAATTTCTTTGTTAGGACTGTCCACATAGAAAGAGTTCAGAGATGCCCATTCCTGAGGGCCGCCTCCTTTATGACGCATTTGCAATAATGGATTTCCCTGACGGTCAAAAATAAATATAGCCTGCTGCTCTTCATCCTGAATATAAATCCGGTCTTCAGTGACCTGTATACAAGGATTTGTCGGTAACCTACCCAACAATGAATTTTCATTGTCTTTTAATGCCACATAATCACTAACTGCCAGATCGGACAGTTTCAACTCTTTTACCGGATACTCTTTTAATCCATCGTAAACAAAAGGAGTATTTGCCACCTCTACCTGTTTTCCGGAATTAGACGAACATGCTACTAAAACAAGTAGCCCTGCCGACATAATGAAATAGTTCAGTCGATTCAACATATCATGTACATTTTTAAAGTTTTGATATTGCAAAATTAACCATCGGGCACAGGAAAAACAAAAAGGGATATAGACAAAGCACTTCAAAAATGGATATGCTATCATACTACATATCAAGATATTACATAAACCACCTCTTAAAATAGCATGGACAAACAAGTTTCCGAGAACTAAAAACCACGCAAAAAGTCATCTAAAGAGTCCGAATCCTCTGCTCCAAGCTTCTCTCGCTTGATGCGAAATTTCTTTTTACTAACCGAGGTACGACTAATACAATAAATATCGGAAAGGTCCTTTATACTGACATTGATCTTCACCAGACAACAGAAATAAATATCTTTTAAGGTCAACAAAGGAAAGCGTGCAAGCAACCGTTGTGAAAACCCATCATAAGCATTATCCACCGTCTGACGAATTTCCTCCCACTCTCTTTCCGACAAAGCTATGCGATGTTCACCACTCTCCTGCTCTTCTTCATTGAGGGAGGGTATTTTACGCAAAACATCGACCTTACGGAACAAAGACTCTCGCAAAACCGCCTCTTTTTCTCTCAAAGCACTTAACTCTTCAGTTTGTTTCAGTATTTGGTTCTCTTGCTCCAACTTGGCTTTCTCTTCAAGAAGCAGACGCTCTTTTTCACGCTTTATCTTATTTTGCCGGTAGAAAATAAACAAAGCAATCAGTATAATCAGACAAAGGCTCAAAGTTAACATAGCAATTTCCCGATTCTGTTTGGCAATCTTCAATTGGTTTAACTCGTTTTTCAACCTCTCTTCCTGATATAGAGCTTCACTGTTATCACTCTGCACATGGCCTATCTCCACCCGGAAAAGCGCATCTGCCTTCTGCGTAGAATAGAACACTTGCTTCTCATTTCCTTCCATAAGTTCCAGTTCTGCAAGTTTCCTCCAAGCTTCGATAGCAATATGCGGATGAATGGAATGGGCTGCCATACTAAAATAACGACGGGCAGAATCATATTGATGGGTGGAATAATATACGTCCCCGCGTGCCAATATATAATAAGGACGTCCGTAATGTTCCACTTGGATACGAGCGGAATCCAGCCAAGATAAAGCTCCCTGATAATTATTCTCTGTCAGGCAACTGTCAGCCCGTTTCTGACAATACCACTCCCATTGACGAAGCCTCATAAATGCCGTATCCACCGGTATAGAAAACACTGCTTCTTCCGCTAATGGCACTTTCCCGCAAGAAACTAATGACACAAGCAGAAGAAAACAGTTACTCAGAAGAATCGTCAAACGCCGCATCCGATTCTCCATATTACTTTCGTGCTGCTTTTATCTTCTTCACACGTGCACAAGTACGATGTCCATAAATGATAATCACTACGAAACAGATAAAAGGAAGTATAAAAGACAAGTTTACAGCAGGCATACCCAACAATGTATGTTGGTCAATAATACAAGCCTGTAATGGTGGCAAGATAGAACCTCCCAGAATTGCCATAATCAAACCGGCAGCCCCAAACTTGGCATCATCACCCAAACCACGAAGAGCAATACCATAAATCGTGGGAAACATTAGTGACATACAAGCCGAAACAGCTACTAAACAATACAATCCCCATATGTTTTGCAAAAAAATCACACCTAACGTAAAAGCACCACCCGCAATCGCAAGAATCTTGAGAAGCATCCCCGGATTCAGGTAGCGAAGAATAAATGTACACACGAAACGGCTTATGCAAAAAATAATCATAGCAATTATATTATATTCCTGAGAAAGCACTTCAGCAGCCTTCTCCTCCATTCCCTGCGACATAAACAAGCGTGTTCCATATTGGATAACAAAAGTCCAACACATAATCTGTGCACCCACATAAAAGAATTGCGCTATGACTCCTTCTCTATAATGATGAACTTTAAAAATACGCTTTAGCGTTGGTATAAAATCAATATTATGATTCTTATCACCATTCTTAGGCATTTTAACGGCACGTATCAGAAAAAGCATGGCAAGAATCACTAATCCTATAATCAGGTAAGGGGCAATCAACACGGACAAATCCGACTCTTTCAATACCTCAAACTCAGACGGAGACAATTGGCTGCGTTCTACCGTATCCATGGGATTCAGACGCGCCTGAATGAAATTCATGGCTACATACATACCCAATAATGATCCCATTGGATTAAACGACTGCGCCAGATTCAATCGTCGCGTCGCTGTCTCTTCTGTACCCATCGATAATATATAAGGGTTAGCACTTGTTTCCAGAAACGAGAGTCCACACGTCAAAATAAAATAAGCGAGCAGGAAAGGGTAATAATCGCCTGTCATCTTTGCCGGGAAAAACAGCAAGGCACCCAAAGCATATAGCCCCAGTCCCAGCAGGATACCGGCTTTATAAGAGTATTTACGAATAAACATTGCAGCAGGGAAGGCCATTGCAAAATAGCCTCCGTAAAAAGCGACCTGTACCAATGCCCCGTCGGTGACACTCATACGAAATATTTTCGAGAAGGCCTTTACCATTGGATTGGTAATATCATTAGCGAACCCCCATAAGGCAAAACAAGAAGTCACTAAAATAAATGGCAGGATATAACTAACTCCATCTTTATGAAGAATGGAACGGTTGGTGTTTTTCATGGGTTGTCGGGTTATTCAGGATAATATACCTGAGGTTTTACACTGTTTATGATAATTTCTTTTAGCTCTTCCCAAGTATCTATTTCACCTTGAGCTTTCGCTTGTACTAAGATATTGCCGATAGCAGTCGCTTCCACCGGACCTGCATATACCGGAATGCCTAAAGCATTTGCAGTAAGTTGGTTTAGCAAACGATTCTGGCAGCCTCCTCCGATAATATGGAGCTGTTTAACCGGTACCGGCAGACAGCGATTCATCTGTTCAACTCCTAATTTATAACGGTGTGCCAATGATTCAATGACACAACGAACAAACTCTCCTTGAGAAACCGGCACTCTCAAATGATGCTTATGACAATACTCAGCAATCGACTCTTCCATACAGTCCGGATTGCAAAAAGAGGAATCATCTACATCGATTACCGAACGGATATCTGATAACGTTGCTTCGGCTATCACACGATCATAACTGGTTTCTTCGCCCCGTTCTTTCCACTCAGCCATCAAACGTTGTAAAATCCAAAGCCCGGTTATATTCTGCAAGAAGCGTATCTTGCCTTGTATGCCACCCTCATTCGTGAATCCTCCCAAACGTGCTTCCTCCGTCAAAATCGGTTGGTCAATCTCTGTTCCGAGCAAGGACCAGGTTCCCGAACTAAGATAAGCCCGATCCGGTTCATTGGAAGGAACAGCAAATACAGCACTGGCTGTGTCATGTGAACCGACAGCAACGACATCAATACAGCCTAAACCGGTTTCATCCGCAATTTCTTGTTTCAGTTTACCGCAAATAGTCCCAGGAAGCACAATGTCACCAAAAAGATGTCGGGGTAATCCTAATTCACTAATCAAGTTATCCGACCAGTTGCGCTGACAAGCATCAAGTAACTCAGAAGTAGAAGCAATACAATATTCATTATTCGCTGTTCCTGTAAGGAAATAGCTGAACAAATCAGGCATAAATAATAGTTTATCAGCTACCCGGAGTTGTACATCGTTGTTCTGCTTCATACTATATAGTTGAAACAGAGTATTGATAGGCATCACTTGGATACCTGTTTCTGCATAATGGGCAGCTTGATCAATCTGCTTAAACACCCGCTCAGGCATACCATTAGTACGAGAATCACGGTAACAAACCGGATTCCCCAACAGATTACCATCTTTGTCAATCAGCCCAAAATCGACTCCCCAAGTATCTATAGCGATACTTTTCACCAGATAGCCTTTTCGGGCAGCGACACGAAGTCCGTTTTTCATTTCTTCGAAGAGAGAAAGAAAATCCCAATAGACATGGTTTCCGAGTCTAATTTGCCGATTACCAAAACGATATACCTCTTCCAGTTTTAGCTTACCTTCAGTGAGGGTACCGGCCATAATACGGCCGCTACCTCCACCAAAGTCAGCTGCTAAGTAAGTACTCATAAGCTGGTCGTCATTATTTCTATTTTGTTTTCTTTCCTAACACATATATTTCCAGATCATCAATCTCTTCCGGAGTCAGGACCGAATAATCTCCTCCGGATTGAACGATAATCCGGCAAGCCATTTCAAAGAAAGTGGCCCGTTCGTACACCTGATCAAAATCTTTACCACACACCACCTGTCCATGATTGGTCAGCAATACAGAGTTATGCTCTTTCATCGCTTCCACAACAGCTTCAGCCAGTTCAGGCGAACCCGGACGATAGTAAGGAATGATAGGAATCTCTTTACCGACATGGCAAGGTACCTCAGCAGTTACATTGAAATTTGACGGTTTGTTTCTCATACAGGAAACAGCTGTAGCATATTCCGATTGAAAATGCAGAACTACATTTACATCCGGACGTTCACGAAGGATTCCCAAATGAAAAGTACTTTCCATAGAAGGTTTTACTCCATTCTGGGGTATACCCGTAGAAATATTGCAAACAGATACTTTTTCTTTCTGCAGGTTCGGTACCCAAGAACCCGTTCCGGAAACAAGTGCTTCTTCACCGATTCTCCATGAAAGGTTACCGCTGCTGCACAACATTAATTTAGCATCGCCATAGCGATGTGCCTGAGCAAGATACTGCTCGATATGTTCATTAGTTATCATAATGCTTTCTTATATAAATCAAGAATAATTTCTTTTGTTACTTCCCGTGGATTACCCGGCGTACAGACATCAGCAAACGCAGCTGTAGCAAGACGATCAAGATCCTTTTCCTGAATGCCCAAATCGGACAAGTGTTGTGGAATATTGACCTTCAAAGATAATGCTTTTACAGCATCTACGGCTGCTTTAGCTGCCTCTTCTTTAGCCATACCTGCAGAATACACGTTCATAGCCTTAGCTATCTCTACATATTTGTCAAGAGCAGCCGGAGCATTGAACTCCATAACAATAGGTAATAACAACGCATTGGCTACGCCATGAGGAATATCAAAAATAGCCCCCAACGGATGTGCCATACCATGAACGACTCCTAAACCGACATTCGAAAAAGCCATACCGGCAATATACTGGGCTACTGCCATACCATTACGTGCCTCCGCATTTGACGGTTCTTCAACGGCAGTCACCAGATAACGGTTGATCATTTCAATAGCTTTAATTTCGAACATATCGCTCATCTCCCATGCACCTTTGGTTATCAACCCTTCAATAGCGTGTGTCAGTGCATCAAGTCCCGTAGCTGCAGTCAGGCTTTTAGGAAGTGTATACATCAGCTCGGCATCTACTATCGCTATAGCCGGAATATCATTCGGATCCACACAAACCATCTTTTTTTGGTTCTGTTCGTCTGTAATCACATAGTTGATAGTTACTTCTGCTGCCGTTCCGGCAGTAGTAGGCAATGCAATAATAGGTACGGATTTCTTCTTGGTATCCGCCACGCCTTCCAATGAAACGACATCACTGAATTCCGGATTATTAGTAATAATCCCAATTGCCTTTGCCGTATCCATAGAAGAGCCACCGCCAATCGCCAGGATAAAGTCCGCACCGGATGCCGCAAATGCTTCCACACCGGCTTTTACATTCGATACTGTAGGATTCGGCTTAATTTCACTGAATATCACATAAGGAATCTTAGCAGCATCCAGCACCTTAAGCACTTTGTCCGCCACTCCGAATTTTATCAAATCTTTATCGGTTGCGACAAATGCTTTGTGTAGTCCCAAACGTGAGATTTCCTTAGGGAGCACTTCACGTGCTCCCGGACCGAAGTAAGAAACTTCGTTTAATATAAATCGATTGATCATATTGCGTTCTTCTAAAGGTTACTTATAAATAGGACCATAAGTAGTACAAGCTCTGTAGTCGGCTCCCTCTTTATCCATACCGAAGGCATTCCAGGCCGCCGGACGGAAAATCTGATCATCCTCCACATTGTGCATGCAAACCGGAATACGAAGCATGGAAGCCAGTGTAATCACATCCTGACCAATATGCCCGTAACTGATTGCACCATGGTTAGCTCCCCAGTTATTCATCACGGAGTATACATCTTTAAAGGCAGGTTTATCACATAAACGAGGAACAAACCAAGTAGTAGGCCATGTACGGTCCGTACGTTCATCAAGTAATTTATGAATTTCCGGATCAATCTCTACTGTCCAGCCTTCGGCTATCTGCAGCACTGGTCCAAGACCTTTAATCAGGTTCAGTCGCATCATAGTTACGGGCATACCTCCTTTCGAAAGGAAATTAGAAGAGAAACCTCCTCCACGGAAATAATCACGATTGGCGGGATACCAAGTAGTAGCTTCCAGACATTTCTCAACTTCTCCTTCCGTAACCTCCCAACAAGGTTTCATGGTAGGTTCTCCATTGACATCCGTTTGCTGCCCTGTTCCGTCAAGGGTTGTTGCTCCCGAATTAATCAAATGAATAATACCATTAGCAGCCATACCTGTCAGTTCCTTACCCGTAACACGTTTCACAGCCTCCGGACTCCAATAAGTACGTACATCCGAGAAAATCTGTGCACGATTCGTCAACAGATGACCGAACAGCATAGCTACACCATTACAAGCATCATTCTCAGTGGCCACTACATATGCTTCACGAATACCATTCCAGTCGAATGAAGTATTGAGCAATGCTTCCGAGAAATCACCATTCGGATAGAAATCCGTCCATTGACGCTGTCCTTGGAAACCCGCTGCAATGGCATTGTGTCCTAAAGCCTCTTCCTTAAATCCAAGTTCTTTTAGCTTCGGATTACCCTGCATCAAATCGCGCATGATGATAGTCATCTTGACAATGAACTCCCAGTCTTCATCTTTCTGTGCACGTGTCTTTGTTTTTTCAGGCACATTGAAATCATGCCCTTCATTCTTTTTGCAATATTTCTCAGTCCAAGCCATCGCTTTGGCATATTCTTCCTTATCATAAATGCCTTCGGCCATGCGGCGAATTATCTCTGTCAAATCGACCGACTCATTACGCATACCCAAATATTCCTGGAAGAAGTCCGGATTTACAATAGAACCGGCAATACCCATAGAAACACTACCCATAGAAAGGTAAGACTTCCCACGCATCGTAGCTACAGCCTGGGCAGCACGGGCAAAACGCAGAATTTTTTCTGCCACATCCGCAGGAATAGAGTTATCATTCAAGTCTTGTACATCGCGACCGTAAATACCAAATGCAGGCAATCCCTTCTGTGCATGCCCTGCCAGCACAGCAGCCAGATACACCGCTCCCGGACGCTCCGTCCCATTGAATCCCCAAACAGCTTTCGGATAATATGGATTCATATCCATTGTCTCAGCCCCATAACACCAGCATGAGGTGACAGTAATAGTAGCTCCTACCCCTTCACGTTCAAACTTTTCTGCACAAGCAGCACTTTCGGCAACACGTCCGATAGTTCCATCTGCAATCACACACTCCACAGGAGTTCCATCGCCATTTCTGAGATTAGAAGTAATCAACTCGGCAACAGCTTTTGCCAGATTCATTGTTTTTTCTTCAAGGCTTTCGCGAACACCACCCTGGCGTCCATCGATGGTGGGACGAATCCCGATTTTCGGATACTTTTTCATACTATATTATTAAATTCATTAGACAATTCTTCCATGCTGACCTGTGCTGACACACAATTCTGAAAAACTCTTTTATAAAGAAGCTCTCAGCCTGACTTCCGTAGGCAGGTAATCTTGTATGGCTTTTCCCTGCAGAACAAATTCGGCAGCCTTATCACCCATTTTCTCCCAATCTACACTTAATGCAGTTATTCCCTGATCTATCACTTCATAAGCAGGTGTGTCATTATACCCTATTAAGCCAAAATCAACTCCACATTGTAAACCCTCAATACGACTTTTCTTAATAATACTCACCACGTCTATTTGACGAATCGCTATATATACTTCTCCTTTGCGAACCTGAAGTCCTTCAATATCACTCACTACCTCACAACCAAGATGTTGATCGGCACAGAATTTCTCAAAAAAGTCACGGCTACTCCGGGGATGCATGCTATCATTCACTAACACGAAAACGAGTTTTTGATATTTCTTCAATCGATCTGCCAGTTGAAGTAGCGCATTATAGAATCCTTGATCAAAGTCCTGACAAACATAAGAGAACTCCTCTTTCTCAAATTTACCGAAATCAAGAAGAAGAAGTTTGGATGGATTTATCTTATAAAGATTAGGAGACAGCTTTTCGTTATCGAAGTTCATCACAATATATTTATTGTATCGTCCCAACGATTCACGAATGATGGTATTGAACAAACGTTCATTGTACTGATGAAACAATAGGTCGACTTTATAACGGATAGACAAACGCTTTACAAAACTATTATAAAGTGCATATTTAAAAGGTGAATATTCATCAAGTAAAAGAAGTACATTTTTCAATCTTCCAACCACATAATACCCTTTCCCGGGAGTAGAATCAATAATTCCTCTCTCTTTTAAATCAAGAAAAGCTTTAAATACAGTATCTCGGGAAACCTCATACGCATGGCTAAGTTGATTGATCGAAGGCAGTGAATCTCCCGATTTATATACTCCCATCGAGATATCAAAGCTAATCTTGTCAGCCAATTGCTTTACTTTGGTCGTTTGTTGTCCAAAAGTTATTTTCATACGTATCAATAAAGGTTTTTAATTATAGATAGCTATGCTGAACTATCACGATACAAAGAAAGATAATTTATTCTGCTCGAACAATGTAAACTGATATGTTATATAACACAAAAGCATTAGAATTCAGAGATCTCGTTATTTTTTTGTAACTTTTATACTTACACAAAAACAAATGAGATACAAAAAGATTTGCTATCTTTACCCCGAATATTAAAGAATATAGTATTATGGCACATCGTCTTAACACTAACAAGCAATTTATGGTAGGAAACGGCATTTTAGCATTTGCCGTCATATTTGTCGTAGTCATCTTTGTATATATGAGTCTGAGATTGCAACGGGAAAAAGAAGCTGTCCGTCACTTTAGTGAAACGTACTCCATTCAGCTGACAAAAGGCTTCGTAGGTGATTCGATCTCACTGTTTGTCAATGACAGCTTGATCATGAATAAACAGATTAAAGAAGAGCCTACTGCTATCGAAGTCGGACGCTTCGCAGAGCAAAGTGCACTGATGATTGTAAATAATCAGACTGAAACAGTAGCCGCATTTGATCTGAGTGAAAAAGGTGGTACTTACCGTTTTGAAAAGGATATTGACGGTATCAAACAGCTACCACAAAAATAGAAAGACGTTTTTTTCCTGACCGCATAGGGTATAAAAGACTGTAAAGGGAGATATCAAAAGACACTACAGAATTATTCCGATTCGCACAGATGAAAAAGCCCAAAACCGATTATCAATGCCGGCAATCAATCTGTAACAATCAGTGTAATCTTTGGTGGAAAGGATTCTTGCAACATCTGTTTTGTGATTGCAATGTCAAATCTCAGTCTTATATTTTTTCAACTCTTCGCGCAGCTCTAAAGCTTTCCCATCGGTAAGCCCATTTAGCAAGTCCCAAAAGCGATCTCCATGATTCATCTCACAAGTATGGCAAAGTTCGTGCAAAAGAACATAATCTATCAAATGCTTTGGCAATAATACAAGAAAATAAGAGAGATTTATCTTTTTGTGAGAAGAGCAGCTTCCCCATCGTCCACGACTTGAATTTATCTGAACACTTTTGTAAGGCAACCCATACCGCTCCGAAAGCATATACAACCGGGGAGGCAAGATAATCTTTGCATTCCGTCGCAAAGCTTCTTCAATCACTTTTCGAAGCCAGTCCTGTAAATTAGAATCTGTAAAATCGGCCGTCGGGGGACAAATAATCCGCATTTCTCCCAATTCGGAATGAGCCAAGAATTTCTCCCTCTTACCACTAACCAATGATAACTTGAAGTATTCTGTCTCGATCCGATAGTTCAGGTCAATCAGAGGACGTATCAACTTCTGCCTGGAATCCAACAATCTGGAACGTAATTTCTCTATCGCCTCCTTTACCTCCTTCATCGTAACTCCCGGAGGTATACTAACATAGATCGCATCAGCTTTTGTACGAAAAACGAGTCTCTTGGCACGCACATTATCACGTACGATCAGACGTCCTAACTCCTTATCTTCAATAATCTTATCCAATGTTGTTCTTAATTATAAATACAAATAAACGGATTATTTTGCAGAAAAAAGAAAGATAGATGCAACTTTTCCTACTCAACCTACGTCTAAACTAATAGAAACCTCTAAAAACGAAATAAAATGAAAACAATCTTTAAAATGTTGTCAACATTACTGTTAACAGCAGGGTTATTGAGCAGTTGCGTATATATGGGTGAAGGTATTCAACCCAGTAAGAAACTCATCACGAGAGATTATAAAGTGAAGGAGTTCAACAAAATTGACGCGGGGACCGTAGGTGACATCTATTACACACAATCCGCAGATGGAAAAACAGACGTACAAATCTATGGGCCGGATAACATTGTGGCGTTAATACAGGTAGCTGTAAAAGATAGTACCTTATTGTTAAGCATCGATAAATCGAAAAAGGTACGCAACTTCAAAAAGATGAAGATAACAATTACATCTCCAACTTTAAACAGTATTTCCTTCAAAGGAGTAGGTGATGTACATATTGATAACGGTTTGACTACCGACAACCTCTATGTGGAAAGCAAAGGAGTAGGTGATATAAAAATTAAATCACTAATCTGCAGTAGCTTAAATGTGCAATCAATGGGTGTAGGAAATGTAAAACTTGAAGGAACAGTTCAGGCAGCTACTCTTCACTCTAAAGGGGTAGGCAATATAGAAGCCGGAAACCTGCAGGCCAATATAGTAGAAGCCAGTTCACAGGGTGTAGGAGATATTACCTGCAACGCAGTAGAATCTATCAATGCAGCTGTACGAGGAGTGGGAAGCATTAAGTATAAAGGTAATCCTACCATAAAATCACTCAATAAAAAAGGAGTGGGAACTATTAAGAATATCTGATACAATAATCACAAGACCATGAAAAAACAATTATTATCATGCCTTACAATTTCCATGCTGTTATTAATCATTGGGGCCTGTTCACAGACAAAGCAGGTGAGTGGAAGTTCAAACTATATCACTAAAGACATAAGAGTCGGTTCTTTCAGCAAAATTAAATCAATGAGCAGTTCGGATATTGTTTATACACAAAAGCAAGGAACTCCCACTGTACAGATTTATGGTCC
Organism: Bacteroides sp. FSHCM14E1; assembly: GCF_019633785.1. Lineage (NCBI taxonomy): Bacteria > Pseudomonadati > Bacteroidota > Bacteroidia > Bacteroidales > Bacteroidaceae > Bacteroides > Bacteroides sp. FSHCM14E1. The sequence continues at coordinate 498,054 of NZ_JADKYL010000003.1, forward strand.
CGACAACATCGTCCAGTTATTGGAAACCACTGTTGAAGGAAAAACACTGGTGGTTAAATTTAAAAAGAATAGCTCCATCCGCAATAGCGGAAAACTGGAAATCAGAGTATCTTCTCCATCATTAAACCATTTATCCATATATGGCTCAGGAAACACGACCTTTACAAATGGAATGGAGAGCAACGACGATTTAGAAATATGCATTTACGGATCGGGGAACATCAATGGAACCAATTTCTCTTGTACAAAATTGTCAACGCATATTTACGGTTCAGGAAACATCAATTTGAAAAAAATCGATGTACCATGCACAGAAGCAAATATTTCAGGTTCGGGAAATGTATTGCTGAACGGCAAATCGGGCAAAGCCGAGTATCGTATTGCAGGTTCGGGAGATATTAATGCCATAGATTTAAAGACAGAAGATGTCAATGCACATATCAGTGGTTCGGGCAGCATAAAATGTCATGCTACTGAAAACCTGACAGGAGGTGTCAGTGGAAGTGGAAGTGTGGCATACAAAGGTAATCCGCAAATAAACTTTTCAAAAAGAGGATTACGAAAACTTTAAATATAGAAACTCTCTCTTAGTTTAACTTCGCTCTATGAAGACGACGTAGCATAAACATAAAAGGGCTACTGCATCACGCGGTAGCCCATTTATTTAGTTAGTTTTTTATTGAAATTGAGAGAATTGAAACTTCACAGCCTCAAATCAAAAAGTTGTTTTAATTAAGCACACTAACTATATTATATGTTTAAAGCAAATGAAAATGTCTCTTTATCTGTGCAATAAACTCCGGACTCATATTTCCGGTAAAGTTTATTACAGCAAAATGATTCTTTTCGTGCATTAGCATCACCAGTTCAACAATTGTATCCTTCTTTTTACGAACCATAATCTGACAATTCTCAGATTTATCCTTAAAAGAAAGAAACGATTCAAACCTTCCGGTATTCTTCTCAACCACCTTCAAAGCTGCATCAAAATACTTTTTTCCTTCCACATCGGAAGTAAGCACCTGCATACTCTTGAGATTAGAGATCATATCCAGCACCTCTTTATCTTTCTCAGCATCGCTCTTCATTATCTCCTCCATCATTTTCGGACTGATCGTAACACAAGTCAGATTAGAATCCGCCTTATGTTCAGCCATAAAACGTGAAGCAAAGTCCTGGGCCGAAACAGCCACAGACAGCAATGCCATCCAGCACATTAAAAGAACGCTCTTCATTATTTTATTCCTTCATCACTCGAATCGATTCAACCTTCACACTATCTCCGGCGATTTGATCCTGTGATTTATTTATACCTTCAGACACCATCATCAAAGCAGAAGAAACTTGTTTGTAAGCCACTTCGGGATCATCGTATGTGTCCTTATAAGCATCATAATTATAATCCAAAGCCTCATCGGCAAAGAATGTATGTTGCGCTACATTGCCCAATGACAAAATCAACGCAATCACGGCGGCAGCCTTAAACAAAGGCATAAACCTTCCAACCATCGTCAGACGTTTTGCTTTTACTACAGGTGCCTCTACCTGAGCCAGAATACGTTCATCAAAGTCTTCTCCCAGCCCTGCTTCCTGTTGAACTGCCTGATAAACAAACAAGTCCTTGTAACGGAGCAAATGAGCGGGTACCTCTTCCTCCGAAAAGAAAGACCGCAATTCCGATTCCTCTTCCAAAGAAGTCTCACATTGCCAGTATCGCTCTAAAAGCTGTTCTATATACTTATAATCCATATTCATCAATCTCTAAATACCTTTGTTTTACCTTTTGTCTTGCTCTGAAAAGATTCACTTTTACCTGTTCCTCTGTCAGATTCAAGATTTTCGCTATTTCTTTATAGCTTTCCCCTTCTATATCTCTCAACTGCATAATAAGCCGTTGCTTCTCAGGAAGTTCGTTAATCAGACGATGGATGATTGACATTCGTTCCTTATTAATCAACTGATCATAAGGACCGGATGCTTCGGATTCTTCCTCCATTTCCGGTGTGAGTTCCACATTTTGAGCTTCTTTCTTTTGGCTTCGGTCTATGGCCAGATTCTTCGCCACAGTCAGGCAATAAGCCTCAATAGATCCGAACTGTGTCCACTCTTCACGTTTATTCCACACTCTAATCATCGTATCCTGAACAACATCCTCTGCTTCGGCCCTGTCGAAGGTGATTCGGAGTGCCAAACGAAAGAGTTTATCTTTCAATGGCAATATGTCGTCTCGGAAGCTGATTTCTTGCATCTCTATTAAGTTGACGGGTGAGTTGGTGAAAAGTTACAGATGTATTCCTCTTTTTTTTGAATTATTTTTTTATCCGGGTTCCTCCACCTTTGTGAATGGCTGACGCTAAGGTTATTATCACCTCAGACACACCTGCATTTATTGCTTCAAAAGAATTCTCAAGTTTCGGTATCATGCCTCCCTGAATAACCCCCTCGGCAATGTAGCGTTGAAACTCAGCATGATTAATTTGGGGGATGACACTCTCATCATCATTTTCATCACGAAGCACGCCTTTCTTTTCGAAACAATAAACCAAAGTCACATCAAAAATAGCAGAAAGAGCCTTCGCCGTTTCTCCGGCAATGGTATCTGCATTCGTATTCAGCATATTCCCCTGTCCGTCATGCGTCAACGGTGCCATCACCGGAACCACTCCTTTATGAATCAAATCAGAAAGCAATGTGGCATCTACCTGCTCTACATCCCCGACAAATCCATAATCGACCTCTTTTACGGGGCGCTTCATCGAACGGATTACATTCATATCCGCTCCGGTCAGCCCCAGGGCATTGACCCCACGGGCTTGCAATCCGGCTACAATATTCTTGTTTACCAACCCACCATAGACCATTGTCACAACCTTCAGTGTCTCCGCATCGGTTATACGGCGTCCATTGACCATTTTACTGTCAATCCCCAGTAAAGCAGCTATCTTTGTAGCCGAACGTCCCCCTCCATGAACAAGTACCTTATGCCCTTCAATGGCAGCAAAATCATCCAGTAACTGCTTCAATGTAGCTTCTTCTTCTACGATTTTGCCACCAACTTTAATGACTGTCAGTTTTTCCTTCATATTCTTTCTATTTACAAATTACGATTTATACTCCATCAGGTTACAAGCCACGAGCTACAAGAAACGAGACTGATATCATGTGCAGTATTCGTAACTTGTAGCTCGTCATTTATAAAATGATAGTTCTTTTTATTTATTCAAGGTATGTGTATCCGTACAAGCCCGAACGATAATTGGAAAGGAACTCTTTTCCTTCTTCTACAGAAATCTTCCCTTCTTTTACAGATTTTGTTACCCATGTTTCAAGAGTACGAACCAGCTTTTTCGGGTTATATTGCACGTAATCGAGCACTTCTGCGACCGTTTCCCCGTCAATAATCTGTTCGATATTATACCCCTTCTCATTGACAGAAACATGCACCGCATTCGTGTCTCCAAACAGATTATGCATATCTCCCAGGATTTCCTGATAAGCCCCTACCAAAAAGACCGCTACATAGTAAGGCTCTTTCTGCTTCAGGCTATGTACCGGCATATAATGTGCTACATTCCGGGTAGAGATAAAATTGGCTATCTTTCCATCGGAATCACAGGTAATGTCCTGCAAGGTAGCCGAGCGGTCCGGTTTTTCATCCAAACGCTGAATGGGCATAATCGGAAATATCTGGTCGATCGCCCAAGAATCCGGAAGCGACTGAAAAAGTGAGAAGTTACAGAAATATTTATCAGCCAACAATTTAGACAATCCGCGGAATTCATCGGGAGCATGTTTCAGTCCACCGGCAATTTGATTGATTTCACGAGTAATAGACCAGTAAAGACGTTCTATCTGAGCACGTGTCTTCAGGTCTACGATACCATGGCTGAACAGATCGAGTGCCTCTTCACGTATCTGCTGGGCATCATGCCATGCTTCAAGCATCTTGTTCTGATTCAATGTATCCCAAATGCCATAAAGTTCCTGTACCAGTTCATGCGCATCCGGAGCAATCTCCTCTTCATCATCCCATTCCGGCAAAGTAGCCGTCTCAAGTACCTCAAAAATCAAGACAGAGTGGTGTGCAGTCAGAGCCCTGCCACTCTCAGTGATAATATTGGGATGGGGAATACCGTTTTTGTCACTGGCATCCACTAACGTGGAAATAGAGTCGTTGACATACTCCTGAATAGAGTAATTGACACTACTCTCACTACTTGACGAACGGGTGCCGTCATAATCAACTCCAAGACCACCGCCAATATCAACAAATTCCACTTTGAAACCCATCGCATGGAGCTGCACATAGAACTGAGAAGCTTCACGCAATGCTGTCTTGATACGGCGTATCTTTGTCACCTGACTTCCGATATGGAAGTGTATCAGTTTCAGACAATCCTTCATGCCTTTACTTTCCAGAAAGTCAAGTGCCTCAAGCAACTCACTGGAAGTCAGTCCGAACTTACTGGCATCTCCTCCTGACTCTTCCCACTTTCCGCTTCCTGAAGAAGCCAATTTGATACGGATACCAATATTAGGCTGTACATTCAGCTGCTTTGCCATGCGGGCAATCAGCTTCAACTCATTCATCTTTTCAACTACCAGAAAGATACGTTTACCCATCTTCTGTGCCAGCAAAGCAAGCTCAATATAGCTTTCGTCTTTATAGCCGTTGCAGATAATAAGAGAGTCAGAATCCGTATTGACAGCAATCACTGCATGCAGTTCGGGCTTGGAACCGGCTTCAAGGCCCAAATTAAATTTCTTGCCATGGCTGATAATTTCTTCAACAACCGGGCGCATCTGATTCACTTTAATCGGATAGATGATAAAATTCTGGGCTTTGTATCCATACTCTTCGGATGCCTGTTTAAAACAATAGGCAGTCTTTTCAATACGGTTGTCCAGAATATCCGGAAAACGCACCAGCATAGGAGCCGCCACATCACGCAACTGCAACTCGTCGACCAATTCTTTCAAATCGACGGCTACGCCATCTTTTCGCGGTGTAACAACAACATGACCTTTGTCATTAATACCAAAGTATGAAGTCCCCCAACCTGTGATGTTGTAAAGTTCTTCAGAATCTTCAATACGCCACTTTCTCATTTTTCTGTTATTCAGTTGTTTTTAATAAATAATTGGACGGCAAAAATACGTATTAATCTACAGGTTGCCAATTAAATTGATATTAAATAATCGTTCCTGATATCCGCTATTTCCGTTACGCGCATCATACAAGCCTGCCAATTCATCCGCTTGTCTATAAAAATAATTACGTAGCGCAGCCACAGAATATACTCCGTCAACCCGGTAAAGTGGAAAATCCTCCGGTAAAGCCAGACTGACCTCTTCACGCTGCTCGTAGTTTAGAGCCTCCACCATATCACACGAGAAACGGTATCTTTTCTGCATATTAGTATTCAGACTCCATGGGATACAACGTTCTACATACTCCCAGCCTCTGTCCGGATCAGTCATAAAATAATAAGCAATGAATAGCCCAAGATAAAGAAGCAGATATTCATCTTTTTCTCTTCCCGCCAAAGCTTCTTCGGCCCGTGCACGCATATCCGCCGCTATCTCCGGCTTCCCGGCTTTATAAGCATAATATGCCAATTTCAGATAAGCTCTCAGATTGGCTTCGTAACAAGAAATTTGCTTGGAAATTAAAGGTTGCGCACGATTATAGGCCTCTTCAAACTGTCCAGTTTCAAGATAATAATCCAACATGAAGTTCAGCTCACAAGCTTCACAAGTCAGGTCATCCATCTTTTCCGCCAGCATCTTATCTATGTAATCTTTGGCTTTCGTATATTCCCTCATTTTAGTGTATTCCACAGACAACCGGTGATAATATGTACGCAATGAATAACCATTGCGCAAAATACGGGTTTTATAATCTTCACCTACCGCTTCCACCTGCTCCATCGGTATACTGGGAAGATCAAAGGTACAAGACCATATCCATTTGTATTTCCATAAGATATCATCCTCATTAATCAAATCCTTATGGTTTTCATAGTTGTCCAGGATTTTAGAGAACACCGCGATCTCTTCAGCATCTGCCGAGAGGAGATTCAATTCATAGATAAGGTCCAGCCTCATCTCTACAGCCCATTGTATATCTTCATTCTCATCTGCAATGCGAACAGCCTCTTTCAGTAGATTGGCTTTCTCACGGGGATGCAGGTTATCATTTTGTGCCTGCAACAGTAGCTTTTGTATCTCAAGTGTGTATTTCATACTTTTGTTTAATTGAGGAAGTTTATAAAATCATTCATTTTAGTAGTCATCAGTTCAGAAAGAGAGTGATTGAAAAGTTCCATTTCCTCACTGTTTACAGGATATTTGCCTTGTAACAGCGATTGTACATAAAGAATGCACACTACATGCTGAAACAGTTTATTGTCTCCTTGAATTTGCAGTAATGTCTGTACCATCTCGTTATCGGCATTGAAAGTCAATGTAGGCGGTAAGCGTTTTTTAGCATTTACCGAACCCAGTACTGCTGCCAACGGATTATTGGCGACTTTGCTGTTCTCTTCTTTCTCTTCGGCCACAAATATAACCGGAGTATCCACCGGTGTAAAATGTTTCAAGCGGCAGATACAGCCAAAACGTTTCAACAGCTCACTGGCTTTTGCCTCAAAGGCCCGGTGTTCTTTGTTACCTTCCACTTCAGCAAACTGCTCCAACAGACGAGCGGGTGAGATCTCCTCCAAAGTCAGTTCCTGATTAAGACGGGCATACTTCTTTAACAGCGTTTCATCAAATGTATAGGCAGCATTGATCACCAACCGGCCTTGTGCACCGGCTATTCTCCGTACTTGCCTGAAGTCTTCCAGATTACGTGTATAGCCAATGGTATTCCCCGCCGAACGGATGCTCCCGAAACTTCGTATTCCCCTGTTCGTTTCAAAGGGCAGGTAATCCATAAACAAACGTAGCAGTTCATTATCTTCCGAAGCTATGGCTTTAATATGGAAATGATGGACATCCAGTATTTTGTCAAACACCGATCGATTGTTCTGCACCAATCCTCGAAGATACTCCTTAATAGTAACCCCGATCTCTTTGCGGGCATCTTTCAATAAATCATTGCTGACAAACGACTCGCGCGACGCAGTAGAAAGAAGCCCGTCGGCATTTACCAAACATCGAATGAAGAATGCCCATGAGGGCAAAAGGTTACAATCATCTTCACTCAACAACATCCGCTTCAAATACACCTTATGCGAGTTACGTACAGAAAATTGTGTACGATAAGGCAATACGTAGAGTACGCCTTCTACCCGCCCGCTCTCTGTACGGATACGAAAGACATCAAGAGCAGACGACTGAAAAACCTTCGTCCCATAGTCCAATAACTCTTTTCGGGTAGCTTTCGGATTGAGCCAGACCGGTGACGGGGTATTAACCAGTTCTTCTTCCTCTCCACGATGCAGATAAATCGGGTAAGGCAACACCTCTCCATAACTGATCAGTATTTTCTTGAACACTTCATACTCAAACAAATGAGTCCACTCACTTTTGGGGCACAACACGACCCTTGAACCTATCGCCCACTCTTCTTCGGGAAAAGTGGTCTGATAAGTGCCATCCACCTTTCCACACCAGCAGACGGGGCTTCCTCCCATTGCCGACCGGCTCTCTACCCTAATTTCATTGGTCACCACGAAACAAGACAGCAAGCCTATGCCGAACCGACCGATAAAATCGTCTGCATCGGGGGTATCTCTCTTCGAGCTTTCACCAATAACCGTAAGAAAACGATGGACTTCCTCTTCTTTCAAGCCGATCCCATTGTCCTGAAAGACCACCGAACCGTCCTCTTTCAGAAAAACATCAATACGCCCGGCATAACTTTCGTCGATATTATGAAGTGCGGTAATAGCATCTACACAATTCTGCAACAACTCCCTGACAAAGGTATTCGGGTTACTATAAATATGTTCTGATAACAGGGCAATCATCCCTTTTAGATTGACCTGAAACAGATTATTACCTTCTTTTTCCATTTTACTTTAGCGTTGTCTTCTTCCTGTAATCTTCAAGGCTTTCTCATTTCCATTCTCAGCAGCCTTCTCAAACCACTCCATGGCAATCTCATCATTTTCCTCTACTCCGTTTCCCATCAGATAAGCATTACCCAATTCGAACTGTGCTTTATCACTGTTATGCTCTGCAGCCTTCATCAGCCATTGAATACCTGTTTCCGCATCGGGCACACAACCTTCACCGTACATCAGCATTTTGCCTAAATAATAGTAAGAAGCCACATTCTCATTTCCGGCAGCATCATTAAACCAACGGTAGGCTTCTGCATAATTCTGTTTTACACCGACTCCATTGTAATAACACAATCCGGTGCGGTACATACTCATGACATTTCCACTGTCCGCAGCTAACGTGTAATATTTAAACGCCTCGGTTTCATTGTCCTCCACCCCGATTCCCATCTCGTAGCAGATTCCCAGCCCTTCGTTATAACATTCTGACTCAGCAGCTTTTTTAAAGTAGTTGAAAGCCTTCTCCGATTCATTCAGTTTGTCATAGTCATAGAGATAGTACTCACCCATGCGCAGCATAGCTAAGGGAATATCATTGGCGACCGCCTTCTCATACCACTCCACAGCCTGTTTATTATCTTCCGGACAAGCGCCATAACCAAAGAAATAGTAATCTCCCATCTTAAACTGAGCGTAGCCATAATCTTGTTCGGCCGCTTTGGTCATATATTCAACTGCCTGATGCGGGTTCTCTTCTACCCCACTGCCATATTCATAAGCCAGTCCTAACTCCGTAAGGCAACGCGGTTCGTTGTTCTCCGCCCCTTTAGCAAACCATTCGAGAGCCTTATCCGGATTCTCTTCCGTACCAATCCCATTCTTATAGCAACGTCCGAGAGCAAAGATTGCATCTCCGTCTCCCCTTCCGGCCGCCTTTTCATACCAAGCGAATGCCTCTACGGGTTGTGGTTCACCGATGATTCCTCTGTCCAAATAAAGACCTACACGATACATCGCATAAGGGTACTCCTCCTCAGCGGCTTTCTGAAACAATTCGAAAGCTTTCCCATAATTCTGTTCTACCACATCTCCATTTTCATATAAGAATCCTAACTCTACCAATGCAAAGCATGAACCTAACCCCGCAGCCTTTTCATAATAGGCTTTTGACTTCTCAGCATCCGTAACACCGGCGTATCCGTTAGCCAGATAAAGAGCCGCCCGGGAGTATCCGTCAGCATTATTCATAGATGCCGCCTTCTCATAATACTCCATGGCTTTCAGGTAATCCGGATCTTCGGAAAGTAATCCGCGTTCATACATCCAACCGATACGGTAGGCCGCATTACCGGACCCCAATTCAATAGCTTTCTCCAGCAACTGCCGTGCACGTTGGATATCTTCTTCCACCAATTCACCGTTAAAGTAAATATTAGCAAGAGTCTCAAAAGCCTCTACATAATTATCGTCAATGCAACGCTGCAGGCACATCAAACCACGTTCTACATTTTTATACTCATCATTATAAAGGTAAATCAAAGCTAATTCATAGGCGCAATACGATTCGCAGTAAAGCATTCCCTTCTCCAACCATTCAATGGCTTTAGGCATGTCAAGCCACTCTTCTTCCTGATAATTATACCCCAGGAAATTGGCTGCAGACCATACACCGGCATGCCAGGCTTTCTCCCATAACTCAAACGCCAGCTCTTTCTTTTTACCAAGTTCCGGATAACGGAAATAGAGCGTAGCCAGATTCTTGAGAGAATATAAATTAGGAACAAGTTCAAGAGACTTCTCATAGCATGCTGCCTCTTCGGCCACATTTCCTTCTTCTACGTCCAGTGCATCGCCCATAGCGGCATAAACATGAGCACGCAGACGGTGTCCTTCAGGGAGTTCACCAAGCAGTTCTTTCCGCATAAGCAAAGCTTTCTCTTTACTACCGGTGTGTTGTTCGGCATAGGCCCGGTAGTATTTTCCCCATAACACAGCCTCGGGTGAAGACAGAGCCTCAAAGCGGCGCTCTCCTTCCGCTTTATCCTGTTCACAATAGAAGCCCATATAACGCCAATAGGCAACGGTTGCCTCAGCTTCCGGACTTCCCATAGCTGCCGCCTTCTCATAATAAGGAAATAAGAGACTGAGATCACGTGTCCCATAACGGGCTTCTGAATATTGCGCACCTTTCTGCGACCAACCGGCACCGTTAAATACAGCTACACGATCGCATATACTTATCACCTTCTCCCACCAATAAGCATACTCTTCTTCATTAAGATCCACCTCTACATTACAATCGTATGCACTGAATATCTGTTCAAAAAAGTCAGCTGTGAGCGTTTCATCTTCCTGTGTATCCAATGCGTACTCACATACAGCAAGTGCTTCCCACCAGTTTTCGGCATTCAGCAATGTAGCAGGTGTAAACTGAGGGAACCATGCGGCGGCAGGTTTCCCGGATGCCCGGACTTGACGGGATAAGGCTTCGAATTTCTCTTTTAAAGTTTCCATAATTGTCTGATCGTTTTATTTGGGTTGTAAGATACCGGAAGGCACAAAACCTCACAGCGACTGCAAGATAGTAATATTGGTCGACTGAACAAAAAATAGAGAAGAAAAAGAATGATTGCCGAATCAGAAAATAAGTTTTCTTAGAGTTTAGCTTACTATGTGCAAATCCAGAAGTTTGCGCAATTGTTCCACGGAAGTTTCAATCTGCTTGCGATCCTCCAATTCGTCAGCACAGAAAATATATTTAGCCTGACGATAAAAAGATGAACGTTTTTCAAGCGCCTGTATTATAAAATCAAACAGTTCGTCATCTTCCTTTCCTTGCAGTATGGGGCGCTGCTGCTTGGCAACCCGTAACCGACGAAACAGCACTTTGGGGTCTACATCCAAAAAAACAGTAGTACCAACCCGGTTCATATACTCCATGTTGTCGAAAAAGCAAGGCGCTCCTCCCCCTGTAGAGATTACCACATCTTCAAATTCACCAACCTCATGTAACATGCTCTTTTCAAGTTCCCTAAAGCCGGACTCTCCCCGCTCGGTAAATAATTCTCCGACCGCCTTGTGAAAACGTTCTTCAATATACCAATCCAGATCGATAAATGGGACATGTAGTTCTCGTGCGAGAGCTTTTCCTAACGTAGTTTTCCCGGCCCCCATATAGCCGGTCAGAAATATACGAATCATAAGCAAACGGCATTTTGGTGCAAAGATAGATATTTATTAATAGAACAACCAATAACCCGGATGGTAACTTTTCGCATGCAAGCATGAAAATAAAAACAATCCTATACGTACCCCTCATACAAAAAATGCATTTCGATCTTCCATCTTCCACCTTTCGGAACATTAGCAGATGGTTATCAATAAATTAAAGAGGTGGAAGATCGCATTTTCAAGGCATTTATCTTCCACCTCTATCTTCCATCTTCCACCCTCTTTTTTTAAGTAAAACTCGAAATACACCACTGATTCCCAATAGCATACCATTAGTTCCTTATCTATATTCGCCTATTATACCATTTTATTTTCCTTAATACCTTTTCTGTTTATGCTTCTTTCTTTATCCCAGCCCGGGTACGCAGACCCATGAGCCCGTATACCTGTGCCCATGAGCCCGGGTATGCGGGCCCATGGGCACAGCTACCCGGGCCGGAATAAGGGCACTGTTCTTCTTCATAACAAACTTAATCATAACACATTGCAGACAAAGCCATGTAACGCTACTCAGTAAGTTCTTACCAAAGATAAAACGATATTAATCCTTCCGGTTAAATGAATATACCTTATTTAAAGACCTTCACTCTGGAATCCAGATCTTTAAAATCCTTATCACCCGGTCCTTGCACAGGAAGTCCAAACGGCATTTCGGCAATCAAGTGCCACTCTTCCGGTAGGTGCCAGGTATGACGCACTTCTTCGTCAATTAGTGGATTATAATGTTGCAGGGAAGCTCCGAAACCGGCATCTTCCAACATTGTCCAAACCGCCAACTGATGCATCGCAGACGTTTGCAACGACCACCCCGGAAAATTATCTTTATAACTACTGAAAGCATTCTGGAGCCCCTTCACAACCGACTGGTCTTCAAAGAATAAAACAGTTCCATAACCACTGGCAAAAGAATTATCAATTTTAGCTTCAGTCGTTTTAAAAACTTCCGGTGGAACAATCTTTCGCAATGTTTCTTTTACAATATGCCATAGTTTCTTGTGATTCTCACCCAACAACAGCACTACACGAGTGGACTGAGAGTTAAATGCAGAGGGCACATGGGTTACAGCAAGATTGACAATCCGCTCTATCTCCTCATCAGAAACCGGAGACTGATTTGTTATCGAATAATAGGTCCTTCTATGCTTGAGGGCCTCTTCGAAGGATTTTTTCATAAAAATACTCCTTTCTTTTTTACATTGGTTCTTTGAAATTAAAACAACCTATAAACGAAAGTTGTTCGGTAATAGAATATATTCGTACCTTTACTGCCCAATAAGCTGAAAACACCAAGTATGGCCAAACAAAAATATTACGTTGTATGGGATGGAGTAACTCCCGGCATTTATACATCCTGGACCGAATGTCAGCTGCAGGTGAAAGGATATGATAGTGCCAAATATAAATCTTTCGATAACCGGGAGGAAGCAGAACGTGCTTTCGCTTCATCACCTTATGCTTATATCGGCAAGAATGCTAAGAAGAAAACAGCTGATTCCCCTACCCCCCCAGACACACTCCCGGCAGCGGTCATTGAAAACAGCCTTGCAGTAGACGCAGCATGCAGTGGTAATCCTGGACCTATGGAGTACCGTGGCGTTCACGTCGCAAGCCAACAAGAGATTTTTCATTTCGGCCCGATGAAGGGTACCAACAATATCGGCGAGTTTCTGGCATTGGTACATGGGCTCGCTTTACTGAAACAGAAAGGATTCGACATGCCTATCTATAGCGATAGCGCAAATGCAATCAGCTGGGTAAAACAAAAAAAATGCAAGACAAAACTTCCCCGGACCGCTGAAACAGAAAAATTGTTCGGATTGATAGAACGTGCAGAAAAATGGCTTAAAGAAAATAAATATTCCACCCCAATATTGAAGTGGGAAACCAAGCAATGGGGAGAAATCCCGGCAGACTTCGGAAGAAAATAAGGATTGTATCGTATCACCCCCAATAACAAATAAATCCCGAAAGGAATACTACCGAAAAAATTTCTTTCAAACATGATAACGTTCAACCGCCTCAAAGATCCTTTCTTCTGATATCGAATTAGCCTATAACCCCGGTAGGGCAAATCCACCTTGCCCTACCCGCCTTAGCAAAAAAGTTATTATTAAAAAGTGAGGGAGTTCACTATCTCTCTGCCATGCCTACAGCGACTGCATGTCATTCAGTCGTTTATAATAACCGTTTTTAGCCAATAATTCTTCGTGTTTTCCACGTTCTACTATTTCTCCTTCATATAGTACACATATTTCATCTGCGTTCTTGATGGTAGAGAGACGGTGGGCAATAGCAATGGTGGTACGTGTTTTCATTAAACGCTCCAATGCCTCCTGTACCAACCGTTCCGACTCAGTGTCTAAAGCAGAAGTAGCCTCGTCAAGAATCAAAATCGGAGGATTCTTCAAGATAGCCCGTGCTATACTGATACGCTGACGCTGGCCTCCGGAAAGTTTACTGCCCCGGTCACCTATATTCGTATGATAGCCGTCTTCTTTCTCCATGATAAAATCGTGAGCATTGGCAATCTTGGCAGCCTCAATCACTTGCTCCATCGTAGCATTTTCTACACCAAAAGCTATATTATTAAAGAAAGTATCGTTAAACAAGATGGCTTCCTGATTGACATTCCCGATCAGGCTGCGCAAGTCGGAGATGCGAACGTCTTTAATGCTGACTCCGTCAATAGTAATCGCTCCTTCCTGTACATCGTGATAACGGGGCAACAAATCTACCAATGTAGATTTCCCTGAACCGGACTGTCCAACCAAAGCAACGGTCTTACCTTTAGGTACAGTGAGGTTAATATGTTGAAGCACTTCTTTCTTTCCATCATAGCTGAAAGAAATATCCCTAAATTCTACTTTCTCTTTTAACCCATTCAGCGGCTTCGGTTCAGGAATCTCCACAATCTTATTTTCCGCTTTCAGAATCTTATCCACACGCTCCATCGAAGCCAAACCTTTAGGAATATTATACCCGGCTTTTGAAAATTCCTTCAAAGGATTGATTACGCTATAAAGGATGGTCAGATATACCATAAAAGTAGAAGCATCAATAGAAGAATGACTGCTCAAAATCAGTGAACCGCCAAACCAAAGCACAATTACAATCATGGTCGTACCTAAAAACTCACTCATCGGATGGGCTAATGCCTGACGGGTCGCCACTTTATTGGTTGCCTCCCGAAACTCGTTACTGCATTTCAGGAAACGATTCATCATCTTATTTTCAGCAATGAAAGCCTTAATGATACGAAGTCCTCCTAATGTTTCTTCCAGTTGCGACATCGTATCGCTCCACTTTGCCTGAGCTTCAAGGGATTGACGTTTCAGTTTTTTGCCTACCGTACCCATCACCCATCCCATCAATGGTACAACCAATAAAGTGAAAAGGGTTAGTTGCCAACTGATTACAAGCAGTGTAGTAAAATAAGCGATTATCAAGATCGGATTCTTTACCAACATATCCAATGAACTGGTAACCGAGTTCTCTATTTCTCCCACGTCCCCGCTCATACGGGCTATGATATCTCCTTTTCGCTCCTCCGAGAAGAATCCAAGTGGCAAACGAATCACTTTATCATAGACCATCACTCGAATATCCCGTACCACACCGGTACGCAAAGGAATCATCACGGCTGACGAAGCGAAATAGCAGAATGTTTTAAAGAAAGTCATTACCACTAAAAAGAGCCCTAACAACATCAGAGTAAAAGAAGCGCCGTTGATCTGGATCATATCTGAAACATAATAATAGAAATTATTTATCAGAAGGTCCTTTGTACTAATTGAAGCAGTATCCCATGGGATAAACTCATATACATCTTTATCAACCTTAAATAATATCTGTAGAATGGGGGCTATCAAAGAAAAAGAAAATATATTCAGAATGGCCGAGAATAAATTCAGTATCAACGCCCATATTACATACTTCTTGTAAGGCGGTACAAAACGCCGCATAAGTTGAAAAAATTCCTTCATTACTTACTATTAAATGATTAAGTTGCAAAGATAACAGAAAATATTCAGCAAGTTACTATTCAGAGAGTAGAAAGTCAGTGGCGAATTAAGCAGATGCTCTCTTTTTATACTGCAAAAACAACCACGCATCCCATAAAGCTATCAAATATATATTCAGAAAAACAAAAACAATATGTTATCTTTGCAACGTACAAAGACAATAGCATATTACTAAACCTAAATAAAAATGGAAAAATCGGGAACACTCCCCCTTATCAGCATTATTGTGCCTGTATACAATGTAGAGGCATATCTACATCAATGCCTGCAATCAATTTTGGATCAGACATATACTAACCTGGAGATTATTGTTGTAGATGATGGTTCCACAGACCATTCACCTGCTATTTGTGACCATTTTGCAGCCTTAGACGCTCGTGTGAAAGTGATACACAAAAAAAATGGTGGACAAAGTGCTGCCCGCAATATCGGTTTAGACACAGCATCCGGAGAATATATCGGTTTTGTGGATAGTGATGATTGGATTGATAACGATATGTATGAGACACTTTATAATCTAATCAGTCAATACGGAGCAGATATATCTGCCTGCACACATTATCTGGAATATGAGGATGGCAGACCAACTGTCTACAGATCGAAAGAGGAAATAATGACTTTCAACCATGCAGATGTTATGAAAACATTGTTTGAAGATAAGATTATAAAAAATTATGTCGTAGAAAAATTATATAAACGTGACCTATTTACCGGATTATATTTCCCTATTGGACAAGTTTTTGAGGACATATCCCTAAGTTATAAGATATTTGATAGATCCAACAAAACAGTATTAAAATATAAACCTAAATATCACTACAGAATTCGTTTGGGAAGCACTACTAATTCTTCGTTCAGCCCTCTCAAAGGAATACAATATGTGCAAGCCATACACGAACAATACCAATTCATGAAAAAACGTCAACTAATCAATGACAAACCTGTAATGATTATAAAGAAAAGCATCCACTTAATCAATCACACGATTATACTCCCCTCCTCAACACTCAACAATGAGGTCATTGACAAAACATTAGAGATTATGCACCAATATGATTATCTAAAACCACAAGATATCGGAGTGTCAAGAACCATCAAACGATATTTCATTTATCATCATTTCAGAATATATAAAATAGGAATGACACTTTATCGCAAACTGATTCCCAAGAAGAGAAAAGTTTAAACTTATATTCTCCTAAAAAGGTATTCATACAAAAGAGATTATAACAATGATTCGAACAAACCGAGCCATTTTTGTCCGACAATTTCAGGAGAGTACTCTTTTGACTTCAAAATCACGTTATTCCGCATCTTTTGTAACTTTTCCGAATCCATCAACAGAGACAATAACATCTCAGCATATTTATGTAAACTAAAAGAAGGTACAAGGCACCCATTAACTCCTGAAGGCGACAAAATCTGGCGTATCCCGGCTACACAATCAAAAGCTACAGGTACGACACCATTCGCCTGAGCCTCCGTCAAACATAGTGGCCATCCCTCAAAAGCTGAAGTCAAACATAATACAGAAGCATCACGATAGAAATCATCGACATGATCGCTATGTCCCGCAAAACGTATTCGTTGAAGTTTCATCTTTTGACTTTTAGCTTGAAGTAGAGGAAGTTCTTTTCCACCTCCTACTAAAATCAATTCCCAATCCGGTACTTTTTTATATATCATTCCCCAAATATCCAACAAACGGTCAACCCGCTTATCATAATAACTCATACGCCCAACAAAGAGAATCTGCTTTTTCTTATTCAAATTAACATTCGGACATTGTCTCTCAGAATTATATATAACATGTACTTTCTGCTCATCAAGTGATACTCCCATTTTATTAAGCAGTATTTGTTTATATTCCTCACACAAAACAGTAAAAGCATCAACTTGATCATAAACAAACTTATATTGATTAATAAAAAAAGAGTCATATTTCTTTAACCATACTATCTTTGGATAAGTTAATACCCCCCATTCCAACATTTTAAAGAAAGAACCACGCGCTCTACCCCTTCTCCTATGTAGACGGGCTGTTATTTCCCAGAAAGGAGTGCTGTGACAAGCAAAGATCAATTTACTATCAACTTTACTTTTAATAAAATCCAACCTGCTTAAAAGACAAATAGGCAGAATAAAGATATCAATTTTCAACGAGTTGAGAGTATGAATGATAAAGTCAGCATTCTCCTGACTGTCAACATCGCCTCCACCTTGAAACTCAATAACCTTAATATTGGAATAACTTCCACTGTTAATCTGATGTGTAATAACATATGTTTCATAGCCATATTGAGCTACAAAATCGGCAATATCCATTGTAACTCTTTCAGCTCCTCCAGCAGGAAACTCACTATGAAAAAATAAAATTCTTCTCTTTATCATATACAAAAGTATGTATAGGCAAGACAACAAACGGATTACATTTACATTTTTTAGGTTAAAAGAGCACATATGTACTACTATTATACTATATTTGCATCCATATATGTAAAAACTATCCTAGACTTAACTAAATAAACTACTTAATGATGAAAAAAATCGATGAGTCTCCATTAATAAGTATTATTATTCCGGTATATAATGTAGCCCCCTTTTTAAGCCAATGCATTCAATCGGTCTTAGACCAGACATATACTCACTTAGAAGTAATCATCGTTGATGACGGCTCGACAGATGAGTCCCCTGCTATTTGTGATAAGTTTGCTAAATTGGATACAAGAATCAAAGTCATACACAAAAAGAACGGAGGATTAAGTGACGCTCGTAATGCGGGTCTTGACATTGCATCCGGTGATTTTATAGGTTTTGTGGATAGTGATGATTGGATTGAAAATGATATGTACGAAACGCTTTATAATCTTCTAAATAAGTATCAGGCGGACATATCTGCCTGTGCACACTATATAGAATATGGAACCAAGACAAAAGCTGTTTTTGAATCTAAAGAGATAATCACATTTAACCACAAAGATGCCATGATGGCTCTCATCAAAGATAAGATTATACGAAACTATGTTTGGGAAAAGTTATATAAACGGGAACTATTCAATAACCTCCGCTTTCCTGTAGGAAAAAGTTTTGAAGATGCTGCTCTCAGTTACAAGATATTTTATAGAGCTAACAAAACCGTATTGATACAAGCACCTAAATATCATTATAGGATCCGTTCAGGCAGTCTCACAAATACAACATTTAATCCAATAAAAGAGTTTCAGTTAGTTCAGGCCCTGCACGATCAATACCAATTTGTCAAACAGCAACAAGCTGTATCGGAAAAGCCATTAAAACTACTAAAAAAAGCATTCCACTTAATCAATCATATCATCATCATGAGGCCTTCCCCCCTTAATGACCAAATAATTGCAGCTACAATGGAGATTTGTCACCATTATGACTATCTCAGTCTGAAAGACATCGGATTATCAAAAGCGATCAGACGATACTGCATATATAATCATTTCAAGCTATATACAATTGGAATGATTATGTACCGGAAAATTGTACAAAAAAGACGCAACAGATAGCAAATGCTTTGATCAATGTATTCACAGCTTCATATACTTGGGCTTACGGAACCGCATTGCATAAGGAAGCAACTTCAACCACCAGGACAAACGAGCTTTAAAAGTAGATAAAGGTCGTTTGCCTTTCCAGGGAGTCATATCCAGATACTTAAAGTATTCCCCTTTCAAAGGATGCATGCTATCATAATTCCAGGGTTTTTTATTAGTATAATGCAGGATAACAGGATGGAGCAATTGTTGATGCAATTGCTTCTTATCTTTCACTCCTTTATCCGCCCCATAACGGTAGAAACCATCCTGCATATTCCATTTTAAGGGAACAAAAAGTTTAGATTCATGCAGAACAGCATTCAAAAGATCCTGGTCATTAAAGCGGATACGCTCGGGATATCGTAAAAAATACTGTTCACATTGTTCATCTATTTTATGCTCACGCCAATAGCGCAAATTGATAAGTAGTACTCCCGCATTAAAATAAGAGAATGACTTATCATATTTCAAGATATCATAACGTTCATCTTCATTACTGCCGATATCTTCGACACAAGCAACCGAATAATTACTCATATCTGTATTCCAATACTCTGATATATCTCCAAGAATAACAATATCACAATCCAGATAAAGCACTTTATCCACCTCTTCCGGTAAAATGGCCGAGAACATACAACGGTAATAAGTGGCCATAGAAATGCGCTTACCAAACTTCTTGATAGAAAAATTATGCAACAAGTCTTCCGGAGGAAAGTAAAAGCGTACTTCATTGCCATAACGACCTGCTATTGTTTTTAGTACTTCCTTATCTTCAGAAGGCAGTGTAGAGGCCACAATATGGATACAAAACTCAGATTCACGGTTATTTTCGAACAGTGAAACCAAAGTTACTGCACAGTGTACCGTAAAATTAGAGTCAATATTACATGCTATATGTATCATAGGAGAATAGAGTTTTATCAATCTTCAATATTTTGACCTGTCATCCGAAAATATTTATCCAGAACCAACAGCGATATTAACTTTTCACGACGAGGATTTCTGAACTGAGCCACATATTCATGAGCATGCTCTATGATTTGTTGAGCCTCTTCCGGATGTTCGATGTAATACTTCAACCGTTCCTCCAAATCCGTAAAATCGGGTTTAATCTCAATATAATGATAGTTAGGAATCAATTTTCCTTCCATAAACCAAGTTTCGCAAGTGGGACGCGGCATCACTGCTATCGAGTTAGAAGACATTACCCATTTCAGATTTGATGCAACATCATTCCCCTCCAATGCCATAATGAACTTATAATCCAAATGCTGACGAATCGTTTTTTTAGGAGTCATCCATGCGTCCGGTACTCCCTCATCCTTACCAACGACTCCACAGTCACACATCGGATGGTCCATATACATCTCTAAAAATAATTTACGGGTACGGCTTCGTCGTATTTTCCCTCTGAAGATAACCATATCCTTTTTAGAAGAAAAAGGCATTGTATCATTTACAAACATAAAATGCCTGAACTTATCCAGTTTCATAACAACAGAGTTATCATTGGAATCGGTCAGTAAACGGCTTTTCACAATAGACGGGAATTCCGGAGTGAAATATACATCGCCCGGGCAATATCCCCACCGAAGAGATTGTTTAAACCAACGGGTATATTCCCTGGTATCAAAAAAATATGCGGTATGAAAAAGAGATTTTTTATTGTCCGCAAGAGTTCCTAAAAAGATCAAATACCGAAATTCATTCTTTATAAAAGACTTTTCCGGCAAAGAAGAAGGAGAAGACAGCTTATTATAATAATTCACTCTCTCTTCGATATAGTCTTTATCCGAACGATACTGTAATTGAGCCAATGTACTTTTCAACTTATACCGATAAAAAGCATTCGGAATAAGCATCTTCAAAGTATTACTTATAAAATAAATAAACTTAGGAGGCTTGCCACTGGAAAGTTTATATAAAAGACTATCATTCATATCATTAAGCAGTTAAGCCAAACGTCTTTCAGCTTCATTTTTGTTTCATTAAACGTACGTTTAATGAAACAAAAATAAGACTTATTTTCTACTTGAAAAAACTAATTACAGTTTTTTATTAAGAAAACCGGAGATAAAGATTAAACAAACCTTTAATAAGCCTTTTACACCTCATACAATATAATCCATATTTCACAACATATAAAAATAAATGGCAGGTTAAAATATGATGTTTTTTAAACGTACGTTTAAAAAAACATATCAAAATCAAAGAATGATGAAATTAGTACGAATGACAGGCGGATTAGGGAATCAAATGTTCATTTACGCCTTCTATATACAAATGAAAACAATATTTCCGGAGCTTCGGATAGACATGTCTGAAATGAAGAAATATAAATTACATAACGGATATGAATTGGAAGATGTATTTTCGATCGGTCCCCAAACAATATCTGCCCACAAATGGCTTAAAAGAGTAATTGTGTATGCATTCTTTTCGATTATACGAGAAAAATCCGAAGAAGAATTATCCATTCATAAATACACACAACACAAGAGATGGCCATTAGTATATTACAAAGGATTCTTTCAATCTGAACTCTTCTTCAAAGAATCTTCAGATACCATAAGAGATATTTTTTCTTTCAACACAGAAAATGCCAATTTCAGAACAAAAGAATGGGCAAAGATAATTAAAGAACAACGTTCGAGCGTATCAATTCATATCCGAAGAGGAGATTATACATCAGCCAAAAACAAAATAAAATATGGAAATATATGCACAGAAGAATACTATCAAAAGGCAATCTCAATCATACTAAAAAAAGAACCGAAAGCATTCTTCCATATCTTTTCTGATGATGTGGAATGGACGAAAGCACATTTGAAGGTACATCATTTACCCCATCAATATATATCTTGGAATAAGGGCCCTGACAGTTGGCAGGACATGATGTTGATGAGCCTGTGTCATCATAATATAATAGCCAACAGCAGTTTCAGTTGGTGGGGAGCATGGCTAAATGCCTATAAGGATAAAACTGTTATCGCACCTTCACGCTGGTCAAACGTCAAGAAGACACCCCACATACTTCCGGAAAGCTGGATTTCGATAGATATATAACCCCAATAATAATTAAATAAACCCCATACCACTATGAAAGTATCAATTATCATCCTGAATTATAATACCTCCCGATTAACCCTAAACTGCATTAACAGTATACACAAATACCTGCCTAATGGCACTTACGAAATAATAGTTGTCGACAATGCCAGCCAGGAAACAGACTATCAACACCTTACTGAAAATCTTTCCGGTCAGGAAAGTACTATTATACGCAACAAAATAAACAGTGGTTTCGGGGCAGGGAATATGGTTGGCGCAAACATAGCCCAAGGGAAATACCTCTGCTTTCTAAACAATGACACTGAGCTATTAGAGGACTGCATTAGCCCATTATGCAGTTACTTGAAAGAAAATCCTCAAACAGGATGCATTACACCACAGCAATACAACAAACACCTGAAGGCAGTACCCTCATTCAATCATCCAATCGGTATTCTATATGAGATTTTAGGAAACGACATCCCGGAAAGATTATGTCCCGCCCGCTACCCCAAACGAAAAAAGAAAGTATACCAGTTTCCTATACATGCTTCATGGATCAACGGAGCATTTATGATGTTTCCTTCAGAAGTCTTCTTCAAAATCAAAGGCTTTGATACTAATATATTCCTCTATTATGAAGAGTATGATATCTGTACAAGATTATCTTATCACAACTATCAGTCAACGGTTCTGCCAACCTATAGATTTTTACACCTCCAAGGTGAATCTACAAAAGTTTATACGTTGGCTTACAAAGAAAGGTTTATTTCAAAATTATATGTATATAAAAAGCATTCCAATTTTTTATTCTATATCATATATAAATGGATCATTATAATCAAATTATGTTTCCACTTCAGACGTTGGTATATACTGCCCACCATAATCTTAGGCAAAGGGTTGTCTCAATCAATGCGTCATAAATGACTCTTCTCAATCAGTTCCAGACATCTATCGGCATCGAATCCCCTCACTTTGGCATATTCATCTGCCAAGATAACAAACATCTCGTGTGTTCCGGGCAAGCGCTCAAAGTTCTTACAACCGGTTTCTATGTCGACTTTACCAAAACGCATGCGGTTTAAATCAATGATTTCCACTTCAATGCCTTTATCCGTTTCCCTAAAAAGAATATTCCCTCCCGAGTAATCTTTATGTAGAAAACCGTTTTCGTGTAAAGCTGCTGTGGTACGGGCTATAGCACGTAACACCTTTTCTTTGTCACCGGTAAAAGTCTCCTCTAACAGATTACGATACGTATAAGGACATTCGGACTTTAGGCTCACAAAGTAGCTACGGCCAAACAACAACCATGTTCCCGTAGAATAAAATCCAACAGGAGCAGGAGAACCAATACCTGCTTTACGCAGCATCTGTGCGTATTGATAAGAACGGCGGGCTTTAGAGGCACGAAAAGAATTATAAACAATTCGATTAATCAGGTGAGGAAGCTGATATGACTTCACTATCAACTTTCTACCATGTATTTCAAACTCTTTCAATTTATTTCTTCCTTCATATATCAACGTTCCTCCATTCTCAAAATGCACAGGTAATACACGTACAAAAGAAGATAAGTCCTGAAAATCATCTCCAACGAAGACTCTCCGAGGGTGGATTATTCGGGAAATCCGATTGATTAACCTTGACCAGGAACGCTGATAACGTAACGGCCCTCCCAATTCCCGCTCAAAGAAATCAGGATGTCGTCTATTTAGAACGTCAATCACATGCTTTTTTAGCAAACGGTCAGTAACACGTTTAGACTGTTCGCGCACCCGATAAAACAAACCTATTTCCGGCAACTTTACAACCTTTCCTCCATCCTTTAACATTGAGATCCAAAATTCCCAATCTTCACGAGCCACGATCTCCGCACAGTATCCTCCAATTCTTTCCCATTCGGACTTACGGTAAACAGCACAAGTATCCATCATATTTTTACGAGCAAGCAATGATAGCGAGAAAGGTGGTAATACCCATTCGCCCGAACGGTCTCCGAAAAACTCGACACGTGGACAGACCACTTTTACTTCCGGATCCGACTCCAGTATATCTACAGCAGAATGAATCAATTCTTTACTAATACGATTATCAGCATCGACCGGCAAGATATATACTCCGCCTGCTTTAGAAATAGCATGATTACGAGCCGTAGCAACGCCACTATTTGCTTGTGTGTAAACCCTTACATTTTCATACCGGGACTTATAGCTTTCGGCAATTTCAAGAGAACGGTCTTTCGAACCATCATCCATCACAATCACCTCAAAGTTCGGATAATCAGAAGACAGGACAGAATCCAGTGTCTCCTCCAGAAACTCCTCCATATTATATACAGGAATAACTACAGATACTAACGGCTTTGCCATACCATCAAATTTTATCCAATCCTTTAGTGAACTTCAACCAGTAATATTTAAGCGGATTCGTATATTTCAACTGTTTCCATGGACGACTACTATGCGGGCGATGCCATACAGTCAAAGTAGTAAACAGATAATTGACAAAACCTTTTTCAAGTGCTTGATGGGAAATAGTTACATCAAACCAGTTCTTTTCCGGATTCAAAGAATGAAAATCAAAAGCACGCAGAAAGTCGGTTGTCAGCAAAGAACAGCAGAAACTAAGATGTTTCTTTTCCGGAAACACCTGATTTTCTTTGCCTTTCGCATATAAATAGGGATAATTAATTACCTCGTTCTCATCTACTGTCACAGCAGCAGCTATTCCACAGTTTTGTCTGGACTGCGCACCATCAAAAAGAGCCTGCAAAGTGTGTTTTTTCACAATCACATCAGATTCAACGATCAGCAAGCCTGCTTCAGCGGCAACAGCCTTTTCTTGTGCCATCTGAAGCACCAGCAAATAATTGGGAGAAGGATGAGAAGTGATCTCGGACAGATTAATTAACTCAAATCCCATCGCCAGGGATGCTTCTTTCAGTCGTTTCGTGTTTTCATCGGTGCTGAAATCATTATAAATAGTATAATGAAAAGGAACGGTGAAATCTGATTTTAAAATAGCCTCAGCTGTTTGCAACGTCAACTCAATAGAATCTTTTACCGGAGTAATAATGTGGATACACTTCATTATTGATATAAATTGTCTAAGTTCAAACTTATCGTAATGCGCATTACCGGGCAAATCTATGCAATATTTTCCATATAGCCAATCTTTCCTGCTTTTTATTTCCTACCTTTGCATGCAAACCCCTGATCAATCATGAAAGTTATTGTAGACAACAAAATACCTTACATCAAAGAGGCTATTGAGCAAATAGCCGATGAAGTAGTATATGCTCCGGGAAAAGATTTCACCCCGGAACTGATACATGATGCCGATGCATTAATTATCCGCACACGTACGCATTGTAACCGTTCACTGCTTACCGGAAGCAAAGTAAAATTTATCGCAACCGCTACAATAGGATTCGATCATATCGACACAGCCTATTGCCGGGAAGCAGGTATCACATGGACCAATGCCCCGGGATGTAATTCGGCATCCGTTGCACAATATATCCAATCTGCCCTGTTCATTTTACAACAAACCCATGCAATGAAGTTGCATCAAATGACCATTGGCATCGTAGGCGTAGGAAATGTAGGAAGCAAAGTAGCTGATGTAGCCCGAAAATTAGGAATGCGAGTAATGCTGAACGATCTTCCCAGAGCAGAAAAAGAAGAAAGCACAATGTTCACTACTTTAGAGAATATAGCCAAAGAGTGTGACATAATCACATTTCATGTACCTTTATATAAGGAGGGAAAATATAAAACTTATCATTTGGCAGACAAGCACTTCTTCCGTTCACTGAAAAAGGGGGCGATAGTCATGAACACCTCACGCGGTGAAGTTATCGAAACAGAGGCACTGCTCGATGCTCTTCAGTCAGGTACCTTGTCCGATGCTGTCATTGATGTATGGGAACATGAACCGGATATCAATCTTAAATTATTAGAGAAAGTAATTATAGGCACTCCTCACATCGCCGGATATTCCGCAGACGGAAAAGCAAACGCAACCCGAATGTCACTTGAAGCCTTATGCCGGTTCTTCCGGATTGAAGCCGGCTATCAGATTGTTCCTCCGGAACCGGAAAACAAAATAATTTCCGCAACAACTTATGAAGCGGCCTCCCTGCAAATTTACGATCCCCGACGGGACAGCGATACACTAAAGACCCATCCGAAGCTATTTGAACAACTCCGGGGAGATTACCCATTAAGGAGAGAAGAAGGAGCATATAAGATTAATATCGGTTGATTTACTATTTAACCCTGATAATGCCGATCCTCAATAAGAGGATATTAAACATTGCATGAGGCTGTGGTGAAAAGAGTTTCGACACAACCTCATACGATACTATAAAACATTTCCTCAGAAAACCAGCTCTACAAGAAGGTATTTACGGTTTGTTCTATGATCCTGGGAAACCATTCATATTCCAACGCATGAACTTTTTTAGCCACTTCCGCAGGGGTATCTCCGGGAAGTACTGAACATTTAGCTTGAAAAATGATACTTCCCTCATCGTAATGCTCGTCTATATAATGTATAGTAATACCACTTTCGGACTCTCCTGCCATTACCACCGCCTCATGCACCCGATCGCCATACATCCCCTTTCCCCCAAACTTAGGTAAAAGAGCCGGATGAATATTTATAATTTTATTAGGATAAGCATGCAAAAGTGCATCCGGTATACGCAACAAGAAGCCGGCTAACACTATCAGGTCAATCTGATGTTCACGCAGCAAATCCAAGATGGATTCCGCTATTTCCCAATCAGACTTCGGAAAAGCCCTACAGGGCACTCCTAAACGATGTGCACGCTCCAAAACATACGCGTCCTTCCTGTTAGAAAGAACTAATTTTACCCTGACTGAATCATTTCCCTCGAAATACCGGATAATGTTTTCAGCATTTGTACCAGAGCCGGAAGCAAAAATAGCGATGTTTTTCTCCATAATCAGACCTTTTAGTGCACAAAACAGTGAAAAATGTGCAAAAGATTGCATTTATTTAATCAAAAATTTGCGCAGGACGATAAATATTTATTCCTTTGCACCGCAAATTTAAAGAAATAAAACTAATTATTAATTAAAAACTTAAAGTTATGTCTGAAATTGCATCAAGAGTGAAAGCGATTATCGTCGATAAATTGGGCGTAGAAGAATCAGAAGTTACAGAAACAGCAAGCTTCACTAACGACCTGGGAGCTGATTCTCTTGACACTGTAGAACTTATCATGGAATTCGAAAAAGAATTCGGTATCTCTATTCCTGATGACCAAGCTGAAAAGATTGGCACAGTACAGGATGCTGTAGCTTACATCGAAGAACACGCTAAGTAATTCGATTTCATCAGTATGGAATTAAAGAGAGTTGTAGTAACAGGTCTGGGCGCCATTACTCCTGTTGGCAATACTGTCCCGGAATTTTGGGAAAACCTCGTGAATGGGGTTAGTGGAGCAGGACCTATTACTCATTTCGATGCATCGCAATTCAAGACTCAATTTGCATGTGAAGTGAAAGGCTTCGATGTAACTCAATATATCGACCGCAAAGAGGCACGTAAAATGGACTTGTACACACAGTATGCCGTTGCCGTTGCCAAAGAAGCGGTTGCAGACTCGGGTCTTGATATCGAAAATGAGGATTTAAACAGAATCGGCGTTATTTTTGGTGCCGGTATCGGTGGTATACGTACATTTGAGGAGGAAACAAGCAATTATGCCCTTCACAAAGAAAACGGTCCTAAGTATAATCCGTTCTTCATCCCTAAGATGATTTCAGATATTGCTGCCGGACAGATTTCTATTATGTATGGTTTCCACGGCCCGAACTACGCAACTTGTTCTGCATGTGCAACTTCTACTAACGCCATCGCCGATGCATTCAACCTGATCCGTCTGGGTAAGGCAAACGTGATTGTATCCGGTGGTTCGGAAGCCGCTATCGCAGCAGCCGGTGTAGGAGGTTTCAACGCTATGCATGCATTGTCAACTCGTAACGACGAACCACAATCAGCATCTCGTCCGTTCAGCGCGAGCCGTGACGGTTTTGTAATGGGTGAAGGTGGAGGATGCCTGATTCTTGAAGAACTTGAACATGCAAAAGCCCGTGGCGCAAAAATATATGCAGAAGTAGCCGGTGTAGGTATGTCTGCTGATGCTCACCACCTGACAGCATCTCATCCGGAAGGACTTGGTGCAAAACTGGTGATGATGAATGCCCTGGAAGATGCAGAAATGGATCCTAAAGAAGTGGATTACATCAACGTTCACGGTACATCCACTCCGGTGGGTGATATATCGGAAGCCAAAGCAATCAAGGAAGTATTTGGCGAACATGCTTTTGAGTTGAATATCAGTTCAACCAAATCAATGACAGGTCACTTGTTGGGTGCTGCCGGTGCGGTAGAGTCTATTGCAAGTATCCTTGCCATCAAGAACGGCATCGTTCCTCCGACTATCAATCATGCCGAAGGTGATAACGACGAGAACATCGACTATAACCTTAATTTCACGTTCAACAAAGCACAGAAACGTGAAGTTAACGTTGCCCTTTCGAATACATTCGGATTTGGTGGTCACAATGCTTGTGTAATCTTCAAGAAATACGCTGAATAAAGTCGTGTTACGTAATAAAATAGATAAGATAAGGCTCCTGTTCTGTAAGGATAGAGAGTCTTATTTTTGTTTTTATCGCATACTTGGATTCTATCCACGCAACATCCGGCTATACGAGCAGGCTCTCCTGCATAAATCGACAGCTGTACGTTCGGAGAAAGGACGTCCGTTGAACAACGAACGCTTGGAATTCCTTGGTGACGCCATTCTTGACGCCATCGTAGGGGATATTGTCTATCAACATTTCGAAGGTAAAAGAGAGGGATTCCTGACAAACACCCGTTCTAAAATAGTTCAGCGTGAAACATTAAATAAACTGGCTGTCGAAATAGGCCTGGACAAACTTATCAAATATTCTACACGTTCTTCTTCCCACAACAGCTATATGTATGGGAATGCGTTCGAAGCTTTTATTGGAGCCATTTATCTTGACCGGGGATATGAATGTTGCAAACAGTTTATGCAGAAGAAAATCATCGAGCCCTATATAGATCTGGACAAACTCTCACGCAAAGAGGTGAACTTCAAGTCTAAGCTGATTGAATGGAGCCAGAAAAACAAGATGGAAGTTTCTTTCGAATTAATAGAACAGTTCCTTGACAAAGAGAATAATCCCGTGTTTCAGACAGAAGTCCGGATTGAAGGCATACTCGGAGGATCCGGTACAGGATACTCCAAAAAGGAATCACAACAGAATGCCGCACAGATGGCCCTCAAAAAAATCAAAGGGGATCCTGAGTTCATGGCAGGTGTACAAGAAGCCAAAGTACAGAATAATATCTCCACAGAAGATACACCCGACGATCCTGAAATAAACCAGACAGAGGAATCTCCGCAAGTTGATAAAATAACATCAACTGAAAATATCAGTATATAATCTAAACACCTCCGATTATTATCCGAAGCATATTCCCATCCTGCGCCCTTGTACAACAAGGTCATGTTCTTCAGTCACTAATTTCAACTTTCCGGCCACTTCTTCTAATGCAACGGAAGATATTTCATCACCTTTCAATGCAATCATACGTCCAAACTGCCCATTAGCAATCAGCTCCGTTGCATGCCCTCCCATTCGGGTAGATAAGTTACGGTCGAAAGGTGTAGGTGAGCCACCGCGCTGAATATAGCCAAGCACCGTTTCACGCGTCTCAATACCTGTCTCATATTCAATTTCCTGGGCGATGTATTCGGCAGCACGCTTACGCCCATCAGTTTGGATACCTTCGGCAACGACCACAATCGAATAAGGTTTCCCCTTTTTTAAACGATTTAAAATTGTATCCCCTATATTTTTTATATTATAAGGTATCTCCGGAACCAGGATTACATCTCCTCCTCCTGCCATACCCGAGTATAGAGCAATCCATCCTGCTTTATGCCCCATCACTTCGATTACCATCACCCGCTTGTGAGAGCTTGCCGTAGAGTGAAGCCGGTCGATAGCATCTGTAGCAATGCTCACTGCCGAATCGAATCCGAAAGAGATATCCGTACCCCAGATATCATTATCGATCGTCTTAGGAACAGAAACGATATTAATTCCCATCGCTGCAAATTTTGCGGCAGTCTTTTGCGTACCATTTCCACCGATACACACCACGCAATCAAGTCCCAATTCAGCAATATTACGTTGTATCAGCGCCGGTTTATCCACATCCGAAATAATACCTTGCTTACGGAACGGCTTCTCGCGTGAAGTTCCCAACATAGTACCACCCAGGTTTAGCAATCCGGACAAGGATTTTTCAGTAAACGATTCTACCTCTTTCGTCAGCAATCCCTGAAAACCACTGTGAATCCCCACAACTTCCATTCCATAATGATTAATGGCCGTTTTACACACCCCGCGAATCGTAGCGTTTATGCCGGGGCAATCTCCTCCGGATGTAAGAATTCCGATCTTCATTGCTGCTCTTTTTTTATTGAATATTACGTATTTAAAAGAAAAAAGTTACTCATCTGTCTGCAAAAGCATGACATATCTTCACTTTTAACTATTATTTCCGTCGTAAAGATAGAAAAAAAAGATAATTAAGGCTATTTTTGCACGACTAAACATTATATGTTAAAGAGCAATGAATATTACAAAGATTATAAGCAAAGTATTTGATTCCCGTTTAAAAGCCATAGATCTTTATGATACACAAGCCGGAGATATACAGCACCGGGTATTGACCCGTCTCGTAAAACAGGCAGAAAATACTGAATGGGGAAAGAAGTATGATTATAAATCTATCCGCAATTACGAAGACTTTAAAAACCGACTCCCCATACAAACCTACGAAGAAGTAAAGCCCTATGTGGAACGTCTCCGTGCAGGCGAACAAAACCTATTGTGGCCTTCAGAAATACGCTGGTTTGCAAAATCCTCGGGCACCACAAACGATAAAAGCAAGTTTCTTCCGGTTAGCAAAGAGGCCTTGCAGGATATTCATTACCGGGGAGGAAAAGACGCGGCCGCAATCTACTTCCGCATGAATCCCGACAGCCGTTTTTTTTCCGGTAAAGGACTGATTCTGGGAGGCAGCCATAGTCCGAACCTGAACTCCAACCATAGTTTGGTAGGTGACCTTTCAGCCATATTGATCCAGAATGTAAGTCCGCTGATCAACCTGATACGTGTGCCAAGCAAGCAAATAGCATTAATGGACGAATGGGAAACCAAAATTGAAGCTATTGCCAACAGCACCATACCGGTAGATGTAACCAATCTTTCGGGTGTTCCTTCCTGGATGTTGGTCTTAATCAAACGTATTCTTGAAAAAACAGGCAAGCAGACCTTGGAAGAAGTATGGCCCAATCTGGAAGTATTCTTCCACGGAGGTGTCGCTTTTACCCCTTACCGTGAACAATATAAGCAAGTCATTCATTCTTCTAAAATGCATTATGTCGAAACCTACAATGCATCGGAAGGCTATTTCGGGACACAAAACGATTTCTCCGACCCATCTATGTTATTGATGATTGACTATGGTATTTTCTACGAATTTATTCCTTTGGAGGATGTGGAAAAAGAGAATCCCCGCACCTATTGCCTTGAAGAAGTAGAGCTAAATAAAAATTATGCTATGGTGATCTCCACTTCCTGCGGATTATGGCGGTACATGATCGGGGATACTGTGAAATTCACCAGAAAGAATCCGTATAAGTTCGTCATTACAGGACGTACCAAGCACTTCATCAATGCTTTTGGTGAAGAACTGATCGTAGATAATGCAGAAAAAGGGCTTGCCAAAGCATGTGCTGAAACTGGTGCTCAAGTCAGCGAATATTCCGCTGCCCCCGTATTTATGGATGAAAATGCCAAATGCCGTCATCAATGGCTTATTGAGTTTGCCAAAATGCCCGATTCCATCGAAAGATTTGCGGCGGTACTGGATACTACACTGAAAGAAGTAAACTCCGACTACGAAGCAAAACGATGGAAAGATATCGCTCTCCAACCATTGGAAGTGATTGTCGCACGCAAAGGACTTTTCCATGACTGGTTAGCTCAAAAAGGGAAATTAGGTGGTCAGCATAAAGTACCGAGACTCAGCAATACAAGAGACTACATTGAAGAAATGATTGCTTTGAATAAACAATGAACGATAATCGATAAACGATGAACGATGAATGGGCTGTGTGCTATCCGCATACTATTCATCGTTCATCATTCATCGTTATAATCCCTCCTCCCAACAGCAAACCATCCTTATAAAAAGCGGCTGCTTGTCCTTCTGCAATGGCGGACAAAGGTTCGTGTAGTTGTATATGTAATAATCCCTCCGGAGTGATTGTGACAGAACAATGGTTTTCCTGTTTCCTATAACGTATTCTCACAATAATATCATCATAGCCCAGCAGACGGGATTCGTTGATTATATTCCAGTCTTTCAACCACATCTCTGACTTTTCAAGGGACTTTAAAGGAGCCAATATCACTTCATTGGTTTCAGGATGGATCTCCTTTACAAAAACAGCACGGTTCAGTTGGATGCCTAACCCCCTGCGTTGCCCTATGGTATAAAAAGGATATCCCTCATGCCAGGCAATAAAATTGCCGCTTTCATCGAGGAATCTGCCTTTGCCCACTTCCCGGATTATTTTATTGCTCCTGTCGCCTCCCGCATCGCAAAGATGCTTTTTCAGAAAACTACGGTAATCAAGTGGACAGAAACAAACCCCGATGCTATCTTTCTTTTTTGAAACTTTCTCAAAACCTCTTCCGGCAGCATAAGCACGTGCTTCAGGTTTAGTCATCTCACCCATCGGAAGCAACATACGTTGCAAAATATCCTGTTTTAATCCCCACAGAAAAAATGACTGGTCTTTATCCGGATCTGCGGCAAGCGTAATATAATAGCTTCCGTCCATCCATTTCTTTCTCACATAATGACCGGTAGCTAAATAGAAAATACCCATTTCATCGGCAATCTTGGCCAACAAAGGCCATTTTAACCAGTTGTTGCAAAGAGTACAGGGGACCGGAGTATGTCCGGCCATATATTCATCGATAAAGTAATCAACAATTTTCTTCCGGAAAATCTCGCGCGCATCATAAGTGATATGTTCGATACCTAAGCGAGTTGCTAATGCACGGGCATCTTCCAAGTATTCCGTAGAATCATTAAACTCATAGAAACGAAAGGTAACTCCCGTTACTTCATAACCGGCTTCAAGTAATAGCATGGCAGCCACAGAGCTATCCGTACCACCGCTCATTCCCAATAAGACTCGTTTGTTTTCCTCCATCATACCGCAAAATTACATAAAATCCCGTATCTTTGACCTTCCAAACCGGACAGAATGAAAAAAGCACTTTCCACCAACCAAGTTGTCATTGTACTCGTAGAGCACCCTGTTCTGGGGATATTACTCATCCCCTACACTGTCAGCCGAACCCCTGACAA
This sequence comes from Bacteroides sp. FSHCM14E1, assembly GCF_019633785.1. Lineage (NCBI taxonomy): Bacteria > Pseudomonadati > Bacteroidota > Bacteroidia > Bacteroidales > Bacteroidaceae > Bacteroides > Bacteroides sp. FSHCM14E1. The sequence continues at coordinate 531,468 of NZ_JADKYL010000003.1, forward strand.
CACGTTGGAAGTGATCGAACAAGCTTTCCATGCCTCTCCCGATGCGATCAAAAAAATGAATGAAGCAGAACAAAAAGCCATTGACATTGCTTCTCATTATACTGAAAAATATCTGATGGGAGTCTATTCCCGTGAAAAAACAGTCCCTAAATTCCTCCGCAAACTGGCCGAGGACAATAACAAACTTAAAGAACAAATCCGTCCTTTCATAGAGAAGAAACTGTTGGAGATGTTAGAACTGATACGCACCAGGCAACTTCCGTTTTATCAGAAACCAAGTGGAAGCAAGCAACTCTATGAACACCATGCATACCGTGTCCATCCCCACGATTTAGAAGCCCATTTCTCTTTTAAAGTAACCGAGGAATATTTCAGCTATCAACTGCAATGCTACTATGACGACCTGCCGGTTTCACTGATGGAACAAAAACCTGTCACTGTCCTCACCTCCAATCCTGCCACCTTATTGCTGGGTATGGATTTATTTACTGTCCCCCATATTGAAGCTTCACGCTTACTGCCTTTCACCAAGAAAGAACGTATCAGCGTGGACGCTTCATTGACTGAAAAATACATAGACAATATCATGATTCCCCTTGCGTATTACCATGAAATCAATATTCAAGGAGTCAAAGTGATCAGAGAAAGACGTCCGTGTGATGCTTATCTCTACCTTGAAGATACAATCTATAATGATACTTTGTTACGGCTTGATTTTCGTTATGGAGACCGGACTTTTTCACCTCATGGTTCCGATGGAATCAAGAAAATCATCTTCCGGGGGCAAGAGAATGGACAAACTGTCATCCACTATTTCCAACGTAACTCAGCTGCCGAGAAACAGGCAATCCGTCTGCTTCAAAAAGCCGGATTACAATGTGTCAGTGATTCCCATTTCAAACTATCGCCTATCGCTCCCGAAAAAAACATTACCGAGTGGGTCAGCCGTCACCGGGAAATGCTACTGGAAAAGTTTATCTTATCAAGTGATACGCACAAGAAGCCATACTATCTTCCGGATATCCGGATAGAACAGGATTACGAAGATGGCCCCGACTGGTTCGAATTACATATCAATGTCGTCATAGACAATCAGAAAATTCCCTTCAGCCGATTCCGCAAAAATATACTGGACAACAACAGGGAATATCCCCTCTCTGACGGACGCATTATCCTCCTCCCCGAAGAATGGTTCACCAAATACGCCAATCTGCTTGAGATAGGTAAAGAATCAGGTAAGAACATCCGACTGAAGCGTCCTTTTGTGGGTGTAATAAAATCGATCCTGGAAAAAGGTCCAGGTATAGCAACCGGCGTCCGATTGGAGAAACCAATCCCTGTACCTGCAGGGCTCAAGGCCAATCTTCGCCCCTATCAGCAGAAAGGTTTCTCATGGATGGCAAACCTATACCTCGAAAAATTCGGAGGATGTCTGGCCGATGATATGGGCCTTGGAAAGACCTTGCAAACCCTTACACTTTTACAATACATCTACAAACCGGGAACAGCCGCCTCAACAAATCAGGAAACAAACAGCCTGGAAGAGAAAGAAAACACTCAAGGCTCTCCTGTGCAAAAGGAAGCTTTCTTCGATGAAAAGGGGCAGTTATCACTTTTTCCGGTAAAAACCGAAGCCCCCAACGCCTCCCGAAGCGGACAAAACGACTTGCAATGTGCTGTACTAAATCAAAAGAAAAGCCAGACACCACGCCTGCATGCCACCCTTATTGTTGTGCCTACCTCGCTTTTGCATAACTGGAAACGGGAAGCATCCCGTTTTACCAGCCTGTCAATGACGGAATATAACGGAAACTCCACCAATGAAATCAATCGCTTGTCAAAGCACTTCGACCAATATCATCTGGTCTTTACCACTTATGGCACGATGCGCAATAATATTGCGACTTTATCCCAATATAAGTTTGAGTACATAGTTCTCGATGAAAGTCAAAACATAAAAAACAGCGAATCACTTACATTCCGTTCAGCGATACAATTACAAAGTAAACACAGGCTAATTCTGACAGGAACTCCTATTGAGAATTCCCTGAAGGATCTTTGGGCACAGTTTCATTTTCTACAGCCTGAACTTTTAGGAAACGAGACAGCGTTCAGCAAACAGTTCATCAACGCCATCCGTCAAGGTGACGAACGGATGAAGTTTCGTCTACGACAACTCATTTCCCCATTTATACTACGCAGAAGCAAGCAGGAAGTAGCTCCGGAACTACCGTCATTAACCGAAGAAGTGATTTATTGCGACATGGCAAAGAAACAGAACGAGCTCTACCAACATGAAAAGAACAGTCTCCGGAACATTCTGCTGGAACAGACCGTAGAGAAGGGTCAGCAACCGCTCATAATACTCAACGGGATTCTCCGTTTAAAGCAACTCGCCTGCCATCCGCAGATGATTTTACCCGGTTTCATCGGTGAATCCGGTAAACTAAACCTAATTATAGAGACCTTCGAAACACTCCGGAGCGAAGGCCATAAGGTACTGATCTTTTCTTCTTTCGTCAAACATCTGGAGTTGGTGGCCGATGAGTTTCGTAAACGTCAATGGGATTATGCTCTTCTAACAGGCTCTTCTACCAATCGCCCGGAAGAGATTGCACGCTTTAGCCGTGACCCCAGGATACAAGCTTTCCTTATCTCACTAAAAGCCGGAGGAGTGGGCCTCAACCTGACACAAGCAGACTATGTGTTCATCATCGATCCCTGGTGGAACCCGGCAGCCGAAGCACAGGCCATTGCCCGCGCGCACCGTATCGGACAAGACAAACAAGTAATTGCTTACCGTTTCATCACGCAAGGAAGCATAGAAGAGAAAATCATACAGCTACAAGAGGAAAAACGAAAACTGGCGGAAACTTTCATCACAGAAACAGATCAGCTCCCCACACTAACCAACCAGGAGTGGGCGGGACTTTTGTAAACTTTCCCCTCTATTTTTCCCGGTTTATCAGATGTAACTCCGTACGTTCAAAATCAGACAATTGCACCTCGTAAACACCTGCATCTCCCAGCTTGCCATCCATATCCTCAGTGCATCCTCCTACAATAATCAACTTGTTCTCCGTACAATACAGCCCGCTTGCCCTTAAATTCAAATCAATCTGATAAGCTTTTACCTCATTGGTACGAAGATTATAAACCTGCATCACACCGTTCTCCAGAATATAAACCTTATCCCCACCACGAGCTATCCCTGCCTTACATATCGGAAACCATAAATTCCCTTTACTTTTCCAGGCACCCGTGGCTAAATCATAAGTCTGTATTGTCGATAATGCCTTTCCCCGGTATCCACCAAACAAAAGTATAGTATGCCCCACCAATATACCATCTGTTTCCATTCCTAAAGGCATCTTCCCCACTTCATACCAGGCACCATTCCTGAGATCAAGCATGTGTATTTTATCAGAGTACCTCTGCCATCCGCTCTCAGCCCGATATATAGACCCTCCCATGACTATCAACTTCCCATCATAGGCAAATGCGGCAGCAGAAGCCGCCTGATGCGGATTCACCGGATCTGTCAACAAAGTGTCGCTGGCCAGATCATAAATCTCCACTGTCTCGTCGAGGAATTCCATTTTTCGGTTGGTCGAGAAACGTTTTCCGCCCATCACATAAATTCTTCCATTATCATAAAGCGCCGAATGATAAGCACGCTCTCTCAGCCTTTGATTGGTAACAGTCCAGGTATTTGAAGGAATATCATAAACATAGATTTTACCACTATATTTTTCGTACACAAATCCAGTTGGCAATCCACCGGAACCCGTCAGATCATAGTCGGTAGGAGGCTTCACCTGCGACCGGTCTCCACCCGTAACGTATAATTTATTTCTGCATGAGACCATTGCAAACGAATATAAAGGTACCGGCATTGAAGATATTTGCGTATACGGCACACGCAAATAGAACTTCCTGACTCCATAAGCAGTTACTTCCCCCAATTCAATCGGCGCCTCTTCCAATGAGATAGAGTTTTTCTTTTTCAATAAATCCCTTACAGGAAAGCGTTTGGTCAGATAGCCCACAAAAGAAATACAGATTGTATCAATCCCCTGCAGAGGTTCTCCGTCTTTAATGATGAACTCACCTTTTTCATCAGACATGGTAATGCCCACCCCCTTATCCGAATAAATATTCGCTCCGGACAGAGGTTGCCCGGTCTTTGCATCCAGTATCTTCCCGTTTATCTGTGCCGACAGGCAGGCCGTATAACTGAGAAGAAATAAAACAACGGTAAACTTACATACATGACTTTTCATCCGATTTCAAATTAAGTCCTATGGTATTCCTACCCTAATTTATCCGGATAGACATACGCAGTTCCTCCTTGATCCTTTGTATATATAAATCGATAACCACCCCCTACTTTTACAGGAATGGAAGCCAAAGCTTTTTCTTTCAATTCCTTTTGTGCAGCCACCGTCATCCCGTCGCCTTTTACATAGGCATCCTGCTTAACAATCTTCATTTTATCAGACCAATAGTCTATTTTCACTTTTAGACCTGCAGATTCTCCTTTCGCATCGGTAATTGTCACTTCCGCATCGCCAACGCCCAGAATTTCGTAGTTGAAAGCATTCAGGAATTTATCCATATTCACTTTGAGAATATCAGAATTACTACTTACCGTATAAGGTCTTTCCCCACCATAAATAGTAATGCACGTCTGATTTGTATTCGGATAATAAGCAGTCCAGACACCATTTTCAATATTATTAAATGAATCATCCCCGACTCTCAACGGATCGGATTCCTCCTTATCACAGCCCGCCATACCTAACAGAAAGGCTGTAGCCAGTAAAATAAAGTATAGATTGCTTCGTAATGCCTGAGTTTTCATATTTTTGTGTTTTTATAGTTACTTACCCGACAAATATATGTATTTTTTGTTTAAGGAGAACTTATTTTCTTCTTTTTTAGAGGGTTATCATCTAAGAAATCATTTGAAACAGCCTTATACCAATCATTTTATCCTCTCTAAATCATTGAGCATCTCCAGTTATTTTCAGTTGTAGAGGAGAATCAGGAACATTACAATATACTGTAATGGTTTTATTAAAGTGTTCCGGATGATCCGCTTTATAGGTTACAGCCAAATCCAACGACTTTCCTGGTTGAACAGGCTCTCTGGAGTATACTACTGAAGTGCAACCACATGACGTAATTACATCATCAATCACAAGCAAATCGTCCCCAACATTCTTTAAAGTGAAAGTACAATGTTGGGGAATGGTTAAAAAAAATTCCCCAAGATCAATCAGATTTTCAGAAATGATTACCTCTGTCTTCCGCTGTTTTTTTGTAGATTCCGGCTGCTTTCCTGAGATTATATTAATATATAAATCTTTCACCATAGGATTATGAACAGGATTTCCTATTGCTAAGACTTTATTATCTTTATCAATCAAAAATGTCTGATACATCATATCAGAAGGAAAACCATTCAGAATATTTAAAGAATCATTTTCATCAATGCAAATAGGGTAAGTAAAACGCGTTCTCTTCAATAAAGAAATAAGTTCACTTTTCTTTTTAGGATGAAAAAAATACAGACAAGGTACTTGTCTTTTTGATATAGAATCAACAATAGACATAAAATCTCCCCATTCTGACAACTTCAATTTACAACTCATACACCCGATAGAATCAACATAAGTAACTATAGCATAGGTAGAATATTTCTTTTTACATTCTACAACAGAGTCACCCCTAAAAGCTGTAAAAGTCATCTGTTGTGGAAAAACAATTGTTTTATCATTCCATTTTTTTACTAAACGCATCATTTTATCTTGTTTACTTTCCCTACATGAGGTTAGAAGAATTCCCCCAATAAAACATGTAATAATGAGATATAGTATCTTTATAAGATATATTTTGGTACAACAATTCATTGTCATCATTGAAATATTCTATTTTTTTAATTTATATCTTAGAATAACAGGATTCCGTTCTCCACCTAATTTATCCAATACAATGTTATTTTCTTTTTTAATTTTTTCATTCAAGTATTTGTTAATAACTGAAGTGTCACGAGCTATTGTATACATAAAATCCTCGGTTAGAACAGGGTAATATGGAAAGGCAATCCCTTCTTCCAGTTCTCTGATTTTTTTATACTGACCACTACCCTTTTCATATATAACTGTAAATATGTCATGTCTTTTTCCAAAACTAAATTGTACAAGATAAAACAGTTCATTCTCCGCATTTGACAAGAAAGAGTATACGTTATTTGCTAAAAAGGAATCGCTCCCCAAAATATCATCATATTCATTTTGAGATAAATTGGGCTTTAACTTATTAATATTAAAATTATACTTCCCAAAATCCCATTTATAGCGCGGAGTAAAAGATGACCGAGATACTGAATAAACCGTATTGCTAAATGGCTGAGTAAAAAGAGCTTCTCCCTTTTTTATGCATTCCAATAAAAAAGGTCCCCCCAAAGGTGTATTACGACGTATATTTGCAGGAACTTCAAAATATTTACCCTGAATTTTCTTATCACAAATATCATATACCTCTATATTATGCATTCTAACAACATTAAACAAAACTCTTGTACAAGAGTCCACGACTGCAAAGCGATGAACAAGACTTCCCTTATCAAGAACAGGTATTCTTTCAATAAAGTCAAAATTCAAATCATAACAATAAATACCTTTATACGCAGAAAGCAGTTCCAAATTATTCGTATATGGGTTTATGGTAAAGTCAGATAAATCAAAATATTCATCCGGTCCTCCTCCCTGCTTAAATAACTTACTCAGATATTTTCCATTTGAATCAAACAGAAATATAGTTCCCTGCCTTTTATCCATTATAAAAATAGAATCATTATAAAAAATAATTTTATCAATACGATGCAAAAATGACTCTTCTTTTGTTTCGAGGGGAATTAGAGATACATTATCAAATAAATCATAAAATGAAACTTGGCTATTCTCTAAATCCAAATCAACGGATAACATTGTTTTACACATATTTTTTGTCAATGATTTATCACGACTGTTATTACAACTGTAACAAATACCTACAACTAACAATATGAAGAATTTTATTGTATTTTTCATTTTATCTATACTTTAAAGTTAGAGTGGTTGTGTCACAAAAATGTGATACAACCACATCGTTTGGCTAATTAACCGGGGAAAGAACCTCCTCCATGGCTGTCACAACCACTTGCACACCAATCCTCCTGATCACCAGTTTTTATGCATTCATAGGCATATCCCCAACCATAATAAGGATCATATATATCATATCGCCGACAATATTGACACATTCCATAAGAGCCACCATTACAAACGATCTCAACTTCAGGTAACTCATATCTTGCCAATGCTTCTACATTAGCCATCGTCAAATCCGATATTGTCACCTCCGCTCTCTGTGACTGATATATATTGTAGCCTGCAAAAGTTGTGACTACAGCGACTATCAAGGACAAATAAGACAACTGGCAGCACTCGCCCTATAGAAATTTATTTCATTATATGTTCCAGTTATTTGGCATCTCCAGTTATCTTTAACTCCAAAGGAGAAGCGGAAGCATTGCAATATAGTATAATAGTTTTATTAAAGTGTTCCGGATGGTCTGCTTTATAAGTTACTTTAACTGCTAAAGACTTTCCGGGCTGAACAGGTTCTTTGGAGTATTCAACAGAAGTACATCCGCAAGATGTCTTATTATCATAAACGACCAAATTATTATCACCAATATTGTGTATCTCAAAAGTTATATGCTGCTCTCGCCTCCAATCAAAACTCCCCAAATCAACCATATCTTTCTCTATTTTTATCACAGTTCGCATATTTGAAAGAGAATCTCCATCTATTCCTCCTGAAATAAGATGGATATAGAGTTCTCTTACATCGTAATTATGAACCGGATTTCCTATCGCAATTACATGATTGTTTTTATCTAATAAAAAAGTTTGAAAATTTAGCTGTGAAGGAAACTTATTCACTTTATTAAAAGTATCTTCCGTATCCATACAAACAGGATAATCAAAACGATTTTGTTTTAACACAGACCTCATCTCGCGAACATTAGCAGGATGAAGAAAAAAAAGAACCGGTATTTGATAGCCTACTATAGAATCCGCATATTTCATAAAATCCTTCCATTTAGGCAATTGCAATTTACAACTGGAACAACCCAACGAATCGACATAGGTCACGATTTTATAATCCGAAGCAGGGATTTTAAAATCGACAGGAGTTTTTCCATATAACGTAAAACTAAGATTTGTCGGAAATTGTACTTCCTTCCCATTCCAATTTTTAACAAGTTCTTCAAGTTTTTCCTTCTCGGTCTGCTGACATGAGATTAGAAAGAGAAAGCAACCCAGTATAAATATAAGATTTTTCATTTAAAATAAAATTTG
>NZ_JADKYL010000030.1:0-615 GCF_019633785.1 Bacteroides sp. FSHCM14E1
TATAATTATGAACATAAAGTATATTTTTCCAATCCTTATCAAAATGAAGTATATGAAGTAAGGACAGATAGCTTACGGGTTGCATACCGTTGGGATTTTGGAAAAGATAATCTTGATTTGAAGGAGTATGGATTCACTTTATTAGAGGATAAAAAGGTTGAAGAATATAAATTAATGTTGCAGTATTTACGTGATTCTACTGTGCCTTATTTTTTATGCGATCAATATCAGAATGATAAATTCTATTATATCATGTTGGTGTTTGGGCTTAAGCATTCGAAAAATCTATTTTACCGGAAGGAAGACGGCAAAAGTTTCTTTTTTGAAAAAACAACAGAAGACATTCATTTTGAACCTTTAGCCTTTAATGAAGATTTCCTGACTTGTATTGTTTTCAATGAAGACTTTCCAAACTATGAAAAAGTGCTTCCTCCAGAGGAATATAAGAAGCTGGAAGAGCGTTTAGAAGATGATAACCCCTGTTTAATCAAATTTTATTTTAAATGAAAAATCTTATATTTATACTGGGTTGCTTTCTCTTTCTAATCTCATGTCAGCAGACCGAGAAGGAAAAACTTGAAGAACTTGTTAAAAATTGGAATGGGAAGGAAGTAC